>NZ_MWQN01000001.1:6470000-6770000 GCF_002024165.1 Embleya scabrispora
GGCGCGAGTTGACCTCGCTGTCCGCGAGCGCGCTGCGCGCCGAGCGGCGCGGCATCGGGATGATCTTCCAGCACTTCAACCTCCTCTCCAGCCGCACCGTCGCCGGGAACGTCGCGGTACCGCTGGAGATCGCCGGGGTGCCGCGCCGGGACCGGGCCCGCCGGGTCGCCGAACTACTCGACCTGGTCGGCCTCGCCGAGCACGCCAAGGCGTACCCCGCGCAGCTGTCCGGCGGCCAGAAGCAGCGGGTGGGCATCGCCCGCGCGCTGGCCGCCGAACCGCGCGTACTGCTGTCCGACGAGGCCACCTCGGCGCTCGACCCGGAGACCACCCGCTCGATCCTGGCCCTGCTGCGCGACCTGCGCGACCGACTCGGCCTGACGATCCTGCTGATCACCCACGAGATGGACGTGGTCAAGAACATCTGCGACTCGGCCGCGCTGATGGAAGGCGGCCGAATCGTCGAGTCGGGCACGGTGCCCGAGCTGCTCGGCCGCTCCGACTCGCGGCTGGCCCGGGAGATGTTCCCGCTGGGTACGCCCGCCGTGCTCGCGGGCCGCACGCTGGTCGACATCACCTTCCGGGGCGAGGAGACGGCGCAGCCGTTCATCTCCACCCTCGCGCGCACCTACAACGTGGACGTCAACGTCCTGGGCGCGGCCGTGGAGAGCGTCGGCGGCCGGCAGATCGGCCGGATGCGGATCTCGCTCGACGGCACCTTCGAGCACAACGTGGTGCCGATCGGCTACCTGCGCGAGCAGGGCCTCCAGGTCGACGTGATCGACGAGGCCGAAGCCGAGTCGGGGACCGGCCACACCACATCGGACGCCGACGTCGCCGCCGCCGACGGCGGGGCGCTCGCGGGCAAGGAGCTCTGACGATGACCTGGTCCGAGATGCGGCCACTGCTGGAGACGGCCACGCAGGAGACGTTGTACATGGTCGGCGTCGCGACGCTGATCACCGTACTGATCGGCCTGCCCATCGGGCTGCTGCTCGTGCTCACCGACCGCGGCGGGCCGTTGTCCTTCGCGCCGGCGAACAAGCTGCTCGGCCTGGTGGTCAACGTGGGGCGGTCGATCCCGTTCCTGATCCTGCTCGTCGCGCTGATCCCGTTCACCCGCTGGGTGACCGGGACCACCATCGGCACCGACGCCGCGATCGTGCCGCTGACCGTGGGCGCCATCCCGTTCTTCGCGCGCCTGGTGGAGACCGCGGTGCGCGAGGTGGACCGGGGCCTGATCGAGGCCGCCCAGTCGATGGGCGCGGGCACGTTCACCGTCGTGCGCAAGGTGCTCGTGCGCGAGGCGGTGCCGTCGATCATCTCGGCGATCACCGTGACCGTCGTCGCGATCGTCGGCTACTCCGCGATGGCGGGTGTGGTCGGCGGCGGCGGGCTCGGCGACCTGGCCATCCGCTACGGCTACCAACGCTTCGAGACGAACCTGATGCTCGTCACCATCGCGGTGCTCGTCGTCCTGGTTCAACTCGTGCAATTCCTCGGCGATCTGCTCTCCCGCAGGCTCGCCCACCGCTAGGACGCGAGGCATCTCGCCCGCGTACACCGCACCACCAGGAAAGGCACTCTTCGTGCGTATCGACAAGTTCGTCGCCATCTCCGCCGTCGCCGCCCTCGGACTCGGTCTCGCCGCCTGCGGCAGCGACGACAAGAAGGGCTCGTCCGCCTCCGACCCGCTCAAGGTCGCCGCATCCGCCGTCCCGCACGCGCAGATCCTGAAGTACATCAAGGACAACCTCGCCGCGAAGGAGGGCCTGAAGCTGGAGATCAAGGAGTTCTCGGACTACACCCAGCAGAATCCGGCCCTGGACGAGGGCGCGGTCGACGCCAACTTCTTCCAGCACAAGCCGTATCTGGCGGAGTACAACAAGGAGAAGGGCAAGAGCCTGACCCCGGTGGTGCCGGTGCACCTGGAGCCGCTCGCGCTCTACTCCAAGAACGTCAAGTCGCTCGCCGAGCTGAAGGACGGCGCGACCATCGCGTTCCCGAACGACGCCACCAACGGCGGTCGTGCGCTCAAGCTGCTCGCCGACAACGGTGTGATCAAGCTCAAGGACGGCGCGACCACCACGGCGACCGAGAAGGACATCGCCGACAACCCGAAGAAGCTCAAGTTCAAGGCGATCGAGGCGGCGCAGCTGCCCCGCGCGCTGGACGACGTGGACGGCGCGGTGATCAACGGCAACTACGCGCTGGACGCGGGGCTGACCCCGGGCAAGAACGGCATCGCGGTGGAGAAGGCCGACAACAACCCCTACGCGAACGTCCTGGTGGTCAAGAAGGGCAAGGACACCGACCCGCGCGTCCAGAAGCTGGCGAAGCTGCTGAACTCGCCCGAGGTGAAGAAGTACATCGCCGACGAGTACAAGGGCAACGTGCTCGCCGCGTTCTGACCCTCGCGGCGTGACCCCACCGCCCGCGCCGCGGCGCACACCACCCACCACGGCTCCCGCCCGGTCCATCCGGCGGGGGCCGTGGCGTGTTTCGGGGCATGTGAGAGGGTGTGGCCGACAGCAGGGAAGGAATCCGGCGGATCGCGCGGAGCACCTTCGGGCCCGGTGTCGAGGTGTGTTCGCGGCCGAACGGGACGCGGACCACACCTCGGTGCCGGTACATCCGGAGGCGGCGGCGCGATGCGGCAACCCGGAGCGGTCCCGCCACTGTGAACGCGCGCCCTCGGGCGGGCGTGAGCCAGAGACTTGCCGCTGTCCGGGACCCCGAACGCGGGTCCCGCCACCGACCAGGGCGTGGACACCCGAGGGAGGCCGACGGCGCATGCCTGCGTGCTTGATACCGATGTTCCCGGCGATGGTCCTACCGATATGCACGGTACGGACATCCGATGGCGAATCGACGACGCCGGGCCGGCGCCGATGAGCGCCGCCTACCCGTTCTCCGCCATCGTCGGGCTGGCCGACCTGCGTCTGGCCCTGGTGTTGAACGCGGTCTCGCCCGCGGTCGGCGGGGTGTTGGTGCGGGGCGAGAAGGGCACCGCCAAGTCGACCATGGTGCGCGCGCTGGCGAGCCAGCTGCCCGAGGTCGCGGTCGTACCGGGGTGCCGCTTCTCCTGCGAACCGGTCCGGCCGGACGAGCACTGCCCCGACGGCCCGCACGATCCGGCCGTCGGCGGCGTCTCGCGCCCCGCGCGTCTGGTGGAACTGCCGGTCGGCGCCAGCGAGGACCGGCTGGCCGGCTCGCTGGACATCGAACGTGCGCTCACCGAGGGCGTCAAGGCGTACGAACCCGGACTGCTGGCCGCCGCGCACCGGGGCGTGCTGTACGTCGACGAGGTCAACCTGCTGCACGACCACCTCGTCGACCTGCTCTTGGACGCGGCGGCGATGGGTACCTCGCACGTGGAGCGCGAGGGGGTGTCCGTGCGGCACGCCGCGCGGTTCCTGCTGGTGGGCACGATGAACCCGGAAGAGGGCGAGCTGCGGCCGCAGTTGCTGGACCGGTTCGGGCTGACCGTGGAGGTGGCGGCGAGCCGGGAGCCGCGCGAGCGGGCCGAGGTGGTGCGCCGCCGGTTGGCGTACGAGGCCGACCCCGACGGGTTCGCGGCGCGGTGGGCGGACGAGGACGCGGCGTTGGCCGGGCGGATCCTGGCGGCCCGCAAGGTGCTGGCCGAGGTGCGGTTGCCCGACGCCGAGTTGGAGCGGATCGCCCGGGTGTGCGCGTCGTTCGAGGTGGACGGGATGCGGGCGGACCTGGTCACGGCGCGTACCTCGATCGCGCTGGCCGCCTGGCACGGGCGGACCGAGGTGACTGCGGAGGACGTGCGGCAGGCCGCGCTGTTGGCGCTGCCGCACCGGCGGCGGCGCAATCCGTTCGACGCGCCCGGTCTGGACGAGGCGCTGCTCGACGAGGCGCTGCGGGATCCGGAGGAGCCCGAACCGGAGCCGGAGCCGGAGGGGGACGGGCCGGACGGGGGCGGGGAGCCGCCGGCGGGGTCGGACGGGTCGGACGGGTCGGAGCGGTCGGACGGTGCGGACCGGTCGGATGGCTCGGACGGGTCGGACGGGTCGGCGGGCCAGGGGTCGAAGCCGACCGAGGCGGCGCCGAGTTCGGCGCCCGGTACCGAGGATGCCCCGGTGTCTGGGGCGCCGGCCGGTTCGGACGGTGGGCGGGAGCAGGCCGCGGTGGCGGCGGCCGAGCCGTATCGCACCCGGCTGTTCGCGGTGCCCGGGGTCGGGCAGGGCGCGGCCGGGCGCCGCTCGCGCGCGCGGACCGCGAGCGGGCGTACCACCGGTGCGCAGGTCGCCGCGGGCCGGGTGACCCGGCTGCATGTCGCGGCCACGGTGCGGGCGGCGGCGCTGCACCAGAAGGCGCGCGGACGTACCGGCGCGGGGCTGCTGCTGCGGCGCACCGATCTGCGCGAGGCGGTCCGTGAGGGACGCGAGGGCAACCTGGTGCTGTTCGTGGTGGACGCGTCCGGGTCGATGGCGGCGCGCAAGCGCATGCAGGCGGTCAAGGGCGCGGTGTTGTCCCTGCTGCTGGACGCCTATCAGCGACGGGACAAGGTCGGGCTGGTCACCTTCCGGGGCGCGGGGGCGTCGTTGGCATTGCCGCCGACGTCGTCGGTGGAGATCGGCGCGGCGCGGCTGGCGGCGTTGCCGACCGGGGGGCGTACGCCCGTGGGGGCCGGACTGTTGCGTGCGCACGAGACGTTGCGGGTGGAGCGGCTGCGTGATCCGCTGCGGCGGCCGCTGCTCGTGGTGGTCACCGACGGGCGGGCCACGGGTGGGCGGGACGCGCTGGGGGAGAGCCGGCGGGCGGCTCGGCTGTTGGCGGCCGGGGGTGTCGCGTCGTTGGTGGTGGACTGCGAGAGCGGTCCGGTGCGGTTGGGCCTGGCGGCCCGGCTTGCCGGGGATTTGGGTGGGCCGGTGGTGACGTTGGACGAACTCGCGGCGGAGGGGCTGGCGGGGCTGGTGCGGGATGTGCGCTCGGTGGCGTGAGGGTCCTCATGCGCCGGACGGGCTGGTTTTTGGTCGGTCGTGGGCCGGGGTGTGGTTGGCCGGCCTGCGGCCCGCCGGTCCTCAAGCGCCGGACGGGCTGAGCTCGGTCGGCCCTGGGCGATGGGTCGGCCGGGAAGTGGTCGGCCGGGCTGCGCCCCGCTTTGTCCTCAAGCGCCGGACGGGCTGATCTTGGTTGTGCCGGGTGGGTCGGGTCGGGTTTTGGGGTGCTGTCTTCAAGCGCCGGACGGGTTGGAATCGGTTGGCCTGGGGCTTTTGTTTCGGGTCAGTGGGTAGAGGGAGATTGTCGTGCCGCAGGGTGTTCCCGTGCATGTGCCTGCTGATGGGCTGACTACGCGTCAGCGGCGGAATCGGGCGTTGGTGGTCGTGCATACCGGGGCCGGCAAGGGGAAGTCGACGGCCGCCTTCGGGCTTGCCCTGCGGGGGTGGAATCAGGGGTGGGCCGTCGGGGTGTTCCAGTTCGTGAAGTCGGCGAAGTGGAAGGTGGGCGAGGAGAGTGTGTTGCGCACCCTCGGGCGCCTGCATGACGAGACCGGGGAGGGTGGGCCGGTCACCTGGCACAAGATGGGTGAGGGCTGGTCCTGGATCCAGCGCGAGGGTACGCAGGAGGACCACGCGGAGGCGGCTCGCCAGGGCTGGGAGCAGATCAAGCGGGACCTGGCCGCCGAGACGTATCGGGTGTACGTGCTCGACGAGTTCACCTATCCGATGAAGTGGGGCTGGGTGGACGTGGACGAGGTGGTCGCGGTGCTGCGGGATCGGCCCGGCAGCCAGCACGTGGTGATCACCGGCCGCGATGCCGATCCGCGCCTGATCGAGGCCGCCGACCTGGTCACCGAGATGACCAAGGTCAAGCACCCGATGGACGCCGGGCAAAAGGGCCAGCGGGGCATCGAGTGGTGAGTGCTCCGCCGCGGGTGGTGATCGCCGCGCCCGCCTCGGGGCACGGGAAGACCACCGTGGCCACCGGGCTGATCGCCGCGTTCACCCGGCGCGGGGACGTCGTGTCGCCGCACAAGGTGGGGCCGGATTACATCGATCCCGGGTATCACGCGCTGGCCGCCGGTCGGGTCGGGCGCAATCTCGATCCGTTCCTGGTCGGCGAGGAGCGGATCGGGCCGCTGTTCGCGCATGGCGCGCGCGGCGCCGATCTCGCCGTGATCGAGGGCGTGATGGGGCTGTTCGACGGCGCGGCCGGGCGAGGCGGATATGCCTCCACCGCGCATGTCGCGCGGCTGCTCGGGGCGCCGGTGGTGCTGGTCGTGGACGCGCGGGCGCAGAGCCGTTCGGTGGCCGCGCTCGTGCGCGGGTTCGACACTTTCGAGCCGGCCGTGGGCGTGGCCGGGGTGGTCCTCAACCGGGTCGGCTCGGACCGCCACGAGAGCATGCTGCGCGAGGCGTTGGACGAGATCGGCATGCCCGTCCTGGGCGTGCTGCGCCGACACGACTCGATCGCCAAACCCGCCCGGCACCTGGGCCTGGTCCCGGTCGCCGAGCGGCACGCCGACGCGGTGCGCACCGTGGAGGCGCTCGGCGAACTGATCGCGCGCAGCGTGGACCTGGCCGCCGTGCGGCGGATCGCGGCGGGTGCGCGGGCGCTGCCGGACGCGCCGTGGAACGCGGCCGAGGAGGTCGGCGGCCCGGTTGCCGGGCGGCCGAGAATCGCCCTCGCGGGCGGCTCGGCGTTCACCTTCGCCTACGCCGAGACCGCCGAACTGCTCGGTGCGGCCGGGGCCGAGGTGGTCACCGTCGATCCGCTGCGCGACGAGCGGTTGCCCGAACGGACCGCGGGCCTGGTGGTGGGCGGCGGATTTCCCGAGGTGTACGCGGCCGAGTTGGCGGCGAACGCGACGCTGCGCGCGGACGTGGTGGCGCTGGCCGGGCGCGGCGGGCCGATCGCGGCGGAGTGCGCGGGGCTGCTGTACCTGGCCCGGAGCTTGGACGGGGCGCCGATGTGCGGGGTGTTGCCCGCCGACGCGCGGATGACCGAGCGGCTGACCCTGGGCTATCGCGAGGCGACGGCGGCGCACGACTCGGTGCTCGCGGCGACCGGACGGGTGGTGCGCGGACACGAGTTCCACCGCACCACGCTCACCCCGAGGGCGGGCGGCCGGCCCGCGTGGAGCCTGGGGGAGACGGGCTTCGAGGGGCACGTCGTAGGGTCGGTGCACGCGTCGTATCTGCACACCCATTGGGCGGGAGCGCCGGATCTGCCCAGGCGGTTCGTCGACGCGTGTGTGGCGGCCGGGGCGACCGCGGGGACCCCGGTGCCCTCGGGGACCGGGGAAGAAGTCACTCTCGGTGCGTGATCGGCGCAACCCCGGGTGGGAAAGCCGACGTCGTGTCGGGTAACGGGCGCCCGGTCACGGGCGCCGCCGCAGGTCCGCGCGGAACCTCCCCCGGGGTTCGGCGCGGCGAGGGGGGATGGCCATGGCTGATCGGGTGACCGTGATCGGGTACGACGGCGGGCCGCTGTCGGCGCCGGCCGTCCAGGCGCTGCGGGCGGCGACGCTGGTCGCCGGGCCGGAGCGGGTGTTGGCGGCCGTCGAGGTGCCCGACGGGGCCGAACGGGTGGTGCTGGGCAACGTACACGTGGCCGCGCAGCGGATCGGCGCGCATCGCGGCATCGCGGTGGTGCTCGCGATCGGCGATCCCGGCTTCTTCGGGATCGTGCGGTTGTTGCGCCGGGCCGAGTACGGCCTGGAGTTGGAGATCGTGCCCGCGGTGTCCTCGGTCGCGCTGGCGTTCGCCCGGGCCTCGATGGCGTGGGACGACGCCCGCGTGGTCAGCGCGTTGGGCCGGGACGTGCGGCGGGCGGCGAACCTGTGCCGGGCGTTCGGCAAGGTCGCGGTGCTGACCGGTTCCGGTGCGGGTCCGGCCGAACTGGCCGCGCTGCTCACCGACGTGCCGCGCACGTTCGTGGTCTGCGAGCGGCTGGGCACCGAGGACGAGGAGATCTCGATGGTCTCCGCGGAGCACGCGATCGGGCACGAGTGGTCCGACGTGGACGTGGTGATCGTGATCGGTCCGGCGCCGCGCGCGGGCGCCGCCGCGGGCTGGTTGGCGGGCGAACGGCCCGGTTTTCCGGGGCCGGTGCGCGGCTGGGCGCTGGCCGAGGAGTCGTACGCGCATCGCCCGGGCGCGATCACCCGTGCCGAGGTGCGCGCGCTCGCGGTGGCCCGACTCGGGCCGCGGCCCGGCGATCTGGTCTGGGACGTCGGCGCGGGCAGCGGTTCGGTCGGCGTGGAGTGCGCCCGGCACGGCGCCGCGGTGGTCGCGATCGAGCAGGACGCGTTCCGGTGCGACCTGATCGCGGAGAACGCCTCCCGGTTCGGCGTCGAGGTGCAGGTGGTGCACGGCAAGGCGCCCGAGGTGCTGGCCCGACTGCCGTTGCCCGACGTGGTGTTCGTCGGCGGGGGCGGGCCCTCGACGCTGGCGGCGTGTGCGGCGCGGCGTCCGGAGCGGATCGTCGCCGGGCTGTCGGAGGTGGACCGGGTGGCCGAGGCGCGTGCGGTGCTGGAGCGGGCGGGCTACACGGTGGACGGCTGCCTGGTGCAGTCGTCGCGGTTGTCGGCGCCGAGCGGTGGGGCGCTGGGGTTGGAGCCGGCGCACCCGGTGTTCGTGGTGTGGGGGGATCGTTCGTGACGGGTGGTCGGCGGGCGGATGATCCGCGGGCGGACGATGCCTGCGGATCGGCCGACTTCGGGGCGGGCGCCCGGGTGTGGGTGGTCGGGATCGGGGCGGCGCGCGGGGTCGGCGCGGAGGAGGTGCGCGCGAGCGTGTGCGCCGCGTTGGCGCGGGCCGGAGCGGCGCGTTCGGCGGTGCGCGCGCTGGTGACCGTGGCCTCGCGGGTGGACGAGCCGGGCCTGGTGGCCGGCGCGGCGCTGCTCGGATTGCCGCTGTACGCGCGGCCGGCGGCGGACCTGGCCGAGGTGCCGGTGCCCCATCCGTCCGAGCGGGTGCTGGCGGCGGTCGGCACGTCGAGTGTCGCCGAGGCCGCGGCCCGGCTCGGGCCGGTACCGGGCGCGCCGCCGGGCGAGTTGGTGGTGGCGAAGACGCGCGGCGTGGGGGCGCGTCCGCGCTGTACGGTGGCGATTGCCCGTCACGTGGGGTCGACGGGTGGTGAAGGGGATCGACAAATGTCGTGATCGGTGTGGGATCGAGCCGACTCGGCGCCGTGGCGGTCGAATTCGTACGGCGAATCGATCGGGAAGTGCTTGCTCGCGATCAACGCCGGGACCCCGGCCGTCGGAGCGGGCACCATCACCACCATCATGGATACGAACGACACGGGCGGGGCAGGGGCACCGGGCGGTGACGCCGGGCAGGGGCACGGGAAGCCGGGAAAGCATGGGCAATGACGCGATGACGGAGCCGGACGGGCCCGCACCCGACGATCGGGACGGCACGTCGGGCGCGCGCGTGAGCCCGGACGTGGACCTGCGCCACCACGGCGACGCGGAGATCGGGCCCGGCCTGGTCGACCTCGCGGTCAACGTGCGGCTCGCGGAACCGCCGTCGTGGCTGGTGCACCGACTCGCCGCGAGCCTGCGCGACCTGGCCGCCTACCCCGACACCACCCGCGCCCGCGCCGCGATCGCCGGCCGACACCGGCGCCCGGTCGCCGAGGTGTTGCCCACGGCGGGCGCCGCCGAGGCGTTCGTACTGCTCGCCCGCACCCTGACCCCCCGGCACGCGGTCGTCGTACACCCGCAGTTCACCGAGCCCGAGGCGGCGCTGCGCGCCGCCGGGCACGCCGTGGACCGGGTGTTGCTCGACGAGCGCGACGGCTTCGCGCTCGACCCGGCGCGGATCCCCGCATCGGCCGACCTGGTCGTGCTCGGCAACCCCACCAACCCCACCTCGGTGCTGCACCCGGCGGCCACGATCGCCGCGCTCGCGCGCCCCGGCCGGATCCTCGTGGTCGACGAGGCGTTCGCCGACACCGTCCCCGGCGAACCCGAAAGCGTGGCCGATCGGCGCGACCTGCCCGGGCTCGTCGTTGTGCGAAGTCTCACGAAAACCTGGGCGTTGGCCGGACTTCGGATCGGTTACGTCCTGGCTTCCCCGGATCTGGTGCGCATCCTCACGGACGCTCAGCCGTTGTGGTCGGTGTCGACACCGGCGCTGATCGCCGCCGAGGCGTGCTGCACGCCGGAGGCGCTGGCGCAGGCGGAGGCGTTGGCCGTTACGCTCGCGGCTGACCGTTCGTACCTCGTGGAGAGACTGCGCACGGTTGCGGGGATGCGGCTACCGGTCGTTCCCCGATCCTCGTTCGTGCTCGCGCGGACCGAGGGGGGCCCAGAGATCCGCGAGCAGCTGAGGGAGCGAGGCTACGCGGTTCGGCGGGCCGACACCTTTCCGGGCCTGGGCCCGGATTGGCTTCGGATCGCGGTGCGGGATCGTGCCACGACGCTGGCCTTCGCGGCTGCCCTGGAAGGAGTAGTTCGATGAGCGAAGCCGACGAGCGCCGACCTGCCGGGGAGGGCGTGGGCCCTGCCCCCGCCGGGCACGCCGCCGGCACCGGTCCGGTCGGGGAACCGGCCGGTCCGTATCCGTACGACGATCTGGACGACGAGGACTCGCTGTTGATGCCCGGCCCGCAGGCCGGTTGGGCCGACCCGAACGTACCGACGGCCCCCGGGATGTCGCTGGCCGACCGCATGGTCGCCGCCGGCGAGGACGCCTCGGGACAGGTCCCGGTACCGCCGGTCGAGCAGGCGTACGACGCCGTGCCCGGCCCGCAGTCCGGCATGTTCGCCGCGATGATCATCGACGAGCCCGAACTGCCGGAGACCTACGCCGAGCCGGCCGCGCCTCTGACGGCCGGTCAGATTCCGTATCCTCCCGGTCCCATGACGCCGCATCAGGAAGTTCCGCAGCCGGTGCAGGGGTTCGGCGCGGGGGCGTACGGCCCGGCGCAGGGCGTTGCCGAGCCGTACCCGGCGCCGGCGCAGACCCCGGGTGGGGCGGTGCCGGGCGCGGCCGAGGCGGCTTCGGGCGGGCCGGGTGCGGGTGTGCCCGTGCCGGTTCCGCCGCAGGCGGTGCCCGTGGTGCCGCCGCCGCTGGCACCGCGGTTCGTGCCGCCGGGCGCGGTCGCGGGCGAGTACGGCCCGGCTGCCGGCGCGGTCCCGGTGGGGCAGGGCGTGGTCGGGCAGGCGCCCGGGGGCGCCCCGGTCGGTGCGTCCGGGGGTGCCGAAGCGGCGCCCGCCGTCAGTGGCGGTCGGTTGCGCCAGCGGGTGCGGGCGGCGCAGGGCGCGGAGCACGTGCCGGGGCAACCGGCGCAGCCGGAACCGCAGTCGGTGCAGGTGCCCGCGGAGCCGGATCGGTCGCAGGCGCAGCAGTCGCAGCCGGCGACTCAGGCCCAGGTGCCCGCGCCCGAGCAGCCCATGGGTGGCAATCCGGTCGACACGCCGCCGTTCCCGGTGGCCGCCGCCGTGCCGCAGCGCACCACGCTGCCGCCGCGCCGGCAGCGTCGGGTGGGCCGTGGGCCGGTACCGCAGCAGGCGGGGCCGCACAGCGGTGCGCACCCCGTGGGCGACGCGGTGAACACCGGCATCCCGGCACAGGGCCCGGTGGCGCAGAAGCCGTTGGCGGTGCCGGTGGTGCCGCCGCCGGCCGAGCGGGAGCAGGCCGCCGCGGCGGGAGCGCCGCCGGTCGAGCAGGGTGCGCCGGTCGTGGCCGAGGGTGCCGTGGCGTCGGCCGCGCCCGTCGAGCCGGCCGTGGTGGTCGAGTCCGCGGCGCCGGTTACGCCGGCCGCTCCCGTGCAGGGGGTGACCGCGCCGGCCATACCGCAACCGCTGCCCGGTGTGCCGACACAGGCGATGCCGCCGAGGTTCGTACAGCCTGCGCCGGACGCGGTCGCGAGCGTGCTGCCGGGGGCCGCTCCGGCGGTCGACCCGACGGCGGCGCCGACCGCCGAGCCGGTTCCGGTGCCCGCGGCCGCGCCGACGCCGGATGCCGAGGTCGCGGCGCCGGTCGTCGCATCGCCGCCGGCCGTCGCATCGCCCGCCCCCGAGCAGGCTGCGGTCGCGCAGCCGGTGGCCCCCGTCGTGCCCGAGGGCACCGGGGGGCGTCGACGGCGTCCGGAGCGAGTGGCCGAGCAGGGGACGACTCCCGCTGCCGCCGCGCCCATCGGGCCGGTGGCGCCGCCGGAGCCGGCGGCCGTGAACGAGGGCCCGGCGGAGGCGGCGGTCGCCGCCGCGCCGAGCCAGGACGAGGCCGTGGCGGCGCAGCCGGTTGCGGCTCCCGCCGGGCCGGTCGGGCCACCTGCGGAGGCGGCTCCGGCCGAGACCGTGGTTTTGCCCGTGGGCGGCGTGGTCGGCGGGCAGCCGGCTGCGCCGGCGCAGCAGTCGTCGCCCGCCGTGGTGCCGGCGCCCGAGGGGCCCGTGCCGGGGGAGCAGCCGGTCGAGTCGGCAACCGAGTTTGCGGAAGCGCCGGTTGAGGAGAACGCGCCGGCTTCGGACGTGGCGCAGGCCGTGCCCGCTGCGGAGCCCGCCGTGAGTGCGCCGGTCGAGTCCGCCGCACCGGCGGGGCCGGTCGCCGAGGCTTCGCCGACCGCGCCGGGTGCGCCGGTGGCGGCTGCCGCCGTGCCGGACGCGCCGGCTGCCGTGACTGCGGATGCGCCCGCGACGGTGCCTGCCGGGTCGGATGCGCAGGCGGCGCCGGCGGATGGTGCGGCCGGGGCGGCGGAGGTGCAGGCGGTGTCCGGTTCGGGCGCCGTTGCGTCCGTGCCCGCCGATTCCGACGCCCAGGCGGTGCCGGTCGTCGAGGCGCCGGCGGATGTGCCGGTGCCGGCCCCCGTCGCGCAGGCGGAGGACGTCGAGGCTTCGGCGAGTGTGGCCGCGGCGACGCAGGCCGGGCCCGAGGGCGCCGAGGCGGCGGCCGGGCCGGCTGCGGGGAATGTGGCGGCCGATGCGGCTGCCGTGCCCGTGGGGCAGGCGTCGGTCGGTGCGGATGGGGCGGGCGCGCCGGCTGCGGCCGCCGGCCCCGAGGCGCAGGCGACCGCGGTTGCCGAAGCGGTGCCTGTCGAAGCGGATGCGGCGCAGGTCGTACCGGCTCCCGAGGTTTCGGCGAGTGCGCCCGTCGGGTCGGATGTTCCGGCTCCGGCGGCGAACGTGCCGGACGCGCGGGCGGCTTCGGCGGTCGGGCCCGAGGCTTCCGGGGGGCCGGCGAGTGCGCCGGACGTACCCGGTGGAGACGGTGCGACGGCGCCCGCGGCCCCGAATGTGCCCGCCGAGGCGGCCGGCGTCGACGTGCCCGACGCTGCGGATGTGCCGGTCGAGGCGCCGGCCGCCGCTCCGGTGCGTGCGGCCGGGCCGACGACGCGGGCCATCGCGGCGGAGCTCCTCGCCGAGGAGGTACCGGTCGAACAGCCGCCCGCGACGGCCCCCGAGCCCGTCGCGGGGCCGGTCGAGGCCGACTCCGGCGACGGAGCCACGCCGGCGGCTCCCCATACGTCCGACGAAGGCACCGCCATGCACGGCCCCCGGGTCACCCCCACCGCCGCCGCCGAACGGCAGCCGCAGCCCGCGACCGGCGAGATCCCCAGGATTCCGCCGCCGCCGGCCGGCCCGGTCGGCGTGGTCGCCGACGGCGCGGTGGACGCCCCCGAGGCGACCACGCAGCCGGATGCGGCCGGGGCCGAGGGTGCGCCGGAGCCGGTGACCGCGGGCGCGCAGGCGTCGGCGACCGCCGAGACCGTGCTGCTGCCCACCACTCCCGGGGAGCCGGCGACCGCCGAGGCGGCGCAGCCGGCCGAGCCCGTGCCGGCGCAGGCCGCGGCCGCCCCGGAGGCGGCCGAGGGCACGGACGGTGCCGAGGACGCGGAGGCGGAGGTCGCCGAGGAGGAGGTGCCCGAGGTCGATCGTGGCCCCGCCGCTCCCGGCTACGACGACGCGGCGCGCGAGGCGGTGCACCGCGTCATGCGCGAGCGGCGCGACGTGCGGGCCGGGTTCCGGCCCGACCCGGTGCCGGACGACGTGCTGGTCCGGGTCCTGGAGGCGGCGCACGCGGCGCCCAGCGTGGGCTACTCGCAGCCGTGGGACTTCGTGGTGATCCGCTCCGAGGAGACCCGGGTCACCGTCCAGGAACTGGCCCAGCGCCAGCGGGAGGCGTACGCCACCTCGCTGCCCAAGGCCCGGGCCAAGCAGTTCCTGGAGATAAAGGTCGAGGCGATCCTGGAGACCCCGGTCAACATCGTGGTGACCGTGGACGCCACGCGCGGCGGTCGGCACACCCTCGGTCGGCACACCCAGCCGCAGATGGGCCCCTACTCCAGCGCGCTCGCGGTGGAGAACCTGTGGCTCGCCGCCCGGGCGGAGGGCCTGGGAGTCGGCTGGGTGAGCTTCTTCGACGAGCGTGAGTTGGCCACGGCGCTCGGGCTTCCGGAGCACATCGACGTGGTGGCGTACCTGTGCGTCGGCTACGTGGACGCCTTCCCCGACGAGCCGGAGCTGGCCACCTCGGGCTGGGCCAAGGCCCGGCCGCTGTCGTGGGTGGTGCACGAGGAGACCTACGGTCGGCGCGGCCTGCCCGGCGAGGAGCCGGTCAGCCTGCTCGACGAGACGCTCCAGTCGGTGCGGCCGCTCGACGCCAAGGCGCTCGGCGCGGCGTGGGAGCACCAGCGGAACATGACCAAGCCGCCGGGCTCGCTCGGCATCCTGGAGACGATCGGCGCGCAACTGTCCGGCCTGGCCCGGACGTTCCCACCGCCGATCCCGGAGCCCGCGGCCGTGGCGGTATTCGCCGGCGACCACGGGGTGCACGCGCAGGGCGTGTCGCCGTGGCCGCAGGAGGTCACCGCCCAGATGGTGGGCAACTTCCTCGCGGGCGGCGCGGTGGTCAACGCGTTCGCCAAGCAGATCGGTGTCGAGGTGTGCGTCGTGGACGTCGGCGTCGCCACCGAGCTGCCGGATGCCACCGGACTGCTGCCGCGCCGGATCCGGCCGGGCACCGCCGACATGACCCAGGGCCCGGCGATGACCCGCGAGGAGGCGATCGCCGCCATCGAGGTCGGCATCGAAACCGCGCGGGACCTGGTCACCGCGGGCAACCGGGGCCTGCTCACCGGCGACATGGGGATCGCGAACACGACCGCCTCCGCCGCGCTGATCTCGGTGTTCACCGGGGCCGACGTGGCCGAGGTGACGGGTCGCGGCACCGGGATCGACGACGCCACGCACCGGCGCAAGATCGAGGTGGTCAAGGCGGCGCTCGCGCGGCACGAACCCGACCCGGGCGACCCGATCGGCGTACTGGCCGCCATCGGCGGCCTGGAGCACGCGGCGATCGCCGGCTACATCATCGGCGCGGCGGCCCTGCGCGTCCCGGTCGTGCTCGACGGCGTGATCGCGGGCGCGGCGGCGCTGGTCGCGCAGGCGATCGCGCCGGAGGCGGTGCAGGCGTGCGTCGCCGGGCACCGGTCGGCCGAGCCGGGACACGCGGCGGCGCTGGCGAAGTTGTCGCTGCGTCCGCTGGTCGAGCTGGAGATGCGGCTCGGCGAGGGCACCGGCGCGGTGTTGGCTCTGCCCCTGGTGCAGAGCGCGGTGCGCGTACTGCACGATGTGGCCACGTTCGACTCGGCGGGAGTCAGTGGCAAGACCGACTGATATCGACTGATACCGACTGGTTCGGCTATTTTTCGAGTCCCGCCCGCAGCAGCAGAAGGGCACCTCGGCCACGATGGAGTGGCAGAGGTGCCCTTTCCGCGCGGTGAAACGTGGTGTCCCGGGAGCGGGCCGGAACCAGCCGGCCGGCTCCCGGAACGCCGCGGAGCACCACGGACCCACCGAGCACCGCGTACGCGGAGCGCCCAGCCCCACCCGGAAAAGTGAGAACGATGTCCCGACTTCCTGGTCCCCCCGCCTACCCCGCCGGCCTGCGCCTGGAGGGTCGCCGTGTCGTCGTGGTCGGCGCCGGTACGGTCGCCCAGCGTCGCCTGCCCGCGCTGCTCGACGCCGGCGCGGACGTGCTCGTGGTCGCCCCCGAGGCGACGCCCGCGGTCGAGGGCATGGCGAGCGGCGGCGAACTGCGCTGGGCGCGGCGGGCCTATGCGCCCGGTGATCTGGACGGGGCGTGGTACGCGCTGGCCGCGACCGATGTGGCCGAGGTGAACGAGGCGGTGGCGGCCGACGCCGAGGCCCGACGGGTGTTCTGCGTGCGCTGTGACGACGCCTCGCACGCCAGCGCCTGGACGCCGGCCAGCGGGCGGCACGACGGGTTGACCGTGGCGGTGCTGGCGGGGGGCGACCCGCGGCGGGCGGCGGGCGTGCGGGATCGCATCGTCGAGGGCCTGCACGACGGGTCGCTTGCCGCGCGCAAGGAACGCCCGAGCGGGGTGCTGCCGGGGGTGGCGCTGGTCGGCGGCGGTCCGGGCGACCCGGACCTGATCACCGTGCGCGGGCGACGGCTGCTGGCCGAGGCCGACGTGGTGATCGCGGACCGGCTCGGGCCGCGGGCGCTGCTCGGCGAGTTGGCGCCGCATGTCGAGGTGGTCGACGCGGCGAAGATCCCTTACGGGCGGGCGATGGCCCAGGAGGCGATCAACGACGCGATGATCGCGCACGCGAAGGCGGGGCGCTTCGTGGTGCGGCTCAAGGGCGGGGACAACTATGTCTTCGGGCGGGGCTTCGAGGAGGCGCTGGCCTGCGCGGAGGCCGGTGTGCCCTGTCAGGTGGTGCCGGGGATCACCAGTGCGATCTCGGTACCGGCGATAGCCGGCATCCCGGTCACCCACCGGGGTGTGGCGCACGAGTTCGCGGTGGTCTCGGGGCATGTCGCGCCGGAGGACCCTCGGTCGCTGGTGGACTGGGCGGCGTTGGCGCGGCTGCGCGGGACGCTGGTGTTGCTGATGGCGGTGGAGCGGCTGGGGCCGATCACGGCGGCGCTGGTGGCGCACGGCCGTGCGGCTTCGACTCCCGTCGCGGTGATCCAGGAGGGGACGATGGCCACGCAGCGGGTGTTGCGCACGTCGCTGGTCGCGGCGGCGGGGGAGGTGGCCGCGGCCGGGATCAGGCCGCCGGCGATCGTGGTCATCGGCGAGGTGGCCGCGCTCACCCCTTGACGGGTCGGGCCGCTCCTCACGCGCCGGATGGGCTGGGGGTCGACCCGGGTGGGGGCCGCCCCCCGGCCCCCGCGGGTCCTCAAGCGCCGGACGGGCTGAGGGATGGTTTCGGTTTCCGGGCTGGGTTGGCGTTGTGGTTGGTGGCGCCGGGCCTGCGGCCGGCTGGTCCTCAAGCGCCGGATGGGCTGAGGTGTGTTGCGTTCGGTGGGTGATGTTGCTGTTCCCGGGCGCCTGCGGCGGGCGTCCTCAAACGCCGGACGGGCTGGGGTGGTCTTGCGTCGGGTGGTCGTGGTTGCGCTTCCTGGGCGGTTGCGGTGGGTGTCCTCAAGCGCCGGACGGGCTGAGGTGCGACGCGTTCGGTGAGTGATGTTGCTGTTCCGGGGCGCCTGCGGCGAGCGTCCTCAAACGCCGGACGGGCTGGATTGGTCGGGTTTGGTGCAGTGACCGACTGCCGACTGCCGACTGCCGACTGCCGACTCGCAGACCCGCCGCCTGCCGCCTGCCGACTGCGGACCGCCGATCGCCGACCGTCGCCTGCGGACCCGCCGCCTGCGGACCGCCGACCGTCGCCTGCGGACCCGCCGACCCGCCGCCTGCCGACTGCGGACCGCCGACGGCCGACTGCGGACCCGCCGACTCGCAGACCCGCCGCCTGCCGCCTGCCGACTGCCGACTGCGGACCGCCGACGGCCGACTGCGGACCCGCCGACTCGCAGACCCGCCGCCTGCCGCCTGCCGCCTGCCGACTGCGGACCGCCGATCGCCGACCGTCGCCTGCGGACCCGCCGCCTGCGGACCGCCGACCGTCGCCTGCGGACCCGCCGACCCGCCGCCTGCCGACTGCGGACCGCCGACGGCCGACTGCGGACCCGCCGACTCGCAGACCCGCCGCCTGCCGCCTGCCGCCTGCCGACTGCGGACCGCCGATCGCCGACCGTCGCCTGCGGACCCGCCGCCTGCGGACCGCCGACCGTCGCCTGCGGACCCGCCGACCCGCCGCCTGCCGACTGCGGACCGCCGACTGCCGACTGCGGACCCGCCGACTCGCAGACCCGCCGCCTGCCGCCTGCCGACTGCCGACTGCGGACCGCCGACGGCCGACTGCGGACCCGCCGACTCGCAGACCCGCCGCCTGCCGCCTGCCGCCTGCCGACTGCGGACCGCCGATCGCCGACCGCCGACCGTCGCCTGCGGACCCGCCGCCTGCGGACCCGCTGACTCGCCGCCTGCCGACTGCGGACCGCCGACCGTCCCTGCGGACCCGCCGACCCGCCGACCCGCCGACCCGCCGACCGCAGCGTGTGGACCCGCCGACCGTCGACCCGTTGATCGACGGTCGTTGGCCGCTGGTTGTTGGTTGCCCCGGTGGTTGTGTTCGCTTGTCTGTCTGGGTTTGCCGGGGTTTGTTTGTCCGGTTGTGTTCGTGTGATTGCGCTTGCTTGGCTGCGTTTGCTTGCCGGGTCTTCGGGTGGGGCTGGGAGACTGGTTGGATGTCTGTGATCTGTGTGGAGGATCCGGGTGATTCTCGTCTTGTCGATTACACCGGCCTGACCGATGTCGAGTTGCGGCGGCGGCGTGAACCGGCCGAGGGGTTGTTCATGGCCGAGGGGGAGAAGGTGATTCGGCGGGCGCTCGAGGCGGGGTATCCGATGCGGTCGATGCTTCTCTCGGAGCGTTGGCTGGAGACCATGGCCGAGGTGATCGAGGGCACGGACGTTCCCGTGTACGTGGGTAGTCCCGAGGTCGTCGAGCGGGTGACGGGGTATCAGGTGCATCGCGGGGCGCTGGCGTCGATGGGGCGCAAGGTGTTGCCGGCGGTGGGTGATCTGGTGGCCGGTGCGCGGCGGGTCGCGGTGTTGGAGGGGGTCAACGATCACACCAACGTCGGGGCGATCTTCCGGGGCGCTGCGGCGCTCGGCATGGATGCGGTGCTGTTGTCGCCGGACTGCGCGGATCCGCTGTACCGGCGGTCGGTGAAGGTTTCGATGGGCGCGGTGTTCTCGGTGCCGTACGCGCGCCTGGACCCATGGCCCGGCGGCCTCGACGTGCTGCGGGGGGCGGGGTTGACGTTGCTAGCGCTGACTCCGGGCGAAGGGTCGGTGGCGTTGAACGAGTTGCCGTCCGCGGACACCGATCGATGTGCGTTGATGCTGGGCGCGGAGGGGCCTGGGTTGACCGCGAAGGCGTTGGCCGCGGCGGATCGGTTGGTCCGGATCCCGATGTCGCACGGGGTGGACTCGCTGAACGTCGGTGCCGCTGCGGCGGTCGCCTTCTATGCGGTGGCGTTCGGCTGAGTGGGTGGCGGCCGAATGGGGGAAAGTCGGGCGATGGGTCCGTGGGCTCAAGTGTTCGACGGGGGATCGTAGTGGCGTTCCCGGGCGGTCGCGCCCGAACGTTGGATGTCGTTGATCGAGCGGGTGTGGTAGAGGTCCGGGCGGGTGTGTACGCGGCGCCCCCGCATGCGGGCCAGCCGGACTTCGGTGCCCCGGTCCCAGATGTGCAGGCGGGGCGCGTCGGTGTCGGGATACCTCCAGGGGGCGAACCGGCTCGGCGGCACGGGCAGTTCCTCGATCTCGCGGCGCGCGGTCCGGGCCGCGCTCACCCGGCGCCGGTAGTCGTGGAAGATCTGGAACTCGTAGCGGCGCAGGTACTCGTAGGCCATCGGCGTGGTGGCGGACACTTCCATGCCCGCGATGCACACCGCCTCGCGGCGTAGCGCGTCGGCGTTCGCGGGCAGTACCAACAGGCCCTCCCGCAGGGTGTCTTCCGGCCTACGCTTGTGCCGGCGCTCGCGCTCCCAATCCCACATGGGCTCCGGGTGCCGCCGCATCCAGGCGTCGCGGTCGGCGAGCGCGGCGTCCAGGCCGTGGGTGCGCCAGTACACGGTGCCGTCCGGTCGGCCCAGCGTCGGCAGCAGTCGGCGCAGGTCGCGGGCGGCGCGGCCGCCGAACGGGGTGCGCTCGCCGGCGAACAGCACGATGGGCGGCGAGGGTTCGGCGTCGAACGGGTTCGGGTCGAGGTGGCGGCGGTCGATCACCACCAGGGTGTTCGGGTATCGCTCGTGCGCCAGGCCCCACATCAACCGGGCGAACAGCACGGCCCCGGCCCGGTCGGACACCACGTGCCAGCTGTCGTGGAAGCAGTTGACGGCGAACCGGGTCGTGTTCGACGGGCGTGGGGTGATCAGCCGGTAGGGCCGTCCGTCCAGGTAGGCGGTGATCCGATGCATTTTGATCCGATCACCTGCGTCCCGGTTGACGCCCGAATGCTTTCGTTTGTGTACTTGGTTGGTAGTGATCCGCTTCTCTCTTTCTTGCGTTTGTTGAGATGTTTCTTCCGATCATCCCGGAATTCGAGGCAACGGCCTTCCCTGATTTGTCTCACGACATGCCGATCGCGTCATGCCAATTTCGATCGAATGTGATCTTGGACTAGCGTGTGCGCGGAAGTGCAGTACGGTCGAGCGTCGCCCAAAATGGCGCAGTGGCCTGTTCGGGTCGCACGGGCGGCCGAAAAAGTGGATGTGCGGGGGAATGTCCCGTCACCCACACGCGGGATATTCGGTGGATTCGACCCGCACCAGGCGAAATTCCGCCAGTATGGGGCGCCGCGCAATCGGATCAGGAACGGGAAGCGAGGCAAAGCTCGTTGGAGATCATGGGTGTACCCCTGGCCTGGGCCCTCGTCGGCTTGGCGGAACTGGTCGCCCTTATGGCGCTTGTGGCGTATCTGGTCGTCCGACGCCGCAAGGCCGATGCGACGGATACCGGGGAAGGATCCGACAACTGGGAGCGTGAGCAGGATCGCCGGCGGCGCAAGGAGCTGATGTACGGGGTCGCCTCGTACACGCTGCTGTTCGTCTGCGCCGGCGTCGCGGCCGCGCTGTCGTTCCACGGCCTGGTCGGCTTCGGCCGGGAGAACCTCGGGCTCGCCAACGGCTGGGAGTACCTGGTGCCGTTCGGGCTCGACGGGGCGGCGATGTTCTGCTCCGTGCTCGCGGTGCGCGAGGCCAGCCACGGCGACGCGGCGCTCGGCTCGCGGATACTGGTCTGGACGTTCGCGGGTGCCTCGGCCTGGTTCAACTGGGTGCATGCGCCGCGCGGCGACATGCACGCCGGTGCGCCGCAGTTCTTCGCCGGCATGTCGCTCTCCGCGGCCGTCCTGTTCGACCGTGCGCTGAAGCAGACCCGTCGCGCCGCGCTGCGCGAACAGGGCCTGGTACCGCGTCCGTTGCCGCAGATCCGGATCGTGCGGTGGCTGCGCGCCCCGCACGAGACGTTCAACGCCTGGTCGCTCATGCTGCTCGAAGGCGTGCGCACCCTCGACGAGGCGGTCGAGGAGGTCCGCGAGGACAAGCGGGCCAAGCAGGACGACCGCGAGCGCCGGCGGATCGACGGCAAACGCGAGCGGGCGCAGCTCAAGGCGCTCAGCCGCGGCGAGGGCACCGGCCACTTCGGTCGGCGCGGCGCCGCACGTCAGGAAATGGCTGCTCTGCCGGGAGGTGGCGGCTCCGAAGCACTCTCGGAGCCTGCTATAGCCGGAAACGACGTTTCCGGCCACGGCGGCTCAGCCGACCCGAACGGCTCTTCCGGCCGTCCGGCTCTTGCCTCTCCCGCGCGAGCGAGCGAACTCCCGGCGGCGACGGGTACTTCCACCGGTGCCGAGCGGCGCGACGTCATCGACCTCACCGCCGAGGACGACACCATGACGCTGCCCCGGCTCGACTCGCTGGAGCGCAAACTGAAGGACCTGGAACGCCAGTTCGGCTGAGGCCGGACACCGCGTGATCCGACGCGGCGCGCGAGGCGGTGCGGTACACACGAACGAGGGGCATCCGGCCCGAGCCGGATGCCCCTCGTCGTCGTTGGGATGGATGGCGGAGTGGGGTGTTGGGCCCCGCGCTCGGGTGGCGGGGGGCCGGGCGGCGCGGGCCGTCTCAGGAGTCGGCCCGGCACGACACAGGGGCGGCTCGACGCCGGCTGCGGCGGGCGCTTTGAGGCGTTGTGCGGCTCGGCCGCAGAGCGCCCGCCGACCGTGGGGAGCGGCCGAATTCCTCGGATTGTTCGTATCACCCGGATCGCCCCGATAGGTATCGTGCGCGGGCGGAGGGTCCGTGCCGGCGCTGGCGACCGTGTTCAGGCGGTGGGGACCAGGACGCCGGAGGGGCCGACCACGTAGCGGGTGGTCACGTCGGGGACGTCCAGGTAGGACTGGATGCGCGAGATGCCGCCCTCGACCACCGTCCAGCGGGTGGCGACCGCCTGCGGATCCGCGACCGCGGCGAGCGCGGCCACCGTGGTCGGCGCGCCGTTGGCGAAGCGGAAGAGTTCCACCAGGTGCGTCGCCGGGCCGCCCGCGCCGGGGGTGCGGGTGAGCACCACGACCACCGCCGGGGCGCCGTCCAGGCTCGCCGGGACCACGTCGCCGAGGGTGACCCGATCGCTGCCGACCACGGCCGTGCCGTCGGTCAGGGTGACCGTGGCGCCGCTCACCGACGGGTCGGAGTAGGTGCGGTCCGACCAGTCCGCGATCGGGATCGAGCCGTGTGCCGGGCCGATCCGGAACGGCCCGGGCGCCTGCGGCGGCGCCGGGTCGGCGGCCGCGGGCACCTTCGGCCCGTCGTCGCCGCCGTCGCTCTGGAACGCGGCGATCGCGAACGCGGCGATCGCGGTGACCACCACGAAGACGACCAACTGCTGGATCAGCAACCGCCGTCGCTCCTCGGGCCGACGGCGGCGCGGAGCGCCGGACGCGGACCCCGAGCCGGGGCCGGAGCCGGAGCCCGCGCGGGAGCGCGGGCCGTGGTCGACCCGGCCGGCCCGCTTGCCCTCCGGGCGATCCGGGTGGCTCGAACGATCCGAGGAGTTCGGCCGCTCCGCGCGCTCGCCCCGCTCCGCGGTCGAACCGCGCGAGGCCTCGGAGCGTTCGCCGCGGCCGGCCTCGGGCCGCCCCGTGTCGTGCCGGCCCCCGTCGGGGCGCGTCTCGTGCCGGGCCGATTCCTGCCGCGGCTCGTGCCGCCCGGCGTCGCCCCGCCCGGGCTCGTGCCGGACCGCGTGCTCCGCCCGCCCGCCGTCCGCGCCGCGCCGATCGGACCCCTGGCCCTCGGACCCGTGGGCCCGCGCGTCGTGCCGAGCCGCGTCCGGACGAGTCGCCTCGTGCCGCGCCCCGTCGTGCCGACCCGACTCGGACCGACCCGCGCCGTGCCCCTCCGTCGACCCCCGGCCGGGCTCCGCGCGCCCCGACTCCGGCCGACCCGACTCCGGCCGACCCGTCTCCGTCCGATGCGCCGCCGAGCGCTCGGCCCGCGTGTCCTCGTCCCGCCGCGCCCCCTCGCGCCGCGCCGCCTCGCGCCTGGCCCGTTCCCGCTCCCGCTCGCGGTCTCGCTCCCTCGGCCCCGCCGCGACCGTCGCGCCGCCCTTCATCGCGGCCGGTGCCGCGGTCGACGGCGCCGCCGCCGTGCCGCGCGTCGGCGTACCCCGTTCGGCCTCGCGCCGCCGGGCGATCGCGGCCAGCCGCTCGCGGACCTGCTCGGCGGTCGGCCGCATCCGCGGATCCTTGGACAGGCACGCCGAGATCAACGGCACCACCTGCTCCGGCACGCCCTCGAGGTCGGGTTCCTCGTGCACGACGCGATACAGCAGCGCGTCCACCGGCCCCGACCCGAACGGCGGTGCCCCGCGCCCCGCGTAGGCCAGCGTGACACCGAGCGCGAAGATGTCGGTGGCCGGTGTCACGGTCTGCCCGCGCACCTGTTCGGGGGCCAGAAATCCCGGTGAGCCGACGGCCGTTCCGGTGACGGTCAGGGTGCCGGCGCCGTCCGCGTAGGCGATGCCGAAGTCGATGATCTGCGGCCCGTCGGGGGACAGCAGGATGTTGGACGGTTTCACGTCGCGATGCACGACGCCGACCGCGTGTACGGACACCAGGCCGTCGGCCACCGCCGAGCCGATCCGGGCCAGGTCCAGGCAACCCAGCGGGCCGCGTTCGCCGACCCGGCGCTGGAGGGACGGGCCGGGCACGTACACGGTGGCCAGCCAGGGCCGCTCGGCGCCCGCGTCGGCGTCCACGAGGGCGGCCGTACGATTGCCGCGCACCATCGCCGCCGCGGCCACCTCGCGCGCGAAGCGGGAGCGGAACTCCGGGTTCCCGGCCAGCTCTTGGCGGATCAGCTTGAGCGCGACCCGGGTGCCGTGCCGGTCCACCCCGAGGTAGACCACGCCCATGCCGCCGGCCCCGAGACGGCGCAGCAACCGATACGAACCGACGATGCGCGGATCCTGCCGTCGCAGCCGCACCATCGTCATGTGTGCCCGATCCCCTCGCGTGGTGCCGTCGTCCGGGTTTCGTCTGCCCGAATTCCCTGTGCGAGACACGTTAGAGGAACCCCGGTGCCCGGCGCGGTAAGGCGCCCCGGAGTCGGTGCCGGACCACCCCGCCGGGGCGCCCGTCGATGTCGGACCTGTGGGAGAAGATGGAGGTAATCGGTCGAAGGGGGCACGAATGAAGGGCGATCGGGTCGAGATAGTGGTCGACGCGGGCGACAGCACCAAAACCTACGAGATGACCGCGACCCGCGCGGGGCGCCGGCTCGACGTCGCGGTCCGGCGCGGCGTGGTCGAGGTGAGCGAGTTGACCCGAACGGGCACGGTGGTGCGCACGGCGCGGTTCATGGCCAGCCGCGTACTGGCGCTGGTCGAACAGCCGTTGGACCAGCCCGGAGCCGACTGACCATGTGACGACGGCAGTCGAGGCAGGCGACTGCCGTCGCCCACGGCCGGCCCCAACCCCCGCCCACCAACCGCAGGCCGCGCGGCGACCGGGCGCCGCCTCGATCCGCGCACGCCAACGGCTGCCGAAGCCTGTGCGTGCGGCAACCGCAGGCCGCCCAGACCGCGCGCCGACTGCGGGCGACCCATGCCCGCGGGCAGCAGCCGAGTGCCCCCGAAGTCCGCGCACGCCGGCGGTTGCCGAAACCTGTGCGTGTGGCGGCGGAGCGCGGCTCGGGCTCGTACGTGGCGACGGCAGGCCGGCCGAGTCTGCGCGCGGTGGCCGAGTGTCACTCGAGCCGCGCACGCCGGCGCTTGCCGAAGTCTGTGCGTGTGGTGGCGGGGTGTGGCTCGGGTTCGTGTGTGGCGACGGCGGGTTGGCCGAGTCTGCGTGTGGTGGCCGAGTGCCGTCCGAGTTCGCGGGCGCCGGCGGTTGGCGGAGCCTGTGTGGCGGCGGAGTGTGGCGCGGGCTCGTGTGTGGTGACGGCGGGTTGGCCGAGTCTGTGTGCGGTCGCCGAGTGCCGCTCGTGTCCGCACGGGGCCGGCGGTTGTCGAAGCCTGTGTGTGGCGGCGGAGTGTGGCGCGGGCTCGTGTGTGGCAACCGCAGGCTGCCCGAGTCTGCCTGCGGGGGACGGGTATCGCCCGAGTTCGCGGATGGGGACGGTTGTTCGAGCCCGTGGGTGGGGGCGAGGGGTGTTCGAGCTCGGGTGCGGCGACTGTGGGACGTTCGGGCGCGTCCGTGGCGGTGTGCTCGTCCCGGTAGTCTCTCCGGTCGAAGATCGACACGGGCCGGTGCGGGGAACGAAACGGGGTGGGCGCCGAGGTGACGAGCCGTCAGGGCAGCCTGGGAGCCGTCGCGCGCCGACTCGCCGACGCGTTCGCCTGGCGGGAGACCCCGTGGGGCACCTTCGCCGACGCGTCCGAGTGGTGGCACGACCCCGAACTGCTCGCGATGCTCGGCCCCGGGCTCGGCGCCCTGCACGCCGACGCGCGACCGACACTGATCGTCGGGATCGAGACGCGCGGCCTCGTCCTCGGTCCGATCACCGCGCTGCATCTGGGCGTCGGCTTCGTGGAGATCCGCAAGGATCGACGGATCGTGGGCGAGTACCGGGGCCCCGCCGCCGATCCCCTGCTGCGTGCCGCCACCCCGCCCGAATACCAGGACGGCGGCCTCACCCTCGTGGTCCCGGGCCGGTTGTTCCGCCCGGGCGACCGGGTGTTGCTCGTCGACGAGTGGATCGAGACCGGCGCACAGGCGAGCGCGGTGCGGCGCATGGTCACCGAGGCCGGCGCCGAATGGATCGGCGCGGCGGTGGTGGTGGACGCCTGCGCACCGCACGTACGGGCCCGACTGGACGTGCGCGGTCTGCTCACCGAGGACGATCTGCCGGCGTGACCCCCCGGTCACCGGCGTCCGCGGCGGGACCCGACGGTCGGCCCGGTCAGGCCGCCGTCGTGGTTTCCTCCCGGTCGTGTCCCTGCTCCTGCTCGCGCAACAGCGCGGCGCGTTCGGTCTCGCCGAGACCCGCCCACACCCCCCGGCGTTCCGGGACCGACATCGCGTGCTCGTGGCAGCGCCGCCGCACGGGGCAGGAGATGCAGACCTTCTTGGCGACCCGCTCGCGCGCCCGGCGCTCGCCGGGTCGCTCCTGGTCGTCGCCGAAGAAGAGGCCGGCGTCCAGGCCCCTGCATGCCGCGTCCTCCTGCCACCCGTAACGCGGTGGTGTCGGTATGGCGATCCGTGTGGTCCCCATCGCCCCGTTCTCCTCCTGCTCGACGGTGCCAACGGTCAGTGCGGGGCCCCCGTCCCGGCTGACCCTCTTGCTCCTACCGACGCATCGGATGAGAGACCGGTTTCCTCCCGCGGGCAATTCGGCTCCCGTTCGCGCAGGGTTGAGGGCGATCCCTCACTCCCTCGTTCGGAGCACCTCAACAACCAGGTCACAAGTGGCTCGTACACCTGCCCGATGACCGATTCGCCCCGGCGGCCCCGGTAGCGTGACCGGAGGCCGCCGGCGGTTGTCGGGGGTTCGCGGAACGTACGGGAGGAATCTGGTGGGCAGCAGGATGCGACGGTTGCCGTCGGCCGTGCCGTTGATGGTGTCGGTCGTCGTGGTCGCCGGGCTGACCTCGTGCAGCGGCGGAGAAGACAAGAAGGACACCTCGGAGACGACGGCCAGAGACTTCCTGGCCGCGTGGCAGAGCGGCGACACGACCAAGGCGGCGTCCTTCACGGACAACCCCGCCACGGCCAAGCAGGGTCTCGAGACCACGGGCAAGCAACTGGGGATCGCCAAGGCCGAGTACAAGGCCGGCGCCTACACCAAGGGCAAGGACAACGCGCCGGCCACGCTCGCGTACAACGCGACGTTGACCCTCAAGGGGGTGGCGGACCCGGTCAAGATCGCGTCCACGGTCCCGATCGTCACCGCGAACGGCAAGTCGACCGTGCACTGGACCCAGACCATCGTGCACCCGCAACTGGCGGACAGCGGGAAGATCAAGCGGGATCGTACGCTGCCCAAGCGCGGTGAGATCCTGGACCGCTCGGGCAAGTCGCTGGCCACCACGACGCCCGTGGTGGCGCTGTCGCTGTGGCCGGCCAAGATCACCAACCCGGACGCGCTGTACGCGGCGCTGTCGGACCCGATGTTCGACCTGGACATCCCCAAACTCAAGGGCCGGGTCGCGGCGGCGGATCCGAACCAGTCGCTGCCCCTGGTGACGCTGCGCAAGGAGAAGTGGGACGGCGGCGGCCAGGTCAAGCTGGCCGGCCTGGGCGGGATCCAGGTCAAGGAGGGGGCGACCCAGTCCGGCGACGTGGCGAAGCAGATCGTCGGCACGGTCGCCTCGGGCGACAACGCCGACCTGCTCAAGAACGCCGACCCGAGTGCCTCGTCGGCGGACCAGGTGGGCGCCTCCGGCCTGCAGTACCGCTACGAGAAGAAGTTGGCCGGCGTCGCCGACCTGAAGATCACCGTCGTGGACGCGGGCGGCGCGGAGAAGGCGACCCTGGTCGACGTCAAGGGCAAGCCGGCGGAGTCGCTGAAGACCACCCTGGACCCGGCCGTGCAGAAGCAGGCCGAGGACGCCCTCAAGGCGGTGACCGGCGGCAACAACGCCTCGATCGTGGTGCTCGACGCCAAGACCGGCGGGATCACCGCCGCCGCGAACACCCCGTCGAACGGCGACAATCGGGCCTTCACCGGGCGCTACCCACCGGGCTCGACCTTCAAGACCGTCTCCTCGGGCGCGCTGTTGCAGGCCGGCATCAAGCCGACCGACAAGGTGCCGTGTGAGAACACGCTGGTGGTCAACGGGCAGACGTTCAAGAACTACGACGGCCTCAAGCCGATGCCCGACGCGCTGTTCCAGGACGACTTCGCGCAGTCCTGCAACACGGCCTTCATCGGCAACCGCGCCAAGATCCAGAACGACACGCTGAGCAAGCTGGCCGGCGACCAGTTCGGGATCGGCGCCAAGTGGGACGTCGGCACGGTCACCTTCGACGGCTCGGTACCGACGGCCAACGGCGAGAACGACAAGGCCGCGTCGATGATCGGCCAGGGCCGGGTGCTGGCCAGCCCGCTCGTGATGGCCTCGGTCGCCGCGACGATCGCCTCCGGCAAGTTCAACCAGCCGGTGCTCGCGCCCGACGACGTGCCGGGCCGGGTGCCCTCGCATCCCCTGGACCCGTCGATCGCCGGCCAGCTCAAGGCGCTGATGCAGGGCGTGGTGGCGAACGGCTCCGGCAAGATGCTCCAGGGCATCCCGGGCACGGTGGGCGCCAAGACCGGTACCGCCGAGTTCGACGAGAAGGGCGAGACCCTGACCCACGGCTGGATGATCGCGTTCAAGGACGACGTCGCGGTCGCGGTGCTCGTGGAGAAGGGCAAGTCCGGTGGCTCGGCCGCCGGTCCGGTGGTGAAGGCCTTCTTCGGTTAGCCGACCTCCGATCGACGCGGGCCCGTTGCCCCGGGGGTACCCCACACGACCGGTCGACGGAAGCGAAGCCCCGGCGCGCGATGCGCGCCGGGGCTTTTCGGTGCGTCCAGGCGCGCCCGGCACGCTCCTTGTGACACCGGGATGCACCTGGACACCATCCGTGTCCGATGCGAGCGTGAGAAGTGACCGGCAATGACAGCGGCGATCGTTTTCGCTCTCCGAAGGGAGTCGACGTCATGTCGAACAATGTCACCCTGGTGGCCCGGGTTCCGGTGCTGCCGTCCGCCGACGCCGAACGTCCGATCGAGCTGAGATTCGGCCCGCACACCGACGAGCACGGTCGGCCCACCGACGAGTGGACGGTGGAACGACTGACCGCGGACCAGGCCGCGAACCTCGTCGAGGACCTGGCCGCGGTGCTCGGGTTGAGCGTGGTCGGTCCGGCCGAACTCCGGGTGGTCTCCTGACCGACCGCACCCCCCACACGTCCCATCCGCGTGGCGCTCCCGTGCGCCGTACGGGTGGGACGCGTGCGCGCGGCGGCGCATTTCGGGCCGGCGGATCGTTTCGGCGCCGCACAATGGCCGCGTGAGCAGCCAGACCGCAGCAGTACGGAATCCGGCCGTGAGCAGCGACTCGCCCACGCCGGCCACGGAACCGCTCGGCGTCCGCGAGTCGCCGCCGAGCCGGGTCGGCGAGCGCCGCAAGGAGGCCGATGCGCACCCGACCGGCCCCCGGGTGCGCATGGTCCTCCCGGACGGGCAGCACCTCGAGGTCACCCTGGTGAGTTGGCACCAGTACCGGGACGGCAGTTGGCGCGCCCGCGTGCGCTGGCCCGTCTGGGGGGCGTACGGCTTCGCCGCCGACGTGGAGACCCGGGCGTGGGCCATGGAGTCCTTCGTACCCGCGAGTGTGCTCGGCCCGCTCGACGGCGAGGACTACGGCACCGTCCGACACGACCGCCCACGCATCCCGGTGCCGAAACAATCCTGAACCGTCCCCGGCCTCCTCCGCGGATCCGGGCGCCTGCGTCCGCCCGCCTTCGCGGACCCGGACGTCGGCCTTCGGCCGCCCTTGTTCGCCCGGTCCCGCACACCCCCACGGCCGCCTCCGCCCGCCCTCGCGGGGCCGGACGCCGGCCCTCGTACGCTCGCCCGCGTTCGCGGACCCGGACGCGCGCCCCTCGCGGACCCGGGCTCCGCCCCTCGCACACCCGAGCAGCCGCCCCTCGCGTCCGGGTGGTGTCCTTGCACACCCCCACAGTCGCCTCCGCCCGCCCTCGCGGGCCGGAAGTCCGCCCTCGTACGCTCGCTCGCCCTCGCGGACCCGGACGCCCGCCCGAGCACCCGCCCCTCGCGGACCCGGGCTCCCCTCTCGACACCCGAGCGGCCGCCCCTCGTCCGGGCGGCGTCCTCGCACACCCGGGCGGCGGGTGGGCCAACGGGGGCGGTACAGTTCATGGCTTCGGGTGACGAAACGGTGACAACGGCGCCCGCTGGTTCGCCGAAACAACGGGCAACGGGTACATGTGTCCTAAATCCTGTTGCTCCAGGGTTGCCGGCCACCGATGCTTGCGGCATGTTCGATCCGGTCATCACCTCGCATGACGCCCTCCTCGGCCTGCTTCGCAGCGGCCACGGACAGGGCGCCCGGCGGGCCCTCGTCGCCGACCGCGTCGCCGTGCTCGACGCGCTCGACGGTTGCGTGGTCCGCGATCCCCGTGCCGTTCCGGCCACCGAGTCCCGCTCGCTCTATTACGCGCGGCTCTACGCGGACCTCGACGCCGGCCTCGACGGCCTCGCCCGACATCTGCTGTGCGAGGAGGACTGGACCGACGAGGACGCGGACCGCACCGCGCTCCCCCTCGCCGTCCTCGGCACGCTCGCCCGCCTCGGCCGCGCCGACGCGACCGAGTTGTTGCGTTCCTACGTCGAGGAAGGCCGCGACTGGCCGGAGGCGCTGGACCGGCTCGCCGCCATCGGACAGGACGCGGCGCTGACCGGCATGCTCGACATCGTGCTCGAGCGCGGCGAGGACGACGAACTCTACGACTGCGTCAAGCGCTCCACCGGCATGCGCCCCTGGCGGACGTGGGCGGCCGAGGACGAGCGGGTGCGCGCCGTCGTCGAACAGGTCGACCTGGACTGGTGGCGCTGGGAGTTGACCCGCTCGGTGCGCCCCGGCACACCGCCGACCGCGCCCGCGCAGACCGTCGACCAGGTGCTCGCCGAGGCCGCCGACGGGCCACGCCAATCGCTCGCCTGCGGCCGACGGCTCGCCGCCGTCGCCGGGCCGGAGCACCGCGGCGCGATCCTGGCCGCCGCCTGGGCCGGACCCGACGGCGCCAGAGCCGCCGCGCTGCGCTACCTCGGCGAACAGGGCGACGGCGCGCTGCTCGACCTGGCCGAGGGCGCGCTCGCGCCCGACGCGCCCACCGGGGTGCGGCTCGCCGCCGCACACGCCATCGGCGGCCTGCGCACCCCCGCCGCGGTCGCCCGGGCGCGCACCTGGGCCGCCCGCGAGGACCTGCTCGGCGAGGTGGCCGTGCGGATACTGGCCGGTGCCGGGGAACCCGCAGACGGACCGATTCTGCTGCACGCGCTGCGCGCCAGGGTGGCCGCGGCGCCCCCGATCGGCGCGGCGGACACCGACCAGGCCGACCACTTCCGGCTGCGCGACCTGGTCACCGGGATAGGGCGCCTCGCCCTCGTCGACGCGCTCGACCTGATCCGTGACGTCTACCGCGACGCCGCCTCCGCCGGACTGCGCGCCTGCGCCGTGGAGACCCTCGCCCGGATAGAGCCGTCCTTCGCCGCCGAGACGGCCGTGGAAGCCCTCTGGGACTGCCAGGCCGACACCCGACTGATCGCCGCGCGCCACGTGGACGCGCGCCGCCCCGAGGCCGTGACGCGACTGCGCCGGCTCGCGGGCGACCCGGCCGAGCACGCCGAGGTGCGCACCGCCGCCAAGGCCAGGCTGAGCGAGATGTGAGCGAGACGTAGCCGACCCCCGGCCGACCCCGCCCCCGTTCGGCCCCATCCGGGGTGGGCGGGCGCCGAGGCTGTCGGCCGAACGTCCTAGGCTCTACTCCCATGACCGTTTCCGCCCGAGCCGTCCGGCCCGGGGAGCTGCCGCCGCCCGCCGGCCCGGCGCTGCCCCCGGGCGCGGCGCACCCCCGCTCCGGGGTGACCGAGGAGGGCTTGGCCCGCCGCCTCAAGGCCCTCGCCTGCACCGCGCCGCTGCACGACCTGGAGGCGCGCAAGGCCAACCTGGCGGGCGAGTACACCGTCTACGCGATGGCCGAACTCGGCCTCGCCGCGATCGACCTGGTCACGGTCACGATGGACTTCGACACCGGCGCCGACCACGAGGAGATCGTCAGCCGGCTCCGCCCGCGCGTGGCCGCCCAGGCCCCCGGGCGCGACCCGGCCGAATACGAGCGGGTCGCCCGCTGGGTCCTGGAGAACCTGATCAACGTCGGCAGCGTCGACCGGGGCTTTCGCGCCGTCTACGGCATGTGGACCCGTGAGGGTGAATACATCCGGCGCGACTACGACTTCAAGCTCCTCGAAGAGGTCCCCGGCCCCGACGGGCACATCTTCCTGCGCGCCACCGACGAGGCGATCAACGTCCTGGTCGGCGCCCTCGACACCGACGTGACCAGCGCGCAGATCGCCGCCGACGTCAAACTCGACCACCTGATCCGGCGCGGCCGGCTCGCCGAGGCCAGGTTCGCCGCCGAGCAGGCCCGCTACCGCACCGTGCAGTACGCCGAATCGCTGCGCCGCGCGCTGGACGCGACCCGGCGCAACGTGCGCGCCGTCGACTGGCTCCAGGCCGTGCCGGACCTGATCGACGAGGCGTTCGACCACGTCGCGGACCGCTACCGGCACGAGAACGCGATCCTGATCAACATCCGCCGGGCCCGGGACGAGGCCGAGGAGAGCGAGCGCAAGCGCGGCGCGGCCGAGCTGGTCGACATCGTCCAGGACTGCATCCGCCGACACACCCAGTTGCAGACCCGGCTGATGGAGGCCGGGCCGCTGTTCCGGGCCGAGCAGGACCGGCAGGCGTTCGCCGCCCCGAGCACCCGCACCGGGCTCGACCTGTACGGGCAACTGCTGCGCCCGCTCCTGGAGTTGCCCGTCGGCGACGCACGCCGGGCGACCGACCGGTTCTTCGCCGCCGGCACCGGCCTGCGCACCCCCGTCGCGGTGCGCCTGCACGACCTGACCGAGATGTTGCTCACCCCGCCCGCGCCACGCGACCACCTCGGCGCCGAACTGCCCGAGCCCGACGTGTCGCTCACCCCCGACGACAGCCGCTACAGCGAGCGCCAGCACGACGCGGCGGCGCTGCTCCTGGACATCCCGCCGGAGACCCCGCGCCGGTTGTCCGGGCTGCTCGCCGAGGCCCGCGAGGCCGATCCCGACCTCGGCTACCTGGTCGCGCTGCTCGCGTTCCACGCGGCCTCGCCGCCGGTGGGGACCGCGCTGCGCCAGGGCGATCGCACCCTGCTCGTGGCCGTCGACGACGGCACCGAACTCGACGACCCCGAGGTCGGCGGCGCCGACCTGATCATCGGCACGGCGGTTCTGACCGGCGCGCGCCCCGAGCCGGAAGGGCCCACCCCCGGATGAACCACGACACGGCGGCCGACGCCGCCCCGATCACCTCCGCCGACGTCGGCGACGCGGCCCGCCTGGTCGCCTTCGGCCTCCAGCCCAAGCTGCTGCCGGCGCGCGACGCGGAATACGCCGACCTGATCCGCCGACACCGCGAGGATCCGCGCTTCGCGGCGCTCGCCGCCGCCGTCGCGGCGGGGCTCGGCCTGGTCGTCCTGGAGGTGTCGCCGCGTGCCGGGATGGCGGTGACCGCCGGTGAGGACTCGGTGTTCGCCGTCCGGATGGGCGACTACGCGCGTCGGGCCGGTACCGAGTCGGCCGACCGCTTCCTGCACGGCCTGGCCCACCTGGCGGTGGCCGCGATGGCCTTCCCGCGCCCCGAGGACCTGGCCGACGACGCCTACGTGGGCCGGCTCAGCGTGCACGGGGTGGACGCCTTCGTCCGCCAGGCCTGCCGCCGCCTGGAGGAACGCGCCGAACTGCGCGGCGAGATCAGCGACCCCGAGGTGGACGGGCCGAGCCTGGAGGCGGCCTGGCGGGTCTACGCCAGACGCAGCGCCACCGGCGCGACCAAGGACGCCCGCCGGCTCGCCGCGTCCACCGTGGGCATCGTGGCCAAGGCGGTGGCGTTCCTGGTCGACTCCGGCTTTTTGCAGCGGGTCTCCGACGACGGCGGCGGCACCTACCGCACCACGGCGCGCTACCAGCTCCAGGTCCGCGACACGGCCGGCTCGGCGGCGATGTCGGAGCTGCTGGAGCTGGGCGTGGTGGCGGTCACCGACGGCAGCCCGAGCCTGCTGGCCGCCGCGGTCGACGGCGAACTGGTGCCGGGGGCCGGGTTGCCCTTCCACGGCGTCTGACCCGCGTGCCGGGTGGCGGTGACCGGTGCGGCGCGGGTCTCGATCGTCCGCGCGTGCCGCGCCGGGTGCGCCTGGTGCCGTCCGTCCGTGCGTGCGTGTGTTTTTCGGATGTTCCGCGGAGTGTGTGTTTCGTGCCGTTCGTTCCACCTGTTTCGTCCTGTGCTTCGACCAGAGAGATTTGACCGCCGATGTACGAGCTGTCCCGGGTCCGCCTGTTCTCCATCGGGCCCGCCGGTGCGCGTTACGCCGACACCGTGCTCGACCTGCGCGGGGTGGGTGCGCCCGTGCCCGACCCGGCGCCCAGGCAGGCGCAGTTGTTCGAGGGCGAGCCGGTCGGGCCGCCGCGCCGACCCGCGCCCGCGGGCGTGTTGTTCCTGGAGAACGGCGGCGGCAAGTCGGTCCTGCTCAAGCTGATCTTCTCGGTGATGCTGCCCGGACACCGCAACACCCTCGGCGGGGCCAGCTCGGGTGTGCTGCGCAAGTTCCTGCTCGCCGACGACTGCGGGCACGTCGCGCTCGAATGGCAGCACGTGCTCACCGGCGAGACGGTCGTGGTCGGCAAGGTCAGCGAATGGCGCGGCCGACAGGTCTCCTCCGACCCGCGCAAGTTCGCGGAGAGCTGGTACTCCTTCCGACCCGGGCCCGGGCTCACCCTGGACGCGCTGCCGGTGCAGGTCGGCGGGCGGCGGCGGACCATGCGCGGCTTCCGCGACGCGATGACCGAACTGCACAAGGTCTACCCGGACGTGGACGTGGTCTGGGAGGAGATCCACGACCGCTGGATCGAGCACCTGAACCTGCTCGGCCTGGATCCGGAACTGTTCCGCTACCAGCGCGAGATGAACGCCGACGAGGGTGAGGCGGCGGGCCTGTTCGCGGTCAAGAACGACGCGGACTTCGTCGACCTGCTGCTGCGCGCGGTCTCCGACCCGGCCGACACCGACGGACTCGCCGACCTGGTCGACGGATTCGCGGTCAAGCTCGCCCAGCGTGCCGAGCTGACCGCCGAACGGGACTTCGTCGAGGGCGCGGTCGAACTCCTGGACGCGGTCGGCGAGGCCGCCTCGCGGCGCACCCGGGTACGCGCGGTGCACCGCAACGCCGAGGACGCCGCGCGCGGGCTCGGCCGCGAACTGGGCGCCCGGGCCGAGCGGGAGCGCGAGCGGGCGGCCGAACTGGCCCGGCGGGTGGCCGACTCCGCCGCGGCCGTGGACGCCGCCGAGCGGGCTCGGGCACACGCCGCCCTGGTCACCGCCGAGATCACCCACCGGCACGCGGGCATGCGGCTGACCGCCGCGGAGAAGGACGCCGCCCGGATCAAGCGCGAACTCGGCGACGCGCGCGGGCTGCACGCGGCCTGGCTGGCCACCGAGGCGGTGTTGCGGCACCGGGCCGCGGTGGACCGGGCCGAGCGGGTGGACGTGGCGATCCGGGCGGCCGAGCGGGACGCCGCGCCGGCCCTCGCCGCCCGCCAGGACGCCGCCTCGGCGCTGGTGCGCGCGCTGCACGCGGCCGCCGCCGGGGCGGAGGGCCGGGCGGACACCGAGGAGCGGCGCGCGGCCGAACTCCAGGAGCGGGGCGAGCGGGCGCAGCGGGCCGCCACCACCGCCGCGACCGAGGCGCAGCGCACCCGCAGCGAGGCGGCGCACCTGCGCGGCCGGCTCGCGGAGGTGGGCGCCGAACTCGAACTCGCGGTCGAGGCGGGCTGGATCGACGACGACGGCGACCCGGCCGAGTCCGCCGCGCGCGCCTCGGACGAGGAAAAGGCCGCCGCCACCGCCTGGACCGAGGCCCGGGCGGGCGCCGAACAGGCGGCGGCGCGGGTGCGCGAGGCCGAATCCGCGCGCGGCCGGGCCGAGTTGGCCGCCGCCCGAGCGGCGGACCGGCTGGGCGTGGCCGAGGCCGACCTGACCGCCGTGCACGACAACGCGACGGCGCTGGCCGCCGAGCCGAGGGTGCGCGAACTCCTGGGCCCCGACGCCGAGTCGGCGATCGGCGAGCAGGCCGCGCGCACCTTCGACCGGGCCGCCGACGTGCTGCGCGAACTGCTTGCCGAGGCGGTCGGCGAGGGCGAGCGCACCCTGTTCCACCTGCGCACCGGCGCCGCCGACGACTCGCGGATCCTGGCCGCGCTGGGCGACGGCGGTCTGCTGCCCGCCGGCCCCGACGTGCTGGCCGCGGTCGAACTCCTGGGCGAGCACGGCATTCCGGCCCTGCCGGGCTGGCGCTACCTGGCCCAGTCGGTGCCCGCCGAGCGGCACGCCGCGGTGCTCGCGGCCCGCCCGCAGCTGGTCGACGGCGTGATCGTCACCATGCACAACGCGATGGAGCGGGCCCGGGACGTGCTGGCCGAGGCCGCGCTGCTGCCGCGCTCGGCCGTCGCGGTGGGCACCCCGCAGGCCCTGTTGGAGCCGGGCGAGGAGCGGGCGGACACGTTCCTGGTGCCGCCGAACCCGGCGATGCACGACGAGCGGGCCGCCGACACCGAGCGGGACGCGCTGCGCCGGCGGGCGGGCGAGCGGCAGGAGGCGATCCGCGAGCGGGCCGCGCGCCTGGAGGCCGATCGGGCGCTCGCCGGGCGGCTGGCGACATGGCGCGCGGCCTGCCCGGCAGGCCGGCTCGACGAACTGTTCGAGGCGGTCGCCGACGCGCGGGTCGAGCTGGCCGCCGCACAGGCCGCGGGAGAGGCCGCCGAGATCGCCGCGGTGACCGCCGAGCAGGACCGGGCGCAGGCCGTGGATCGGCGCGATCGGCGGATGGACGCCGCACAGACCGCGCGCCGCCGCGCCGACGCGCTGGCCGGGCTCGCCTTCCGGCTGCGCGAGCGGGCCGGGTGGGCGCGCCGGATCCGCGAACTGGAGCAGGAGACCACCGAACACGAGGCCGGCGCCGAGGCGGACCGACTGCTCGCCCGCACCGCCGACGAGGACCGCCGGCAGGCACAGCGCTCGGCCGACGACGCGCGCCGCACCGCCCGCGCGCTGCGCGAGGAACGCGCCGAGATCACCGGCGCGTCCGAGGAGCCGGTCGCCGACGAGGCGGCGGACGAGGCCGCCGCCCGCGCGTCGTTGCCCGCGCTGCGCGAGGCGTACCGCACCGCCCGCGCGCTGTACGAGAAGGTGGGCGTGGGCGCCGACCTGCGCGCCGAGCAGGCCCGCGCGGAGAGCGAGGAGTCGGCCGCACAGGGCACCCTGGACCGGCTCACCGCCAAGGTGCGCCGACAGGCCGCCGAGCTGCTGGACGGATTCGACGGCTCCGACGGCCCCTCGCGCCTGGCCGCCGCCGGTCGCGCCGAGGACCACGTACGCACCCTGGAGGGGCGCGCCGACGCGGCCAGCGAACTGCTCGGCCGACTGCGCGGCGAGGTGGAGCGGCACGCGCCCGCCGAGGGCCGCGAGCACCACCTGGACCTGCCCGAGGAGCAGCGACCCCGCGACGGCGCACACGCGCAGGAGTTGTTGCGGGCCGCCGGCGCCGAGCACGCGACGCGGACCGAGGAGGTCGCGTCGGCCCGCGAGACGCACGGGCGCCTGGCGCGCGAGCACACCGACGCCGAGCACGCGGCCGGCGCGTTCGGCGAGGTGGCGGGCTCCCTCACGGACACGCTGCCGGCGGTGCCGGCGGACCCCGAGCAGCCGGCCGCGACGCCGTTCGCGGGTCCGGTCGCCGACGCCCGAGACGCGGCGACCACGTGCCGGCGCGCGCTGCGGGCCGCGGCGGCCGACCTGTCCGCCGCCGAGGCCCAGGTCCGCGAGCGCACCGAGACGCTGGTGCGGCACGCGGGCGCGACCCGCTTCGAGCAGGTCCGGATGCCCGCACGGCAGCAGATCCGGGAGTTGCCGCCGGCCGCGCTCGCCGAGCACGCACCCGCCTGGTCGGCGGCCTTCGCGCCGCGACTGCGGGTGCTCACCGACGAGCTGCGCCAGATCGAACGCAACCGGGACAGCATCGTGGACCGGATGCGCGGGATGGTGGAGGCCGCGCTGACCACGCTGCGCGCCGCGCAGCGGTTGTCCCGGCTGCCGGAGGAGCTGGGCGAGTGGTCCGGGCAGGAGTTCCTGCGGATCCGCTTCGACGAGCCGGACGCGGCGGCCCTGGTCGAGGCGCTGGGCGAGGTGGTCGACGAGGCGACCCGGACGATCCGGCGCGGCCGCGACGGTACGGTCGGCGGGGTGCGGCGGGACGGGATGACGCTGCTGCTGCGCGGGGTGCACGCGGCGCTGCGCCCGCGCGGGGTGCAGGTGGAGATCCTCAAGCCGGACTCGGTGTTGCGGGCCGAACGGGTGCCGGTGGGGCAGATGGGTGACGTGTTCTCCGGCGGCCAGTTGCTCACCGCCGCGATCGCGCTCTACTGCACGATGGCGGCGCTGCGCAGCAACGACCGCGGCCGGGCCCGGCACCGGCACGCCGGGACGTTGTTCCTGGACAACCCGATCGGGCGGGCCAACGCGTCGTATCTGCTGGAGCTCCAGCGCGCGGTGGCGGATGCGCTGGGGGTGCAACTGGTGTACACGACGGGGCTGTTCGACACCACGGCGCTGGCCGAGTTCCCGCTGGTGGTGCGGCTGCGCAACGACGCCGACCTGCGGGCGGGGCTGAAGTACATCTCGGTCGAGGAGCACCTGCGGCCCGGACTGCCGGTGCCGCAGGAGCCGGACGCACCGCAGATCGTCGGCGAGATCCACGCGACCCGGGTCTTCCGCAAGCCGGTCGAGTCGGTCGAGCCGGTCGAGGCACCGGAGGCGGGGGAGACCGTGGCGGAGCCGATCGGCTAGCGCGAGGCCGATCGATCAGGCCGGCGGGCCCGGGGCCGCGGGGAACGGCGCGTATACCGCGTCGCTGCGGTCCCGTCGGCCCGTGCGCAGCCCCTCGGGCACCGGCCACTGCCCGGCCGCGTCGTCGACCCGGACCCACTCGGTGGTGGCCACCCGGCGGGCGATCCGCCACACGCCGTCGCGCCGGGCGAAGTCGTCGATGTAGCGGAAGCCGGTGGTCAGGTTGCCGCGCGGCGCCGGGTCGGCGCTGCGGTGGAAGGCGATCCCGTACGTCTCCGAACGGGCGAGATCGGGCGTGTCGTCGCGGAAGTCCACCAGGTGGTTGCCGGTCAGATGCATGGTCGATGTGTATCGGGGGAGCAATCGCCCGATCCACCCGAGGAATTCGTCCACCGTCCCGGTGAAGCTGCCGTGTTCGTCGGTGGCGTCGGGGTGGTAGCACGCGCGGACGGCGTCGAGGTCCATCCGGTCGATGCCCCGGCAGTACCGCGACACCACGTCGCGAATCGCCTGCCGGTCGATGAGTCTGCGCAGCTCCACGTCCCCGCCGAAGTCGTCCATGACGCACGACACTACGGTCGGGAGGCATGGATCTCCTCGGCCGGGGGGACACGGAACACCTCCGGGCAGCGACGACGTGGCGACGACAAGGGTGATCGGATGGAACCGGCTCTGCGCGAACACGCGGGCGCCGTACGGGAGCTGGCCTCGCGCCTGCTCGACGCGATGCTGAGCGACGCCGGGGTGCGGTCGGCCGGTGGCGACGTGGTGTGCTCGCCGACCGGCCTGTGGCTGGCCCTCGCGGTGCCGGCCGTCGGCGCGGACGGGGACACCGCCGAGGAGTTGGCCGACGTGGTCGGTCTGGCCTGGCCGGAGGCGGCGCCCGCGGTGGACGCGGTGGCGCGCGAGCTGGCCGCGATCGAGGCGCTCGCGGTGGCCACCGGGGTGTGGAGCGCGGCGCCGCTGCGGGCCGAGTTCCGGGCCTCGCTGGCGGAGGTCGAATTCGGGTCGCCGGTGGAGGCGGACGCGCTGGACCGGTGGGTCGCGCGGGCCACCGATGGGCTGATCGAGCGGATGCCGGTGCGGATCTCCGAGGCGACGCGGCTGCTCGTGGTCGGCGCGCTCGCGCTGCGCGCCCGCTGGCGGGACGGGTTCGATCCCGCGCGCACGCGCGATCGGCCGTTCCGTGCCGCCGACGGCGCCCGGGAGCCGGTCCCGATGATGCACCGGGAGGTGCCCGCCGCCGATGTGTGGACGATCGACGGCCGCGACGGCGAGGTCACCGTGGTGGAACTGCCGTGCGCGGGGGAACGGCCCGCAAGGGTGCGCTTCGCGCTCGGCCCGCCGCAGGCCCCGCCGGCGTCGGTGATCACCGCCGGGTGGGCGCCGCGCGAGACGGGCAAGCCGTACGAGGGCGCGGCGGTGGAGGTGGCCGTGCCGCGCTTCGAGCTGCGCACCCGGCTCGACGTGGTGCCGCGGCTGCGGGAGCTCGGCGTGGCGGCGCCGCTGGGCGATGCCGCGGACTTTCGCTGGGCGAGCGACGAGCCGGTACGGATCGACGCGATGGTCCAGGAGTCGCTGCTGCGGGTCACCGAGGAGGGCGTCGAGGCGGCGGCGGTGAGCGCCGTCCAGCTCACCCCCGTGAGCTGGACCCCCAAGCCGCGTCCGGTGTGCTTCGACCGGCCCTTCGCGTGTGTGGTGACGGATCCCACCGGCTACGTGCCGCTGTTCGCGGGTTACCAGGCCACGGTGCCCCGGGAAGCGGCGGCGCCGACCTCCCGGTAGCCGGGGGCCGGGCACATCCGCCTGGACCACGGTCATGGCCGGCCGGACCGGCTCGTGTCGCGTACACGTGCGGCCGATGGCCGCGCGTGGGCCGGCGGCGAACGTCGCGCCGCCCACCTCGACGGTCGTCGTGCCCTCGTGCACGTGCACGTGCAGAAGCTCGCGCGTACCGGTCGGGCGCACGTCGGCGGACACCTCGCCGTGTGCCGCCGGACGCGGTTCCCACACCTCGGTGAACGGTGCGGAGGGCTCGTCGATCGGCGGCGGAGCACCCGTTCCCGGCCGCATGACCGGGTCGGCGCGCCGTCGCCGTCGCGGTCGCCGCGGTCACCACGGCCGACCGAAGCGTGTCCGCGCTCACCTGGGCATTCGGGGTCGAACCCGCCGACCGGGCGCGCACCCTGGCCGCCTACCGCGCGGTGGTCACCCTCGAGATCAGCCTCGGCGCCCCGGCCATCGGCCCGAACGACGCGGCGGCGTTCCGCGGTCGTGCCCGTCGACGCCGCCGTGCTCGTCCGGGTGGCCGGGCCGCTCACGACGATCCCGGTGCCGCCGGCTCGGACGGCGAACACGCACGTCGGCACGCCGCCCGCCCGGCCGCCGCGCTGCCCGGTCGCGCTCCCCGCCGCCGCGCTGCCCGGCCGCTGCGCCGCTGCCCCGCCGCCGCGCTGCCCGGCCGCCGCGTTGCCCGCCGCCCCGCTGCCCCGTTGCCCGGCCGCCCCGCCGCCCCGCCGCCCGGTCGCCCCGCCGCCCGGTCGCCCCGCTGCCCGGCCGCCCAGCTGCCGACGCTCGCCATTGGCGCGAGCGGCGCGTCGTGCGCACGGCCGCGCTGTGGTAGTCCTGATCGACCACCACGACCGTCTCGGGAGTACGCGAAGGAGCACGCATGGATCAGGCCCGCTTCGGGATCACCGTTCCGCTCAACGCCCCGCTCACCGAACACCCCCGCCTGATCCGCGAGTTGCGCAAGGCGGGCTACACCGACGTCTGGTCGGCCGAGGTGGACGGCTCGGACGGCTTCACCCCGCTCGCCGTGGCGGCCCTCGCCGACCCGGACGTGCGCCTGGGCACCGCGATCGTCTCGCCGTACACGCGCGGCCCGGCCACCCTGGCGATGACCGCGGCGGCACTCGCCGAGGTCGCCCCCGGCCGCTTCCACCTGGGCCTCGGTGCCGGCTCCGCGCCGATCGTCGAGGGCTGGAACGGGGCCGAGTTCACCCGGCCGTACCAGCGGGTGCGGGACACCGTGCGGTTCCTGCGCGCGGCGTTCGCGGGGGAGAAGGTCACCGAGGAGTACGAGACCTTCGCGGTGCGCGGCTTCCGGCTGTCCCGGCCGCCGCAGAGCCCGCCGCCGATCCTGGTCGCCGCGCTGCGCCCGGGCATGTTGCGGCTCGCCGGCCGCGAGGCGGACGGCGCGATCCTGAACTGGCTCTCCGCCGAGGACGTCGAGCGGGTGGTGCCCCATGTGCGCGAGGGCGGCCCGGACAAGGAGGTCGTCGCGCGGATCTTCGTCGTGCCGACGGGGGACCGGGACACCGCGCGGGCGATCGGCCGACGGATGATCACCGCCTACCTCACCGTCCCGGTCTACGCCGACTTCCACCGGTGGCTCGGGCGCGAGGAGCAGTTGGCGCCGATGTGGGAGGCGTGGGCCGAGGGCGACCGCAAGCGGGCCCTGGACCTGGTCCCGGACACGGTGCTCGACGACCTGATCGTGCACGGCGAACCGGCCGAGTGCCGGGCGCGAATCGCCCGCTACGTCGCGGCCGGCGTCACCGTCCCGGTCCTGGCCGTCATCGACCCCCGCCCCGGCGCGGATCCGATCGAGGCGGCACTCGCCCTGGCCCCGACGGCGGGCTGAACGCCGGCGGTCGATCAGAGCCCGAGCACCCGCAGGGCGTTGGTCCGCAGGAACTTCGGCCACACCTCGTCCTTGAAGCCGACCCCGGGCAACTCGGCGAAGATCCGGTCCAGGGTCAGCCCGTACGGGAAGTAGCCCGCGTACATGATCTTGTCCGCCCCGCGCGTGTTCGCGTAGTCGACGATCGCGCGCGGGTAGTGCTTGGGCGCGAACGCCGACGAGGACCAGTGCAGGCCCGGCCACTTGAGCATCAGTTTGACCGCCAGGTCGCACCACGGTTCGCCGCCGTGGCGCAGCACCACGGTCAGTTCGGGGAAGTCGTAGCAGACCCGGTCGAAGCGCATCACCTCCTGCGCCGCGGCCGGCACCCGGGGCCCGGGGATGCCCGCGTTCACGAACACCGGCAGGCCCAGGTCCACGCAGGTCGCGTAGAGCGGATACGCCAGCCGGTCGTCGATCGGCACCGGGGGTGTGCAGCCGCACGGGAAGAAGGTCGCGGCCAGGACGCCCGCCTCCTCGCGGGCCCGGCGCAACCCGCGCACGCCCGCCATCACGTCGGTCGGATCCACCTGGAAGCTGCCGAGCAGCCGATCCGGGTGCCGGCGCACCGCGTCGAGGGTGTCCGGGTCCTCGAACGAGACCGGGATCAGCGCCTTTTCCACGCCGAACCGGTCCATCTCGCGCAGCAGGTCCTCGGCCGAGGAATCGGTGCGCTCCATCTCGGGCAGGTCCTTGAACATGTAGCCGGCCGGATGGGTCATCCCGGTCCGGCTGTCCTCGTCCCGCAGGGTGCCCGCCATCGCGGTCGCCCACCAGCGCCGGTCCCGATTCGGCAGACCCATCAGCAGGTCGACCACGCCGATGCCGTCCGGAATACCCATGCACACCTCCGTACAACGGAAGCGACCCCGGAGCCGGCCGGGGCCGTGTCGCGGCCGGGGCTCCGGGATCGTTTCGGTGACTTGTCGGTTCGTTCCCGCAGGCCGCTAGCGGGTGACCACGATCGACGAACCGTGCCCGAACAGGCCCTGGTTGGCGGTGATGCCCACGCGTGCGCCCGCCACCTGGCGGTCGCCGGCCTCGCCGCGCAACTGCCAGGTCAGCTCGCAGACCTGGGCGATCGCCTGCGCGGGGACCGCCTCGCCGAACGAGGCCAGGCCGCCGGAGGCGTTGACCGGGATCCGGCCGCCGATCTCCGTCGCGCCGTCGCGCAGCAGCTTCTCCGCCTCGCCGCGCGCACAGATGCCCAGATCCTCGATCCAGTCCAACTCCAGGGCGGTGGACAGGTCGTAGACCTCGGCCAGGCTCAGGTCCTCGGGCCCGATGCCGGCCTCCTCGTACGCGGCGTGCGCGAGCGAGGCGCGGAAGGACAACTCCTGCGGGGCGACCGCGGCCGAGGAGTCGGTCGCGATGTCGGGCAGCTCGATCAGCGCGCTCGGGAAGGTCGGGGTGACCGTGGAGACCGCCGAGATGCGCACCGGGTCGGTGGTGTGCCGGGCGGCGAACTCCTTGCTGCACAGCACCACGGCCGCCGCGCCGTCGGAGGTCGCGCAGATGTCCATCAGCCGCAGCGGGTCGCACACGATCGGGGAGGCGGCCACATCCTCCGCGGTGAACGCCTTGCGGTAGCGGGCGTTCGGGTTGGCCAGGCCGTTGCGCGCGTTCTTGACCTTGACCTTGGCGAAGTCCTCGACCGAGGCGCCGTACAGGTCGATCCGCCGCCGGGCGTACATCCCGAAGTAGGCCGGGTTGGTGGCGCCGAGCAGGTGGAAGCGCACCCAGTCCGGGTCGTCGGGGCGGTCCCCGCCGACCGGCGCGAAGAAGCCCTTGGGGGCCGCGTCGGCGCCGACCACGAGGGCCACGTCGCACAGGCCGGCCAGGATCTGCGCGCGAGCGCTCGCGATGGCGTGCGAGCCGGAGGCGCAGGCCGCGTACGAGCTGGAGATGCGCGCCCCGGTCCAGCCGAGCGCCTGGGCGAAGGTGGCGCCGGCGACGAAGCCCGGGTAGCCGTTGCGGATGGTGTCCGCGCCCGCGACGAACTGGATGTCCTGCCAGGCCAGCCCGGCGTCCTTCAGCGCGTCCTGGGCGGCCTTGACGCCGTACTCGACGAAGTTGCGGCCCCACTTGCCCCACGGGTGCATGCCCGCGCCCAGGACGACGATCTCGCGGTCGTTGCTCATGCCCGAACCTCCACCGGCCGCACGTTCCACGTGGTGTGCACGTACTCGTCGTCCTCGTACAGCACGCCAGGCACGATCTCCACCGTGTCGCCGACCTTCAGGTCGTCCACGCCCACCCCGGGCGCGCCCTGGCCGAGCACGATCAGGCCCTCGGCCTCCAGGCGCACCGCGACGATCGTGTACGGCCGCCACTCGACGTCCGGATCGGACACGAACGGCGCCGGCGGGCGGTAGCCGGCGTTCGTGTACGACCACACGGTGCCGCGCCGGGACAGCGGTATCTCGGCGAACTCGGTGCCGGAGCACGCCGGGTTGCCGCAGAACGTCTCCCGGCGCGGGAAGAACACGGTCCCACAGGCGGTACACCGGGTGCCGAGGAGGGAGAAATCCTCCCCGGACGTGGTGAACCAACCGGGGACCACGGGCTTGTGGTCCTTCGTCACGGGGCCCTCCAACTCGTCTGGCCGTCTCGTCCGATGTGTGTCCGGACCACAGTCTGACGGATCGTCAGTTCCGTGCGCCAACCCGACCGGGGGTATTTACGGTCACACCCGTCGGCGTGCCGGGGACGGTTCCTGACGCCCCATCAGGCCCGACGCCCGCCACAACCGCAGGCCCGGCCCACCGAGCAGGCCCTGCTCGTCGTAGAACCCGATCAGCCGCCGCGACCAGTGGGCGAGCGTGTCCAGCCGGTGCGGATTGGCCCGCGCGGCGCGATACGCCTCGGCCGAATCCAGACCCACCGCCGCGTACACCCCCGGGTGCACCAGTCGGGTGGCGATGATGTGCGCGGCCCGGGCCAGCGCCAGCCGGGTGATCGCCCGCTCCGCCCGGGACAGGTGCGGCGCGCCCCGGGCCACCTCGTCGCGCGCGTAGCGCACGTGCCGGGCCTCCTCGATCACGTGGATTCGGGCGGTTTGCCGGGTGATCGGCTGCAGCGACTCGTCGGCCGTCATCTCGCGCTGCATCGTGTCCAGGACCTCCTCGGCGATCAGCGCCATCGCGAAGGCCTGCACGCCCGAGCCGAAGGTCTTCATCGCCCGCGCCGCCATGTGCGCGTACGGGCCGGGTCCGTACTCCGGGCACTCCAGCTTGTCGATCAACCGGCCGAACATGGTCGAGTGCCGGCACTCCTCGGCGATCTCCATGAACGCGTACTGCACGTGTCGCGAGGTCAACGGCCGGTCGTAGACGTGCCGGATGAGCAGTTGCATCAGCACGACCTCGAACCAGATGCCGACACTGGCCATCGAGGCGACCTCGTGCCGGGACAGGTCGACGCGCTGCCGCTCGCTCATCCGCTCCCACAGGGGCGTGCCGTACAGACTGACCCGATGCGCGGGCAGGAAGTAGGCGCCGTCGACCAGCGGGGCGTCCCAGTCGACGTCGGTGATCGGATCGAACGCGTGCGCGTGGGACGCGGCCAGCAGCCGTTCCGCGACGCGTTCGCGGTCGGTGCCGGAGTCGCTGACGGTGGGGTGTGGGGTGGGCATGCGGGGCCTCCTTCGCCGGTTGTGCCGCCGGACTTGTTTCCCGTCGGTAACATCCCGCGTTCGCTCCGCCGCGTCCAGAGTCCGCACGAAGATCCTTTGCGACTCGCCCGGGGGATGCGCGCGCGGGCGCGAGATGGCAGGGTCGGGGGGCACACCGCGTGGAGGGGGCAACAAAGATGACGGAATCGAGCGAGCGGGCCGAGTTGCTGTGGCAGCCGTCGGCCGAGCGGGTCGCCGCCGCGGCGGTCACCCGCTATCGCGCGTGGCTCGCCGCCGAACGCGGCGTCCACGCCGTGGACTACGCCCGATTGTGGGAGTGGTCGACCACCGAACCCGAGGCGTTCTGGGCCTCGCTGTGCGACTGGTTCGACCTCGACCTGGGCGATCGTGAGGTGGTGCTGGCGGACCGGACCATGCCCGGTGCCCGCTGGTTCCCGAACGCCCGGCTGAACTACGCCCAGCAGGTGCTGCGGCATGCCGAGGACGGCGACCCCGAGCGCCCCGCGATCGTCCACCTGGACGAGGAGCTGACCCCGCGCGAGATCTCCTGGGTCGAGCTGCGCCGCCAAGTGGCGTCCTGCGCGGCGACCCTGCGCGAGTTGGGCGTGCGCCCCGGCGACCGGGTCGCGGCCTACGTGCCGAACACCCCGCACGCGGTGATCGGGCTGCTCGCCTGCGCCTCGATCGGCGCGGTGTGGTCGGCCTGCGCGCCCGACTTCGGCGCGCGCAGCGTGCTCGACCGGTTCCAGCAGATCGAGCCGGTGGTGCTGCTCGCGGTGGACGGCTACCGCTACGGCGGCAAGGAGGTCCGCCGCGCCGACGTGGTCGCCGAACTGCGCGAGGGCCTGCCGACCGTGCGACACGTGTTGCACGTACCGCTGCTCGACGAGCCGACGCCCGACGGCGTGCTGCCCTGGGCCGAGGTGATCGGGCGCGACCTGCCCGACGACGGGCTCGACTTCGCGTCGGTCGGCTTCGACCACCCGCTGTGGATCCTGTACTCCTCCGGCACCACAGGCCTGCCCAAGGCGATCGTCCAGGGCCACGGCGGGATCGTGCTCGAACACCTCAAGCAGGCCGCGTTCCAGCTCGACTTGGGCCCGAACGACCGCTTCTTCTGGTACACCTCCACCGGCTGGATGATGTGGAACATGCTGGTCGGCGGCCTGCTCGCGGGCAGCACGATCGTGCTCTACGACGGCAGCCCCGGCTACCCGGGCCCCGAGGCCCAGTGGACCGTGGTGGAGCGGGCCGAGGTGACCTGGTTCGGCACCTCCGCCGCCTACGTGATGGCCTGCCGCAAGAAGGGGCTGACCCCGCGCGCCTCGCACGACCTGAGCCGGGTGCGGGCGCTGGGCACCACCGGCTCGCCGCTCCCGCCGGACGGCTTCCGCTGGGTCTACGACGCGGTGGGCGCCGACATGTGGCTGGCCTCGGTCAGCGGCGGCACCGACGTGTGCAGCGCCTTCGTCGGCGGCAGCCCGGACCTGCCCGTATATCTCGGCGAGATCCAGTGCCGGGCGCTGGGCTGCGCGATCGAGGCCTGGGACGAGCAGGGCCGGCCGGTGGTCGACGAGGTGGGCGAACTGGTGATCACCCAGCCGATGCCCTCGATGCCGATCCACTTCTGGAACGACCCCGACGACGCGCGCTACCGGGCCAGCTACTTCGACACCTACCCCGGCGTGTGGCGGCACGGCGACTGGATCACGCTCACCGAGCGCGGCACGGTCGTGGTGCACGGCCGCTCCGACTCGACGCTGAACCGGCAGGGCGTGCGGATGGGGTCGAGCGACATCTACGAGGCCGTCGAACGCCTCCCCGAGGTGCGCGAGTCGCTGGTGGTCGGTCTGGAGCTGCCCGACGGCGGCTACTGGATGCCGCTGTTCGTGGTCCCCGCGCCCGGCCACACGCTCGACGAGGCGCTCCAGGCCCGGATCCGCGCGGTGATCCGCGAGGAGGTCTCGCCCCGGCACGTACCGGACGAGATCATCGCCGCGCCGGGCGTGCCGCACACCCTCACCGGGAAGCGGATCGAGATCCCGGTGAAGAAGCTGCTCCAGGGGCGCGCCCTGGAGGACGCGGTCAACCCCGGCTCGGTCGACGACCTCGACGTGCTGCGCTTCTACGCCGAGGTGGGCCGCTCGCGGGCGCGGGCGCAGGAAAGCAGGCAGGCGGACAAGCCGGCCGACAAGCCCGAGGACAGGCCCGCAGACAAGTAGGACGAGAAGTCGACATAGGCGGTGGCATCGGACGGATCGGTTCGCAACGGCTCGGAACATCCGATGAACACAACACCGTGACGCGCACGGAGTAGTGCGGAGCAAACGGACGTCGGCGGTGGCACGATCAGGTGCATGCCCGAGACGTCACGTCGCATCCAGCGCTTCCCCGGACGTCTCCCGGTGCTGGCCGCGGCCCTGATCGCGGGGTCGGTCACCGCCTACGTCGCGCTCGCGCTGAGCCGGCCGGCGGCCATGTGGTGGCTCGGCGACCTGCGGGTCTACCAGGCCGGCGGGCGGGCCATCCTGGACGGTCGGGGGCGGCTCTACTCGATGTCGGTCGGGATGGCCCACCTGCCGTTCACCTACACCCCGTGCGCCGCGCTGCTGTTCACCCCGCTGGCCTGGTTGCCGTGGGGGGTGCTGCGCTGGGTGTCGGTCGCGGGCAACCTCGTGCTGCTCACCCTGGCCGCGCATCTGGCCTGGGGCATGGTCGGCGTGCGCCGCCCGCGCCGACTGCCCGCGGCGGCGATCACCGCCGCCGTCCTGCTGTGGAGCGAACCCGTCCAGGAGACGCTGCGGTTCGGCCAGATCAACCTGCTGCTGCTGGTGGTGATCCTGGCCGACCTCTCCCGGGCGCCCGGTACCCGACTGCGCGGCTGCGGGGTGGGTCTGGCGGCCGGGCTCAAGCTCACCCCGGCGATCCTGATCCCCTACCTGTTCCTGACCGGCCGGGTGCGCGAGGGGCGCAACGCCGTCCTCGCGCTCGGGGCCGGACTGTTCGTCGCCTTCGCCGTGCTGCCGCGCGAGTCGCTGCGCTACTGGGGCGGCCTGTTCCTGGACGACACCCGGGTCGGCCCCGTGCAACTCCCGGGCAACCAGTCGCTGCGCGGGATACTGATCCGCCTCACCCACGAGGCACCCCCGCCGGGCCCGCTGTGGTTCGCGATCGCGGGCGCGGTCGGCGCCGGCGGCCTCGCCCTGGCCGCGGTGATCGGCCGCGGCCGACCGAACGACCCGCGCCGCGACCTGGCCGGCCTGTGCGTCACCGCGCTGACCGGACTGCTGGTGTCGCCGATCTCGTGGACCCACCACTGGGTGTGGATCGTGCCCGGCGGCGTGCTCCTGGTCGACGTCGCCCGGCGGGCCGGTCCGTTCCGGATCCGGGCCGGGCTCGCCGCGCTCGCCCTGGTCGCGCTCACCGCCGCGGTGCCGGGACGCCGGGTGGAGTTGCCGGTGCCGGTGCCGACCGGACTGATCTGGCAGGTGCCCTACCGCGACGGCCGCGAACTGCGGCTCGCCGGGTGGGACCTGGTGCTGGCCGACGCGTACACTCTCGCCGGGCTGGCCGCGCTGCTCACGATCGCGGTGGGTCTGGCCGCGAGCCGGCGAAAGTGCGCGAGCCCGTCGGCGGAAGCCGTTACTCTCGATCCGCCGGAACCGGTGGGCCGACCGTCCCCGGGGAGTTCCACGCCCACCCCGGCCGGGGTGTAGCCCCCGTCCGGACGGACGCGGTGTCACGGTCCGCGGTTCCCGTCCGCGGCACTGAACGCCGGGCCGTTTCGACCGTGTGGATATCCTGACCCGGCGCCACCCGGACTGGCGCCCATTGAACCGTGCAGTTGTGGAGTCCCCGACCGACATGTCCTTGCCCCGCGTGCTCGTCACCTCCTGCCGCGAGTTGTTGACGCTCGCGCCCCGCGTCCCGTTCGGGCACGAGCACAGCCGGGAACCCCGTCGGCCCGGACGCGTCGCGCTCGTCGGCGGCGCCCTGATGGTGCTCTCGCTCGGACTGTGGGCGCTGTGGACCTACCTCAATCGCCGCGACATGTGGCACATGCTCGACCTGAGCGTCTATCACGACGCCGTGCACAGGTTGCGCGACGGCGACCGGATCTACACCGAGAACTACGGCAAGTGGGAACTGCCCTTCATCTACCCGCCGATCTCCGGGCTGCTCTTCTACGTCGTGCTGCCGCTGGGCTTCGCCGGCCTCAAATGGTTCATGGCGAGCCTCAGCCTGCTCTCGCTGTTCGCCGTGGTCTGGGCCTCGTGGGGAATGCTCGGCTACCGCCGCGGCGCGGGCCGGTTCGGGGTCAGCGCGGCCACCTTCGCCGTGGTCCTGTGGTTGGAGCCGGTCGAATGGACGCTGGTCTGGGGGCAGATCAATCTGCTGCTCCTGGCGCTGATCGTGCTCGACCTGGCGCTGCCCGACGATCGCCGCTACAAGGGCATCGGGGTCGGCGTCGCGGCCGGCCTCAAACTCACCCCCGCGATCTTCGTCGTATACCTGCTGATCACCCGCCGGTTCCGGGCCGCCGCCGTGGCCTCCGGCGCGTTCGTCGGCACCGTCCTGGTGGGTCTGGTCGCCGCGCCGTCGGCGTCCGCGTACTACTGGGCGAACCTGGTGTCGATCAGCGGCAAGGTCAATTCCAAGCTCAGCGTCGGCACCCTCAACAACCAGTCGGTGCAGGGCATGTTCACCCGCATGCTCGGCGACGGCGGGGCGGCCACGGGGCTGTGGCTGCTGCTCTGCCTGGTCATCGGGGCGCTCGGCCTCCTGGCCGCCGCACGCGCCTCGCTGTACGGCAACGAACTGGTCGGCGTAGTGGTCACCGGCGGCCTGTCGCTGTTCGTCTCGCCCATCTCGTGGTCGCACCACTGGGTGTGGGTCGTGCCCGTGTTCGTTCTGCTCACGCACACCGCGCTGACCCGGGCGAGACCGCTGTGGTGGTGGCTGACCGGCACCTTTTTCGTGTTCTTCGCGGCCTGGCCGATGCGGCTGAACGTCTTCGGCGACTGGGACGGCGCGCAGACGCTCCAGCCCTGGGGCCTGATCTGGCTCGCCCCCCGGGACGGCGACCGGGAACGGCACTGGACGCCCATCGAGTTCGTGCTCGGCAACGGCTACCTGATCGCGGGCATCGTGCTCACCCTGACCCTGGTCCTGCACATCCTGCGCGATCGCACCGCGCTGCCGACGCTCCCCGCACCGGGCGCCGCGAGCACCGAGGCCGCGAGCGCCGGCGAGGGCGCGGCCGAGACCGGCACGCCCGAGAGCCCCGCCCCGGACCCGGTCTCCGGCGGCTCCGGGCGTCGCTGAGCCCGTTCGGCGCGACATAGGCTGACCTCGAACGAAGACCACCGGAAGAAAGCAGAGGACCCGTGGACGCCCACGTGGACGCGGCCCCGCCGCCTACCCGGGAGGGCGGCGTCGACGCTCCCAGCGACCGGATCGTGACGATCCCCAACCTGCTCAGCTTCGCCCGCCTGCTCGGTGTCCCCGTCTTCCTGTGGCTCATCCTGGCGCCCGAGTTCGGCGGCCCCAAACACGACCTGTGGGCGCTGGCGCTGCTCATGCTCAGCGGGATCAGCGACTACCTCGACGGCAAACTGGCCCGCCGCTGGAACCAGGTCAGCAAGGTCGGCGCGATCCTGGACCCGGCCGCCGACCGGCTCTACATCCTCGCCACCCTGGTCGGCCTGACCTGGCGCGAGATCCTGCCGATCTGGCTGACCGCGATCATCCTGGGCCGCGAGTTGTTCATGGGCGTGGTGCTGTTGATCCTGCGCCGGCACCGCTACGGCGCGCTCTCGGTCAGCTTCGTCGGCAAGGCCGCGACCTTCAATCTCATGTACGCCTTCCCGCTCCTGCTGCTCAGCGACGGCACCGGACGTGTCGCAACTCTCGCCGCGATCTTCGGATGGGCGTTCGCCTGGTGGGGTACCGCGCTGTACTGGTGGGCAGGAGTCCTCTACGCAGCCCAGGCCAAACGGCTCGTGGCCGCGGACAAGGCGAGTCGCACAGCGACCGCCGGGTAGCGAAGGGAACGCCGGACAACACGGCGATCACGAGATACTCAAGCCACGCCACCCGGCCCCGGCAATTCAGCCGTGGGTGCGGGTGGTGTGACGCGATAGGAGGACGAGACCGATGAAGGCCGTCGTCATGGCCGGAGGCGAAGGCACCCGCCTGCGCCCGATGACCTCCAGCATGCCCAAGCCGCTGCTGCCGGTGGTCAACCGACCGATCATGGAGCATGTGCTAAGGCTCCTCAAGCGCCACGGGCTTTCCGAGACCGTCGTCACCGTCCAGTTCCTCGCGTCGCTCGTACGCAACTACTTCGGCGACGGCGAAGAACTCGGCATGAGCCTGACGTACGCGAACGAGGAGACCCCGCTCGGCACCGCGGGCAGCGTCAAGAACGCCGAGGAGGCGCTCAAGGACGACACGTTCCTGGTCATCTCCGGCGACGCACTCACCGACTTCGACCTCACGGCACTGGTCGAGTACCACCGGGCCAAGGGGGCCCTGGTCACCGTCTGTCTGACCCGGGTGCCCGACCCCCTCGAATTCGGCATCACGATCATCGACGACGAGGGCCGGGTGGACCGGTTCCTGGAGAAGCCGACCTGGGGTCAGGTCTTCTCGGACACCGTCAACACCGGCATCTACGTGATGGAACCCGAGGTCTTCGACTACGTCGCCGCGGGTGTGTCGGTGGACTGGTCGGGTGACGTGTTCCCCAAGCTCCTCAAGGAGGGCAAGCCGATCTACGGCTATGTCGCCGAGGGCTACTGGGAGGACGTCGGCACCCACGAGAGCTACCTCAAGGCCCAGGCCGACGTGCTCACCGGCAAGGTCGACGTGGACATCGACGGCTTCGAACTGTCCCCGGGGGTATGGGTCGCCGAGGGCGCCGAGGTGGACCGCGACGCGATCCTCAAGGGCCCGCTCTACATCGGCGACTACGCCAAGGTCGAGGGCGGCGTGGAACTGCGCGAGCACACCGTGCTCGGCTCCAACGTGGTGGTCAAGCGCGGCGCCTTCCTGCACAAGGCGGTGGTGCACGACAACGTCTACATCGGCCCGCAGACCAATCTGCGCGGCTGTGTGATCGGCAAGAACACCGACGTGATGCGCGCCGCCCGGATCGAGGAGGGCGCGGTCATCGGCGACGAGTGCCTGATCGAGGAGGAGTCGCTGGTCTCCGGCGACGTGCGGATCTATCCGTTCAAGACGATCGAGGCCGGCGCGGTCGTCAACACCTCGGTGATCTGGGAGTCGCGCGGTCAGAAGTACCTGTTCGGCCCGCGCGGGGTCTCCGGCATCCTCAATGTCGAGATCACCCCCGAACTCGCCGTCCGGCTGGCCGGGGCCTACGCCACCACGCTCAAGAAGGGCGCCACCGTCACCACCGCGCGCGACCACTCGCGCGGTGCCCGGGCGCTCAAGCGGGCGGTGATCTCCGCGCTCCAGGCCAGCGCGATCAACGTGCGCGACCTGGAGAACGTGCCGATGCCGGTGGCCCGTCAGGAGACCGCGCGCGGCTCGGCCGGCGGGATCATGATCCGAACCACGCCCGGGGTGCCGGACTCGGTGGACATCATGTTCTTCGACGAGCGCGGGGCCGACCTCTCGCAGGCCGCGCAGCGCAAGCTCGACCGGGTCTTCTCGCGCCAGGAGTATCGCCGGGCCTTCCCCGGCGAGATCGGGGAACTCACGTTCCCCGCGCGGCCGTTCGACAGCTACTCCGGATCGCTGCTGAAGGCCCTGGACATCACCGGGGTGCCCGAGTCCGGGCTCAAGGTGGTGGTGGACGCCGCGCACGGCAACGCCGCCCTGCTGCTGCCCAGCATCCTGGGCCGGCTGGGCATCGACGCGCTCACCGTCAACTCCGGGCTCGACGACGCCCGGCCCACCGAGACCGCCGACGAGCGGCACGAGGGGCTGCTGCGGCTCGGCGAGATCGTCGCCTCCTCGAAGTCCGGGTTCGGCGTGCGCTTCGACCCGGTCGGCGAGCGCATGTCGCTGGTGGACGAGCGCGGCCGGATCATCGACGACCACCGGGCGCTGCTCGTCCTGCTCGACTGCGTGGCGGCCGAGCGCGGCGGCGGCAAGATCGCGCTGCCGGTGACCACGACCCGGATCGCCGAGCAGGTCGCGGCCTATCACGGCGTCCAGGTGCAGTGGACCACCACCTCGCCCGACGACCTGGCGCGGGCCGCCCAGTCCGACGACACGATCTTCGGCGGCGACGGGCGCGGCGGGTTCGTCATCCCCGAGTTCAGCACCGTCTTCGACGGCACCGCCGCGTTCGTCCGGCTGATCGGCCTGGTCGCGCGCACCCAGCTGACGCTGAGCCAGATCGACGCGCGCATCCCGCGCGCGCACGTGCGCCGGCGGGACGTGGCCACGCCGTGGGCGGCCAAGGGCATGGTGATGCGCCGCGTGGTCGAGGCCGCGGGCGACCGGGAGATCGACACCACCGACGGCGTGCGCGTGGTGGAGACCGACGGCCGCTGGGCGCTGGTGCTGCCGGACCCGGCCGAGGCGGTCACACACGTGTGGGCCGAGGGCCCCGACGACGACGCCGCGGACGAACTCCTGGACGAGTGGAGCCGGGTGGTGGAGCACGCGGGCGACTGACGCCCGTTCCCCCTCGATCCGATCCCGCTCGCCGGCCGCCGCCGTCGGCGGTGGCCGGGAGTGTCTTGTAGGGTCTTTTCCGGCCGTGGATCGCCGCACGCGATCCGCGGCCGGATCCCGTATCGGACCCTGCAGCCGGCACTCCGACCGGCATGGAACGATGGGGCGCATGTCAACGCGGGAGACACCGGGAACAAGCCGGTACAGGCGGCCGGACGCCTCGATGTCCCTGCTCGTGGACATGATGACCAACAGCCTCGACGCCGGCTACGCGGAAGCCACCGCGCGGCGCGCGGTGCGCGGCGACACCGGCATGAACAAGGGCCCGCTGGCCCGGATACTCGCGGTCGTCGGAGTCGCGCTGATCGCGATGATCCTGATGGTCGCCGCGATGAAGGTGCACGCCGCCGCGCCGCAGGCCGAGCGCGAGCGGCACCAGCTGGTCGACCGCATCCACGCCGACGAGGCAGAGGTGGACGGCCTCCAGTCCACCGTGGAGCGGTTGCGCGACGAGGTGGACGCGATCCAGGAGGTCTCCCTGCCCAAGGGGGCCAAGGACCGGGTCGAACTGCTCGCGCTGCTCACCGGATCCGAACCGGTCGAGGGGCCGGGGCTGAAGGTGGTCGCCGACGACGCCAAGGGCTCGGACAACACCAACGGCACCAGCGACCCGCGCCAGGCCGAGGCCGCGGCCAACGGCCGGATCCTGGACCGGGACCTCCAGCGGCTGGTCAACGGCCTGTGGAAGGCCGGCGCCGAGGCCATCTCGATCAACAACCAGCGGCTGACCGCGCTGTCCGCGATCCGCGCCGCCGGTGCCTCGATCCTGGTCGACAACCGCCCGCTCGCGCCGCCCTATACGATCCTGGCGATCGGCAACGCGAAGCCGATGCAGGTGGAGTTCATGGTCGGCGCGGACGGGCGGTATCTGCGCCAGTTGCAGGAGAACTACGGGATCCGGGTCAACCTGAGCGCGCAGAAGAAGATGAAGCTGCCCGCCGCCCTGGGCACCTCGCTGCGCTACGCGAACCCGGCGGGCGCGCCGCCGCCGGCCCCGCCGCCGAGCACCCCGGCCAAGTCGACCCCGACCACACCGCCCGCCACGCCCTCGGGCACCGGCGGACCGCCGAGCGGTTCGGCCCGGCCGACCGGCGCGCCGACAACGTCGCAAAAGGCGACCGAACGAAAGGGTAAACAGTGATCGCGGTCCTCGGCCTGGTCCTCGGGGTCGTGGTCGGGTATCTCGCCCGACCCGTGATCCCGCACGAGCTGGAGCCGTACCTGCCCATCGCGGTCGTGGCCGCCCTCGACGCGGTCTTCGGCGGCCTGCGCGCACTGCTCGACGGCATCTTCGACGACAAGGTCTTCGTGGTCTCGTTCCTGTCGAACGTGGTCGTCGCGGCCCTGATCGTCTTCCTCGGCGACAAGCTGGGCGTCGGCGCGCAGTTGTCCACCGGCGTGGTGGTCGTGCTCGGCATCCGGATCTTCTCCAACGCGGCGGCCATCCGGCGGCACGTCTTCCGGGCCTGACGGGGAGTCACACATGGCCGACGAAACGGACGAGACGCACGGGCGACACGCCCGCCACGACGAGGATCCACGGGAGTTGGGCCTCCCGCGCGCACCGCAGGAGCCGCAACGCCCGCCGGCGCGGGTGCCGGCACCGGACGCGGAACCGGTGCCGGCACCCGGGATCGAGCCGGAGCCGGAGGCGCCCTCCGCCCGCAAGCCCACGATCGAGACCCGGCGCCCGGTCGACCTCTACCACGAGGGTCGCCACATCCGGGAGCGGATCCGCGAGCAGGCCGCCGAGGTGACCTCGGAGATCGCGCCGATCACCGCGCCGGTGCGCGAGTCCGCGCACGAGGTACGGCACACGCTCCCGGCGTACGAACCGCGTGAAACACCCGAACCGGGCGACCTGTCCGGACTTTCGCACGCGGGGGCGCGCGCCGAAGCGCGCGACACGCCCGGGTCGGAATCGGATTCGGCCCGGGCCGCGCCGCCCGTCGGGGCCGACCACGTCGATCCGCACCCGGTCGCGTCGCATTCCGCCGAGCCGGTCGACGACCAGCCGGGTCGACGCCGGCTGATCGAGGCGTTCTGGCCGCCGCGCGTGAGCCGGGCCCAACTCGTGGGCGCCGTGCTGCTGTTCGCGCTCGGCGCCGGGCTGGCCATCCAGGTCAGATCGAACAACGAGTCGGACCCGCTGCGCGGCGCGCGGCAGGAGGACCTGGTCCGGGTGCTGGACGAACTCAACGCGCGCACTCGGCGGTTGGAGGACGAGAAGCACCGCCTCGAGAACAGCCGCACACAGCTCCAGAGCAGCAACGACCGGGTCCAGGAGGCCCGCCAGCAGAACGCGGCCAAGGCGGACGCCCTGGGCGTGCTGGCGGGCACCGTCAAGGCGAGCGGGCCCGGTATCACGCTGACCATCACCGACCCGCAGCGCCAGGTCACCGGCGACGTGCTGCTCGACACGCTCCAGGAACTGCGCGCGGCGGGCGCCGAGGTGATCCAGATCAACGATGTCCGCGTGGTGGCCGGGACCTGGTTCAATGGCACGCCGCCGGGCGACATCGTGATCGACGACGTCAAGGTGCTGCCGCCGTACGTGTTCAAGGTGATCGGCAATCCGCAGGATCTCCAGCCCGCGCTGAACATCCCCGGAGGCGTGGTGAAGACGCTGGAGAAGAAGCAGGCGGGGGCCATCGTCACCCCCTCGCAGGACGTGCAGATCGACGCCTTGCGGCCTGCGAACAAGCCTGGTTACGCTCGCTCGGCACCGGGCGCCGGTAACGGGTGAGCACACCTGACAGAATCAGTCCGCCGGTCGCCGTCGGTGCATCACTTCTCAGGCAAGAAGGGCAGGCTGTCCGCATGTACCCCGCAGATCTCGCGTACACGACGGAGCACGAATGGGTGCGCGTCATGGAAGAGATCTCCGGGACGGTGCGGATCGGCATCACCGAATACGCGCAGGACGCGCTCGGCGACATCGTCTACGTCACGCTGCCGCCGGTCGGCACCCGCGTCGTGGCCGGACAGCCCTGCGGCGAACTGGAATCGACCAAGAGTGTCAGCGACCTCTTCGCGCCGCTCGACGGCGTCGTGACCACCGTCAACGACGCGCTCGACGGCGCACCGGAGTTGGTCAACTCCGATCCCTACGGCGATGGTTGGATGTTCGAGGTGCGCCTCGACGACCCCGCCGCCCCGGCCGCGCTCTTGGACGCGGCCGCCTACCAGAACAGCCTGGGCTCCTGACGGCCCGGCGAAGCGGTAGGCAGTCCATCACCACGACCCACTCCTCCTGCCCCACGGGCGGGCCAGGTTCTCTCGGGGAGGTTCGCCCGTGAAGTTGTTCGCGAAATTGTTCGGTCGTTCCCGTCGCTCCGGCGACGCGCCGGCTGCCGATGCGGGAAGGTCCGGCAATCCGCCGGCCGCCCCGCCGACGATGCCGCCGGGTTCCCCCTACGGGGCCTCCACCGGCGCGTCGCCCGCTCCCGACTCCGCCCCCCGGATGGGCGAATCCGACGCCACCGCCGGGCATGTCGCTGTTGACCAGGAACACACGGCGCGCATAAGTTTCGGGCAACTCTCGACCGAAGGTCGAGGTTCGACCGGGACGGGTCAGGAGGCCGACGTGATCGTGTGCGGCACCTGTGGGCACCACAACCCGCCCGGCGGCCGGTTCTGCTCCAACTGCGGCGCGCGCCTGGGCGCCGGCGCCGAGCGGGCGTCGGAGCAGACCTCGACCATCTCGATCAGCGGCATCGAGGCGCTGGACGCGGAACCCGCGCCCCGCGAGATCCTGACCCCCGAGGCGCAGGCCGCGGTGGACGCGCTGCCGCCGGGGACCGCGCTCCTCGTGGTGCGGCGGGGCCCCAACTCCGGCAGCCGCTTCCTGCTCGACTCGGACCGCACCACGGCCGGTCGGCACCCGCAGAGCGACATCTTCCTCGACGACGTGACGGTCTCGCGCAAGCACGCCGAGTTCCGCCGCACCGCCGGGGGCTTCGCGGTCGCCGACGTGGGCAGCCTGAACGGCACCTACGTGGGCCGCGAGCGCATCGACGAGGTTCCGCTGACGCCCGGCGACGAGGTCCAGATCGGCAAGTATCGACTGGTCTTCTTCCCGAGCAGGCAGGGGCTGATGGGGTGAGTCCGGCGGCGGCCGGATCGGTCTCCTCGAGCATCGGCGGGGTGTTGACCCTGCTGCGTCCCGAGTTCCCGGACATCAGCATCTCCAAGATCCGGTTCCTCGAGGCGGAAGGGCTCATCGAGCCGCAGCGGAGCCCGTCGGGCTACCGCAAGTTCGGCCCCGCCGACATCGAACGACTGCGCTACGTGCTGCGTGTGCAGCGCGACCGCTACCTGCCCCTGCGGGTGATCAAGGACCAACTCGACGCGATGGATCGCGGGCTCGAACCGGCCGGCCCGACCCCGGCCGAATCCGCGCACCCCGGGGACGGGGACGGCGATCCCGGAGCGGCCGGCCGGGACGGGGGCACGGTGCTCCTCGACCGGCCGGGGCTGATCGCCGCGGCCGGCATCCAGGACGCGGATCTGGCCCGGCTCGAGGAGTTCGGCCTGATCCAGCCGCACCGGCCGCGCCCCGACGGGGCCGGTGCGGACCCGGCCGAGGAGGGCGTTGTCTACGACGGGGACGCGCTCGTGGTGGCCCGCCTGGTGGCCGCGCTCGGCCGCTACGGCGTCGAGCCGCGCCACCTGCGCCAGGCCAAGGCCGCGGCGGACCGCGAGGCCGCCCTGGTCGAGCAGATCGTCGCGCCGCTCCTGCACCGCAGGGGCGCCCGCGCGAAGGCGGGCGCCGAGGAGACCGTCCGCGACCTGCTGGCGCTCACCTCGCGCCTGCACACCGTCCTGGTCACCACCGCGCTCGCGCCCCGCCTGGGCCGCTGATCGGCGCCCCGACGCGGCGTGCCCGCCTCGGCGCCCTACCCCGGCGTACGGTCGGCGCGCCGAACGCCGCCCGTCCCGGCCCCTCGCCGGCCGCCTCGCGGCGCCGCGAAGAAAAAACGACGAATCCCCGACCTATTCGGCCCCCGGGGATCGGTCACCGACAGTCGGGCGCGCTAGTGTGGCGATGTGAACGAGCTAGAGGTTGTGGGCGTCCGGGTGGAGATGCCCTCTAACCAGCCGATCGTGCTCCTACGGGAGACGGGGGGCGATCGTTATCTCCCCATCTGGATCGGCCCGGTAGAGGCGACGGCCATCGCGTTCGCCCAACAGGGCGTGGTACCCGCGCGTCCTCTGACGCACGATCTGTTCAAGGACGTGCTGGAGGCGTTGGGGCAGGAATTGACCCAGATCCGGATCATCGACCTGCGCGAGGGCGTGTTCTACGCCGAGCTGGTCTTCTCCGGCGGCGTGGAGGTCAGCGCGCGCCCGTCGGACGCGATCGCGCTCGCGCTGCGCACCGGGACGTCGATCGTGGGCAGCGACGCGGTCCTGGACGAGGCGGGCATCGTGATCCCCAACGAGCAGGAGGACGAGATCGAGAAGTTCAGGGAGTTCCTGAACGACATCTCGCCCGAGGACTTCGGCACCACGAGCCAGTAGCCGGCCCGCCCCGGCCCCGGCGCATCCTCGGAACCGTCGACCGACCCCTCGCCTCCTCGGCGACCGGGTCCCGGTCGGCGGTTCTTCGCGTCTCGGACCCGATCAGGGTCGATCGATTCCGAGCAGAGGCGATCAGTGGCAAAGTCGGCAGACCTACCCGTGTCCATGGGGTTCAAACCACTCGTGCGAGCAGCGTCACTCGGCGTGCCGAACGGCCCGGTCGTTGACGCGCTGTTGGTGACTGCCTACCGTCGAAATCGACAGTTCCGGGATGACCCCTGCGCGTTGCACCTCGCCGCCTGCGGCCCGGGACTGAAAGAGACTCCTCGCGCCGTACCCGGGCGCGCGGGGACGAAAGGGAGGTCGGCGTGAGCAGCACCGGCGACATCACGGCGGCGGAGCGCGCCCGCACGGCACGTCCTCTGCCGGCGACCGACCCCGGTGCGGGCCTCCGGCGGCCGGACGTCGTCCCACCCGGCACTCCGTCGGAGGACGTGGGCTACCGCGGCCCGACCGCCTGCGCGGCGGCCGGCATCACCTACCGGCAACTCGACTACTGGGCCCGCACCGGCCTGGTCGAGCCCACGGTCCGCTCGGCCCACGGTCCGGGCACGCAGCGGCTGTACGGCTTCCGCGACATCCTGGTGCTGAAGATCGTCAAACGGCTCCTGGACACCGGCGTCTCGCTGCAGAACATCCGGATCGCGGTCGCCCACCTGCGCGGACGCGGCATCGGCGACCTGGCCGGGATGACCCTGATGAGCGATGGGGCGAGCGTGTACGAGTGCACGTCCTACGACGAGGTCATCGACCTGGTCCAGGGCGGCCAGGGCGTCTTCGGCATCGCGGTGGGGGCGGTGTGGCGCGAGGTCGAGGGCTCGCTCGCGCAACTCCAGGGCGAGCACACCGGCACCGGGGAGCCGACGCCACAGGTCCATCCGGGCGACGAGTTGGCCCGCAGACGTCGAGATCGCGCGGTCTGAGCGGCGACACCGCCGACGGGAACCGGTGCGCGGGGCCGGACGTCCACATGGATGTGCCCATTCGTCGCCCCACCCTGCCCCGCTCACGCCGTGCCCAGCGGCGCGGCTATCAGGCCGTGGTCCTGCTCACGGTGGCCGGACTGGCCCCGGTGACGGGGCTGCATCTGTACGCCGGGGACCGGGTGCGCTCGGTGCAGCGGGTGCCCGCGCGCGACGTCACGATGGTGCTCGGCGCGGGTGTGCGGGGGGATCGGCCGTCGGAACTGCTGGCCCGCCGACTCGACGTGGCGCTGCGGCTGTACCGCTCCGGCAAGACCCGGGTGATCCTGGTCAGCGGCGACGGCGGCGGCAACCGCCACGACGAGACCAAGGTGATGCGTCGCTACCTCGTCGAGCGCGGCGTCCCGGACAAACGTGTCGTGAGCGACGACTCGGGATTCTCCACCTGGGAGTCCTGCGCCCGGGCGAAGCGGATCTTCGGCGTCGAGCGGATGATCGTGGTCACGCAGAGCTTCCATCTGCGCCGTGCGCTGGCGTTGTGCAAGGCCGCCGGCATCGATGCCTACGGTGTTCCGGACCGATCCCTGACATGGGGCCACATCGGGCCCACCGTGTACGGAACCGGTCGCGAGGTGCTCGCCGCGATCAAGGCGACCGGAACGATCGTGTTCAAGCCGGACCCCCGCGTGACCGCCCGCCCCAGCGACGCGATCCGGCGCGCCCTGGCGGACTGACCGCCGGCCGCCCGGCCGCCCGAGACGGCGCGCCCGAACGAGCGTTCACCGGGCATGTCGGACCGATGCGTCAGAATTGCGCGGTGTGAGACAGGCGCCGGGCATCCTCCACCTCGACATGGACGCGTTCTACGCGTCGGTCGAGCAGGTCGCCAAGCCCAGCCTGGCCGGCAAGGCGGTGATCGTGGGCGGCATCGGGGCCCGAGGTGTGGTGGCCACCGCCTCCTACGAGGCCAGGGTCTTCGGCGTCCGCTCCGCGATGTCCATCGGCGAGGCCCGTCGGCGCTGCCCCAACGCCGCCTTCCTCAGCCCCCGCTTCGGCCTCTACCGGCAGGTCAGCGACACCGTGATGGAGCTGCTGCACCGGTTGTCCCCACTGGTCGAACCGCTCAGCCTGGACGAGGCGTTCATCGACCTGGACGCGGGCCCGCACGGCGGCGCCCTGGACACCGCCCGGGTCACCGAGATCGCCGTGCGCCTGCGCGCCGACATACACGCCGCCACCGGCCTGACCTGCTCGGTCGGCGCGGCCACCTCGAAGCTGCTGGCCAAGATCGCCTCCGAGGCGGACAAGCCCGACGGGTTGTGCGTGGTGGTGCCCGGCACCGAGCGGGCGATGCTCGATCCGCTTCCGGTGCGCGCGCTGCCCGGGGTCGGACCGGCCACCGGTGACGTGCTGCGCCGGGCCGGCCTGGACACCGTCGCCGAACTGGCCGCGGTGGACGAGAGCGAACTGGTCCGCCTGCTGGGCCAGGCGCACGGACACGGCCTGTACGTACTGGCCGCGGGCCTGGACGCGCGCCCGGTGGTGGCCGACCGCGACGCCAAGTCGGTGTCGGTCGAGGACACCTTCGCCACCGACCTGGTCGACCGCGAGCGGATCACCCGGGAACTGGACCGCCTCTCGATCCGCTGCGTGGAGCGGCTGCGCGCGGCCGGCCGCTCCGGTCGCACCATCGTGTTGAAGCTGCGCCGCTACGACTTCAGCACGCTCACCCGCTCGGAGACGCTGCGCGGCCCCACCGACGACCCGGGCGTGGTGCGCGAGACGATCCGCCGGTTGGCCGCCCAGGTGGACGTCACCGGCGGGGTGCGGCTGCTCGGGGTGGGCGTCAGCGGCCTGGCCGACTTCGCCCAGCAGGACCTGTTCGGCGCCGCCGACGCGCCGGCACAGGAGCCGGCGGAGGACGACGACGCGGAGCCGACGGGGGAGGAGCCCGCCGAGGCCGGCCCCGGGCGGGTCTCCTGGTCCCCCGGGCAGGACGTGGTCCACGAGGACTTCGGCCCCGGCTGGGTCCAGGGCAGCGGCGTCGGGCGCGTCACGGTGCGCTTCGAGGTCCCGGGCGGAAAACCCGGCCGGGTGCGCACCTTCGCCCTCGCCGACCCGGCGCTGCGACCGGGGGAGCCGCTGCCCCTGCCGGGCACGGGCGGCGACCGGGGCGACCGGCCGGCCGGTCCCGGCGACCTCGGTCCGCCGGACCCGCCGACCTGACAACCCCCGCACCTCCGGCCTGGCGTCCCGTCCGTACCCGATGCCACGCTGATACCGTTGAAGCCGCCCATTACGTTCGCGCGGGAGAGTCCTCGTGTCGTCCGCACGAGGCGCCGAAGGAGCAACTCCTCCCCGGAATCTCTCAGGCACCCGTACCGCGTGGTCGTGGGCACTCTGGAAAGCAGGATCCGCACGTGGCTCGCCGAGTCGGGTCGGATCCTCGCCGACGGTGCAAATCGCGTTCGTGGGACCGGCCCCGCCGGTGTTCCGGGCGGGGTGAAGCTCTCAGGTACCGATGACAGAGGGGGAGGCCGGTGGGCGCGCGACCCGCGTGTCCGTCCAGGAGCGATCCAGGAGGCCTTTCGCGATGACACCGCGCACCCCTGCCCCGACGCGTGCTCACGCCGTACTCCCCTCCGGCCCCGGCTCGTTGACCGGCCTGGAGGCCGCGTCGCCGTTCACCGGCCGGCACATCGGTCCGGACACCGACGAACAGGCGAAGATGCTCGCCGCCATCGGCTACGGGTCCCTGGACGAGCTGACCGACGCGGCGGTGCCGGCCGCGATCCGCGCGCTCGCGGGCTTCGAGTTGCCGGCCGCGCGCACCGAGGCCGAGGTGCTGGCCGAACTGCGCGAGCTGGCCTCCCGCAACACCGTGCTGACCTCGATGATCGGGCTCGGCTACCACGGCACCTTCACCCCGCCGGTGATCACCCGCAACGTGCTGGAGAACCCGGCCTGGTACACCGCCTACACGCCCTACCAGCCGGAGATCTCCCAGGGCCGGCTGGAGGCGCTGCTCAACTTCCAGACCGTGGTCACCGACCTGACCGGCCTGGACGTGGCCGGCGCCTCGCTGCTGGACGAGTCCACCGCCGCCGCCGAGGCGATGACGCTGGCCCGCCGGGCCGGGCGGGCCAAGAGCGACGTGTTCGTCGTGGACACGGCCACGCTGCCGCAGACCGTCGCCGTGGTGCGCACGCGCGCGCGGGCGCTGGGCATCGAGGTCGTGGTCGCCGACACCGCCGACGGACTGCCCGAAGGCGGCTGCTTCGGGGTACTGCTCCAATACCCGGGCACCGACGGTCTGGTCCGCGACCTGACCCCGGTGATCGAGGCCGCGCACGCGCAGGGCGCCCTGGTGGCGGTCGCCGCCGACCTGCTCGCGCTCACCGTGCTGCGCGCGCCCGGCGCGATGGGCGCCGACATCGCGGTCGGCACCACCCAGCGGTTCGGGGTGCCGATGGCCTTCGGCGGCCCGCACGCGGGCTACCTGGCGGTCCGCGAGAAGCTCACCCGCAGCATGCCGGGCCGTCTGGTGGGGGTGTCGGTGGACGCCGACGGCGCGCCCGCGTACCGGCTCGCGCTGCAGACGCGCGAGCAGCACATCCGCCGGGAGAAGGCGACCAGCAACATCTGCACCGCACAGGTGCTGCTCGCGGTGATGGCCGGGATGTACGCCGTCTACCACGGGCCGGACGGGCTCGCCTCGATCGCGCGCCGCACGCACCGCTACGCGGCCGTGCTGGCGGGCGGGCTGCGGGCCGGCGGCGTCGAGGTGGTGCACGGCGACTTCTTCGACACGGTCACCGCCCGGGTGCCGGGCCGGGCCGAGCAGGTGCTCGCGGCGGCCCGCGCGGCCGGCGTCAACCTGCGGCCGGTGGACGCGGACCACGTGGCGATCACGTGTGACGAGACCACGCTGCGGGCGCACGTCGAGGCGGTCTGGGGCGCGTTCGGGGTGAGCGGCGACGTGGCCGCGCTCGACGCGGAGACCGCCGACACGCTGCCCTCGGGGCTGCTGCGCGACACCGAGTTCCTGACCCACCCGGTCTTCCACACGCACCGCTCCGAGACCGACATGCTGCGCTACCTGCGTCGGCTCGCGGACAAGGACTACGCGCTCGACCGGGGCATGATCCCGCTCGGCTCGTGCACGATGAAGCTCAACGCCACGGTCGAGATGGAGCCGATCACCTGGCCGGAGTTCGCGAACATGCACCCCTTCGCGCCGGTCGACCAGGCGGCGGGCTACCTGGAGTTGATCGACGGGCTGGCCGACTCGCTGGCCCGGATCACCGGCTACGCCAAGGTCTCGCTCCAGCCCAACGCCGGCTCCCAGGGCGAACTCGCCGGGCTGCTCGCGGTCCGCGCGTACCACCACGCCAACGGCGACACCGCGCGCGACGTGTGCCTGATCCCCTCCTCCGCGCACGGCACCAACGCGGCCAGCGCGGTGATGGCGGGGATGCGCGTGGTGGTGGTCAAGACCGGTGCGAACGGCGACGTGGACCTGGCCGACCTGCACGCGAAGATCGAGCAGTACCGGGACACCCTCGCGGTGCTGATGGTGACCTACCCGTCCACGCACGGCGTGTTCGAGGAGGGCATCGAGCAGGTGTGCGCGGCGATCCACGAGGCCGGCGGCCAGGTGTACGTGGACGGCGCGAACCTGAACGCGCTGGTCGGACTGGCCCAGCCCGGCGGCGCCATCGGCGCCGACGTGTCGCACCTGAACCTGCACAAGACCTTCTGCATCCCGCACGGCGGCGGCGGCCCGGGCGTCGGCCCGGTCGCGGTGCGCGCGCACCTGGCGCCGTACCTGCCCAACCACCCGCTCCAGCCCACCGCGGGCCCGGAGACGGGCGTGGGACCGATCTCGGCGGCCCCGTGGGGCTCCGCGGCGATCCTGCCGATCCCGTGGACCTACCTGCGCCTGATGGGCCCGGAGGGGCTCAAGGAGGCCACCCAGGTGGCCGTGCTCGGCGCCAACTACATCGCCAAGCGGCTCACGCCGCACTTCCCGGTGCTCTACACCGGCCCGAACGACCTGGTCGCCCACGAGTGCATCATCGACCTGCGCGGGATCACCAAGGCCACCGGCGTCAGCGTGGACGACGTGGCCAAGCGGCTGATCGACTACGGGTTCCACGCGCCGACGATGTCCTTCCCGGTGCCCGGCACACTGATGATCGAGCCGACCGAGAGCGAGAACCTGCACGAGATCGACCGGTTCTGCGACGCGATGATCGCGATCAAGGGCGAGATCGACCGGGTCGCCTCGGGCGAGCTGCCGGCCGACGACAACCCGCTGGCGAACGCTCCGCACACCGCCGCATTGCTGGCCGGCGAGTGGGCGCACGCCTACACGCGCGAGGAGGCGGTCTTCCCCGCCGGGGTGGTGCCGGCCGAGAAGTACTGGCCGCCGGTGCGCCGGATCGACGGCGCCCAGGGCGACCGCAACCTGGTCTGCTCGTGCCCGCCGGTCGAGGCGTACGGCGCCAACTGAGCCGCAGGCCCGCGCGGCCCGTCCCCGAGCACCGCTCAGGGGCGGGCCGCGCCGTGTGTCAGCAGGCGCGCCACCGACGCGGCGAAGCCGGGCTTCGTGGCCAGGTCGCTGCCCAGGACGCCGAACATCAGCGCGCCGCTGAGCGATTCGAACAACAGATCCGCGTCCAGGTCCGGCCGGGCCTGGCCACGCGCGATCGCGTCCGCGACGAAGGCCCGGAAGATCGCCCGGACCGGATCCATCCGGGCCACGAGCAGATCCTTCAGCTCGGGCTGGTCGCGGTACTCGGCGAGCAGCCCGGGCACCGCCGCCGCGGTCTCCGGGCGCCGGAAGGAGTCGAGCGCGGCCTCGGCGAAGCGCGACACGCCGGTGGCGAAGTCCTCGTGCGGCAGCGGCCGGAAGCTCATCTCGCGGGCCGGGTACACCGCCTCGTGCACCAGGTGCGCCTTCGAGGGCCAGCGGCGGTACACGGTGGGCCTGGTCACCCCCGCACGGCGGGCGACCGCGTCGATGCTGACCCGGTTGTACCCCTGCTCCGCGACCAGTTCGCGGGCCGCGGCCAGGATCGACTCGTCGGTGCGCGGGTCACGCGGGCGGCCGGGCCGAGGGGTGTCGCCAGTGTCGCCAATGCCCATGGGGACAAAACTCCGAGTCGTCGCGCGTAGCCGGTGCCGCTCGGACTGTATCGGGACCCCGGGCCGCCGCTGCGATTCGCCGCCGGACCGGGTTCCGGGCAGACGAGAGCCGGAGGTCGTTCCGAGGGACCTCCGGCTCGTCAGGGCCGTGCGAACGGTTCAGGCCGCCGAAACCAACCCCACCCGGGGTCGGTGCGGGGCGATGGTGCGTCCGTCCGGCAGCAGTTCGCCCGTGTCCTCGAACAGGACGACGCCGTTGCACAGCAGGCTCCATCCCTGTTCGAAATGAGCGGCCACAACGGCGGCGGCCTCACGATCGGGGCTGTCCGCCGGGGGGCAATGCGGTCGGTGCTGGCACATCCTCGTACCTTCTCTGTCTGCGCGGAGCGCGCCGGGCCCCATTGCCCGGCAGATCACAGTCTCCGCCTTGAAACCGCCTCGCGCAGGACTTATCGCGGTTCTCACCCGACTGCGCCCAAGATGTGACCACACGTGTGAACGGCGGGGTGTGATCAGCTGTCCGCAGCCCCCACGGCGGCCGGCCGGCGGGTACGCGCGGCCAGGACCTCGGCCAGTTCGGCCGCGGTGTATCCGCGCAGCGCCTGCACCCCGCACGGCGCCGGGGCGAGCGGGATGAGCAGGTCGACACCGCCCGCCTCGTCCGCCAGCCACAGCGCGACCATGTACATCCCGGGGACGTTCAGCAGGCGCGCCTCGTCGCGGCGCAGCATGGTCTGCGGCAGTGCGCGGGCCGCTGCGGCGGCGGGCGCGGTGGCGACGGTGAACGGGCCCTCGACGAATCGGCCGACGCCGTGGCCGGTCGGACCGGTGCGGACCTCGATGCCGCCGACGACCGTGTCCCCGGACCACAGGAGCCAGCGCCAACCCACCTGCCGAGCGCTGCGGACACCGCGCTCGGAGACCAGGTCCAGCAGGTCGATCTCGAAGACGCGGTGCGGGAATCCGGCCGTGAGCGCGGCTTGCTCGGTGCGGCAGTCGGCGGGAAGCGATTCACGGGAATCGAGCACGGCTCGCGCCGCTCGTCGGGCCGATTCGGGAGCCTCGGGCACACGCAGGACCATGAGACCGCCTCATTTCGATGCAGAGTCCAAGAAACCCGGAAAATCCGGGGAGGGGAAAGCGGCGCTGTGCTGTGGGGAACCGGGTATCCGACCGGGGGACGACCCGGCGGCGTTCAGAGGGACCCGGCAGGGCCGGTCAGCGCATTGTACCGAAACGGCTGCGAAAAGTAACGGTGTATTGCGAACTGACACCCGTTTGAAGACCTTTTGGAACAGTCTCGATCAGGGGAAAAGCGAGGACATCACGTCGTCGAGGGTGACCAGGCCCAGTGGCGCGGAGTCCGGCGCCAGCACCAGGGCCAGGTGGGTGCGGGAGCCGCGCATGCGGGCCAACAGGCCGGTCAGCGCGGTGTCCGGGGTGACGGTGACAAGCGGATAGACCGGTACCGAAGCATCCGTTTCGGGCGCCAGCACGTCGAGGACGTGGACGTAGCCCTCGGGGCGCCCGGCCGGGTCCAGAACGGGGAAGCGGGACAGACCGGTGCGCACCGCGACCTCTTCGAGGGCGGCCGCCGACACCGGCGCGGGCAGCGCCACCACGTCGGACCACGGGTGCAGCACCTCGCCGGCCGTGCCGGAGTGCAGCGCGAGCGCGCCGGCGAGCCGGTCGTGTTCGTCCACGTCCAGCAGGTCGTGCTCGCGCGACTCGGCGAGCAGCGCCGGAAGTTCCTCGGCGGTGTACACGCTGCGCACCTCGTCCACCTGCCGCACCCCGAAGACGCGCAGGCAGAGGTTGGCGATGTGGTTGAACAACCACAGGATCGGCGCGGTCACCCGGGCGAACACCAACAGCGGCGGGGTCAGCCACATCGCGCACTCCTCGGGCCCGGCCAGCGCGATGTTCTTGGGCACCATCTCGCCGAGCACCATGTGGCAGAACACCACCACGGCCAGGCCCACCACGAAGGCGATCGGATGCACCGCGCCGGCGGGCAGGCCCAGCGCCTCGATCGGGGTGCCGAGCAGGTGTGCGAGCGCGGGCTCGGCCACCGCGCCCAGGCCGAGCGAGGCCACCGTGATGCCGAGTTGGGCGGCGGCGAGCATGGTGGACAGCCGGCCCATCGCGGTGAGCACCATCGTCGCCCGGCGCGAGCCGGCCTCGGCCCGGGGCGCGATCCGGGTGCGGCGGGCGGAGATCACCGAGAACTCGGCGCCGACGAAGAACGCGTTGGCCGCGAGCAGGACCAGCGACAGCAGCAGGTCGCCCATCACTCGTCGATCTCCGTCCGCAGTTCCACCTCGTCGATCCGGTGGCGGTCCATCCGGACCACGGTGAGCCGCCGGCCGGCCACGACCACGTGGTCGCCCACCTGCGGCAGCCGGCCCAGCTCGGCCAGGACCAGGCCGGCCAGCGTGTTGTAGTCGCCGACCGGCATGCGCCAGCCGGCGGCCTCCTCGACCTCGTCGGCGCGCAGCAGGCCGGACAGGCGCAGCACGTGGGTGCTCGGGGGGCGCTGCGGCGGCGCGTCCGGCTCGTCCGCCGGGTCGTGTTCGTCGGCGAGGTCGCCGACCAGTTCCTCGGCCAGGTCCTCGGCGGTCAGGATGCCGGCGGTGCCGCCGTACTCGTCGACCACGACGGCCAGCTGGGTGCGACCCTCGCGCAGGCGCTCGACGGCGCGTTGGAGGTCGAGCGAGGTGGGCACCAGGACCGGGGCACGGGCGATCCGGGTGAGCGGGGTGTGCGGGCGCTCCGCGGCGGGCACGCGCAGCGCGTCGCGGACCACGGCCACGCCGACGATCTCGTCCAGGTCCTGGCCGCGCACCGGGATCCGGCTGTGGCCGCACGCGCGGGCGGTGTCGAGGAGTTCGGTCACCGACGCGGTCGCGGGCAGGGTGACCAGTTCGGTGCGGGGGGTCATCGCCTCGGCGGCCTGCTTGCCGGCGAAGCGCAGGGCGCGGTTCAGGATCCGGGCGGTGCCGACGGGCAGCGCGCCGGCGCGGGCCGAATGCCGGACCAGTTGGGCCAGTTCGTCGGGGGAGCGGGCCGAGCCGAGTTCCTCCTGCGGCTCGATCCCGAGCCTTCGCACCAGGGCGTTGGCGGAGCCGTTGAGGAAGACGATCAGCGGGCGGCAGAGCCGGGAGAAGCCGATCTGGAACGGACCGGCGACGCGGGCGACGCCCAGGGGGCGGGCGATCGCGGCGTTCTTGGGCACGAGTTCGCCGAGCACCATCTGCAAGGCGGAGGCCAGCACGAGGGCGGCGAACCTCGGGAGGCGGAACGCGGCCTCGGCGAGGTAGCCGGCGATCAGCGAGGTCAGCGTGATGCCGAGTTGGGCGCCGGAGAGTTGGAAGGACAGGGTGCGCAGGCCGTGGAGTACGCGACGGGCGCCGCGGTCGCCGGCTTCGGCTCGGGCGGCGACGTCGCTGCGCTCGACGGTGACGAGGGAGAACTCGGCGGCGACGAACATGCCGTTGCCGGCGATGAGGACGAGGAGGAGGCCGATGGCGAGGGGGGTGTCGATGGGGGCCTCCGGGGGGGAGCGAGCGGCGCCGCTTGCGCCCGTGCGCTCGTGCCCGGTGGGCGCGGGAGTATGCGTTCGGCCGCCCATCCGGGGGCCTTGTCCTCAAGCGCCGGACGGGCTGGGTGGGTTGCCCCGGGTGGGGAGGCTGCGGTTGTGGGTTGCTTTGTCCTCAAGCGCCGGACGGGCTGGATTTGGTGGTGTTGTGCTGGGAGGCTGCGGTTTGGTGGGGCTTTGTCCTCAAGCGCCGGACGGGCTGGGTGGGTTGCGCCGGACGGGCTGGGGTTGGTGGTGTTGTGCGGGGAGGCTGCGGTTTGGTGGGGCTTTGTCCTCAAGCGCCGGACGGGCTGGGTGGGTTGCGCCGGATGGGCTGGGTGGGTTGCCCCGGGTGGGGTTTTGGGCTTGGGGGGCGGCTTGGTTATGGGGTTACGAAGGTGTAGCCGTTGGACTTTAGTTCGGGGATTATTTGTTCGAGCATTGTCATGGTTTGGCTGCGTTCGCCGCCGCCGTCGTGGCACAGGATGATGCCTCGGGGGCCGAGTTGGCCGTGGACGTTCTGGAGCATTTTGGGGACGCCGGCCTTCTGCCAGTCGTTGGTGTCCACCGTCCAGTGCAGTGAGCCCATGCCCAGTGACGCGGCGGTCTGGCGCACCTCCTCGGACCAGTTGCCGCCCGGAGCGCGGAACCAGCGCACGGGCGTTCCGGGGGAGGCCTTGTGGATCCACTCCAGCGTCTCCTGCATCTGGCCGTGCATCTCCTGCGGCGTGCGCTTCTTCAGGTTGATGTCGTGCGTCATGCTGTGGTTGCACAACGTGTGGCCGGCCGCGACCACCTTGCGGACCAGGTCCGGGTGGTCCTTGGCCTGTTGGCCGACCATGCAGAAGGTGGCCTTGACGTCGTTGCGGGCGAGGATCGACAGGGCCTTGTCGGTCCACTCCGGCCACGGCCCGTCGTCCAGGGTCAGGGCGACCACCTTGCCCTCGCCCTTGACCTTGCTCACCAAAGTGGCGTCCGCCGGCGGCTGCTGCGCGGCCGGCGGCGTGGCCGGCTCCTGCGCGTTCGGGCTGCCCGGTTGCAGCGGTGCCTGTATCTCCTTGGGCGCGTCGCCGGCCCTGGGCGAGGCCGCCGCCGACCAGCGGCCGTCGCCGGCGACATTCCACACGAGTGCGCCACAGACGAGGATCGCGATGACCGTGACCACTGCCTGGAATCGCAGACCCTGTATCGGCAGTGCCCGAATCAACCCCCGCACGACAACCCCCAAAAAGATCTCGCTTCGGCGCCTTGGGAAGAGGCCACCCTAGGTGATCGCCGACAAGGCTTGAAGATCCACCACCGGATGCTTCCTCGATGTGATCAGTGACGTGGTTGTCGGCCTCGTGGTTCCCCTGTGTTTCGTCACGGTCGATCGGTAATGTTCCCAATGTCGGCCCGATGCATCGGTTGGGGGGAACGTCGGCGGGAACGTTCGGCACGTCCCGATCCGACAGGTACCGGATTGCGACCACTCGACCGGCTCCCTACCGGAGCCGGGTTCCTGGGGAGGGGCATTCATGGGCGAAAAGGTCGAGGTCACCGAGTTCGGCAGGTCCGATCGGCAGCGCTACCGGCACAAATTGCGTCGATGTCTGGAAACGCTCCAGCGCATGCTCGACGAGAACCGGTTCGAGAGCGCTCGAAAGCTCATGGGTGTCGAGATCGAACTCAACCTGGCCGATGCCGCCGGCCGGCCCCGGATGAGCAATGCCGAAGTACTGCGGCGGATAGCCAGCCCCGATTTCCAGACGGAACTGGGCCTGTTCAACATCGAGGTCAACATTCCGCCGCACCGGCTGACCGGACCGGTGTTCTCCGAATTGGTGGAGGAACTGCGCACGAGTCTGGACTACGCGGATCGCAAGGCCGCCGAACTCGACGCGCGGATCGTGATGATCGGAATTCTGCCGACCCTCACCGACGCGCACATGGCGTTCGAGACGATATCCGACAACGCGCGCTACACGCTGCTCAACGACCAGATCCTGAACGCCCGGGGCGAGGACATCCGGCTGCGCATCGACGGCGTCGAGCGGCTGGACACCACCTCCACCACGATCGTCTCCGAGGCCGCGTGCACGTCCGTGCAGTTCCACCTCCAGGTCACGCCGCGCAATTTCGCCCCGCTGTGGAACGCGGCGCAGTCGATCACCGGAGTGCAGTGCGGCATCGGCGCGAACTCGCCGTTCCTGTTCGGTCGCGAGTTGTGGTGCGAGACCCGGCCGATCCTGTTCGAGCAGGCGTGCGACACCCGGCCGGAGGAATTGATCGCGCAGGGTGTCCGGCCGCTGACGTGGTTCGGCGAACGCTGGATCGATTCGGTGGTCGACCTGTTCGAGGAGAACCTGCGGTATTTCCCGTCGCTGTTGCCGATCTGCGACGACGAGGATCCGATCGAGGCGCTGGATCGGGGCGACGTGCCGCATCTGCGCGAGCTCAAGCTGCACAACGGCACCATCTACCGGTGGAACCGCCCGGTCTACGACGTCGCACGCGGGAAACCGCATCTGCGGGTGGAGAACCGGGTGTTGCCGGCCGGACCGACCGTGGTCGACATCATGGCCAACGCGGCGTTCTACTACGGCCTGGTGCGCTCGCTGGTGGACGACGACCACCCGGTGTGGGAGCGGATGCCGTTCGAGGTGGCCACCGGCAACTTCCACGCGGGCGCCCGCTTCGGCATCGACGCCGAGTTGAACTGGCCCGGACACGGCACCGTTCCGGTTACCCGACTGGTCCTGGACGACCTGCTGCCGCGCGCGTACGAGGGGCTGGACCGGTGGGGCATCGACCCGCGCGAGCGGGACGAGTACCTGGGCATCATCGAGCAGCGCTGCCTCCTGCGGGTCAACGGGGCCGGCTGGCAGAGCGCGCAGTACCACCACTACCGCGACGCCAAGGGCATGGACCGACTGGAGGCGTTGCGCGCGATGACCCTGCGCTATGCCGAGCACATGCGCGGCGGTGACCCGGTGCACACGTGGCCCGTGGGCTGACGACGGGCTTGTCCGCGCTCGATACCGTGTGCCTGTGATCACCGAGCCCGCGTCCGAGACCGTCGAGACGCCCACCCAGCCCCGGCGCCGCGTGCTGCGCTCCGAGGTGGTGCTGGTGCTGGCCCTGTCCCTGGGGGCGTCCGGGGTCTCCTCGCTGATCTCCTTCCTGGGTTCGCTGACCGCGCCGGGCGGGCTCGGCCACAAGGCCGCGGTGTTGAACGGCTCGCGCGCGGTGGATCGGCCCTGGTTGGACCTGGCCTGGCAACTGTTCGGGATCGCCACCGCGCTGGTGCCGGTCTTCCTGGTCGCGCACCTGCTGATGCGCGAGGGCTCCTCGCTGCGCGTACTCGGGGTGGACCGCACCCGCCCGTGGTGGGACCTGGGGCGCGGGACGGCGGTCGCGGCGGCGATCGGCGGATCCGGCCTGGCGCTGTACCTGGGCGCGCACGCGGCCGGGGCCAACCTGACCGTGGTGCCCACCACGCTGCCCGACGTGTGGTGGCGGATCCCGGTCCTGGTCCTGTCCGCGATCCAGAACGCGGCCCTCGAGGAGGTGATCGTCCTCGGCTATCTGCTGCGCCGGCTCGACCAGTTGCGGGTGCCGTGGATCAAGGCGGTGGTGATCGGCTCGGTCGTGCGCGGCTCCTATCACCTGTACCAGGGCATCGGCGGGTTCTTCGGCAACGTGGTGATGGGCGTGCTGTTCTGCCTGCTCTACCGGCGCTGGGGACGGGTGATGCCGCTGCTCGTGGCGCACGCGCTGATCGACATCGTGGCGTTCGTGGGCTACGTGCTGCTGGCCGGCCGGGTGGACTGGCTGCCGACGGCGTAGCGGCGGGGTCGGCCCGACTCCGGGGTCGTGCGGGGTTGTCGTGGCCGGTCGCGACGATCGATTTGTGGACTCATGGGTACGTCTTGGGGGCGCCGTTGGTGTCTGATGGGCATTGTGGGCAGACCTCCATCGAGCGGGGTTCGCCGGCGGACAGGCGCATATCGGGCGACGCGGGGACGCAGGGGGTCGTATGGACAACCGGAGGCGGGCGGAGTTCTTCTCCACACCGAACCCCATCGGCGGGCCGCCGCGCGGGCGGTTCGGGCTGAACGCGCTGAGTCGACACCCGGTCCGGATCCTGATGGTGGCCGGCGGACTGATCCTGCTGGTGATCGTCTTCTTCGTGGCGCTGCTCACGGTGGACGGCGGCGGGTCGGGCGACAAGAAGAAGTCGGTGGACGCGACCGGCGGCAAGAGTTCGTCGGCCTCGCCGAGTCCGGGCAAGTCCGGTACGGGCAAGGCCACGACCGGGCCCGGGCAGAGCGCGGCGGGGCCCAAGCCGGGCTCGGTCGCGGCCACCGTGCACACCGGCGGCTGGCTGGTGATGTACAAGGGCACGTCGTACCAGTCGGACAAGGTCGTGCAGATCAAGACCGGCACCGAGGTGCGCGCGAACTGCCATGCGGAGGGCTCGATCGCCTACTACGCGGGCTCCTCCAGCAAGACGTGGGCGCAGATCGACGTGGAGGGCAGGACCGGGTTCGTGCCCGCGATATTCCTGGACACCGGCGGCGACGTGAGCAAACAGATACCCGCCTGCACGAGTTGAGCGCTCGCGCACGCCTCGGAACGCACTCCATCGGGTCGGTCGGATCACCGGCGTACGGCGGGCGGGCGGACCGGGATCGACTCCGGGGGAGAGCCCATGACCACGCTCGTCTTCGTGCACGGAACCGGCGTGCGCGATGTGACCGACTCGGCCGCGGTCCGCACCATCACCGCCAGGGTCGCCGCACGGCTGCCGGGGGTGCGGGTGGAACCGGTGGACTGGGGCGCGGCGTTCGGCGTCGAGGTCTCGCCCGAACTGCGCACGCTGATCGGGATCGCCGACCCCGCCGAGTGCGGACCGGCCGCCGAGGTCGACCCCGAGGAGGCCGAACTGCGGTTGTGGGCGGTGTTGGAACGACACCCCCGCCACGAACTGCGCGAGGTGGCCGCGGGCGTGGCGCCCGGCGGGCGGCGGACCGAGGCGGCCGAGGATCTGCGCTGGGCGGTGGAGCACGACGTGGTCGGGATCGACCTCGCCGCGGTGTTGCCCGGCGTGCCGCCCGAGTGGCCGGACGTCTTCGCCGCGGCGGCGCGGGACGTCGCCGACTCCGCCGAGTTCACCGGCGCGGTCGAGGCGTTGGCCGCCGGCGCCGACTACGACGTGATCGGCCGCGCCGTGGTGGCCGGCTTCGAGCAGGCGCTCGCCGCCCGGCCCGGGGCGCCGAGCGCGTGGTCGCCGGAGTGGCGCGACACCCTGGTCGCCGCCGTGCGCGACGCGTGCGGCGGCACCACCGCCGGCGGCACCTGGGTCGGCCGGACCTTCAAGAGCGGCCTGATGTACGCGAGTTGGCCGCTGCAGAACACGCTGCGCGGCGGCACCCTGGGCAACAGCGTGCCCGCGATCGGCGACATCCTCCACTACCAGGCGCACGGCGCGACGCTGCGCGCCTACCTCGCGGCGCGGATCGCCCGGATCGAGGGGCCGGTGGTGCTGCTCGCGCACTCCCTGGGCGGGATCGCCTCGTTCGAGACGCTGGCCGAGGCGGCCGGGCCCGACACGCCCGAGCGGCGGCGCCATCCGCTCCCGGGCGTACGGGCGCTGATCACCGTCGGCTCGCAGATCGGCTACCTCGGCGCGGTCGGCGCGCTCGCGACCCACCCGGCGCAGGCGGAGCCGCCGAGCCGGTTGAGCATTCCGTGGACCAACGTGTGGAACGCCCGCGACTGGTTGTCGTTCCGCGCCGCACCGGTCTTCGGGACGGCGGTGCGCGACGTCGAGGTCCGGGTGCGCCGGCCCTTCCCCCGGTCCCACGGGGCCTACTGGCGCTGCCCGCGGCTCTACGACGAGATCGCGCGCGCGGTGGAGGGCGCTCGGTGACGGTGCACGCCCTGTTCGTCTGCGTCGAGCACTATCCGGCGGACGAGCACGGCGTGGGAGATCTGCCGGGCGCGCTCGCGCAGACCCTGGAACTGGTCGAGTGGCTGCACGCGAGCGGCGCCGCCGGTGCCGAGCGGATCACCGTGCTCGCGTCGGTGCGGGCCGCGTCGAAGCCGACCGCCGAGCGGCTGCGGGACCTGATCGCGCGGGATTCGATCCTGCTGGGACCCGGCGCCGGGCCCGGTGAGCTGCAACACGTCCACTTCGAGCGGGTGATCGGCGGGATCGGGGAGAACTGGCGGGACGGCGACCGGTTCCTGCTGCACTGGACCGGCCACGGCCGGCTGGACGCGCACGGGCGGTGGCTGGAGCTGCCCGCGTTCCACCTGGCGGGTGATTCCCGGCTGTCGGTCCGGGCGATCGGCGTCGACGAACTCCTGGCCCGATGCGGCGAGGTGCCGCGCCGGGTCGACCAGTTCCTGATCTTCGAGACCTGCGCAGACCGTCGCGGTGAGCCCAGGGCCATCCCGCTGAACCTGACCGCGGCCGGCCCGAGCGACAAGTCGGCCAAGGCCCGGATCTCCGCCGTCTTCGCCGCCGACGACGGCCAGTTCGCGTACCGCCCCGCGGACCGGCCCGCGTTCACCACGGCCCTGATCGAACACCTGACCCTGCGGGGAGTGGACGCGCTGACCGTGCCGGCCTTTCGCGAGATGTTCGACGAGATCGACACCCGGCTCGCCGCAGGCGACCCCGGAGGCCGGCCGCTGCGCCAGTCGCCGATGTACCGCGGGCCCGGCGCCGCCGACTGGCGCGAGGGAGAGCGCGATCCGGAGAACCAGTTCGGCCTGTACCGACACCGCCTGCTCGCCCTCCTCGCCGACCTGGAGATCGGCGCCGGCGAACCCGCCGTGCTGCGCACCTACCTGCGCGAACGAGGCGTGCCCGAGTGGGTCTTCGCCGGCGCCGACCTCCTCGCGTGGGGAGAGGCGCTGATGTCGCTGTCGGGACCGCCGGGCCGGCATCCGATCCGGCACCTGCTGGAATGGCTGTACGCCGGATGCCATCAGACGCATGTCGCGGAGTGGGCCGAGCGGTTGCGCGAGGCCGGACACATCGACGCGTTCCGCCCGGCCGAGGTGCGCGAGCGGCAACCGCTGACGCTGGTGATGTTCATCCGCGAGAACGAACACTCGCCCGACCGGCCGGACCGAGTGCGCTACGACGCCGAAGCACAGTTCTACGTCGGCCTCGAACGCTTCGAGGCGCCCCCGGGCCTGCCCTCGGGCACCGGCCTGCCCCGGGAGCGACTCGACGACCACCTCGCCGACTTCTACCTGACCATCCGCACCGGCTGGACCTCCCTGGCCAGGGCCAGGGTGCAACTGGTGGTGCCGACCGAGTTGTTCAACGAGCCCTTCGAGGCGGTCCGGATCGGCGGCGCCGACGACCACATCGTGCTCGGCGAGCACCACGAGGTGGTGCTGCGGCCGATCGTGCGGCACGGCGTGGTCCGGCCGATGCACTACGACACCTGGGCCGACTCCGCGAACCTGCGTGCCAACCCGGCGGTGCGGCACCTGAACCGGCACCTGTGCGGCCGCGGCAGCCGCGACTGCGACGACGAGGCCGTCGGCTTCCTCCAGGACTACCGGTGGGAGCACCGACCGGGCCGACCCGGCACGGTCGAGACCGCGGTCGGCCGCGGCGACTGGGCCCTGCTGTGGACACACGGGACCACCTGTACCGACGCGTGCGCCGGCACGAACGGCGCGCACGCCGACTGCTCCGGCGCCGCCCTGGGGCGGGACCTGTACCGGATACTGGAGCAAAAGAACCGAAAACTGACGCAACTGCCTTCCGCCGTGACCCTCCTGCGGCGCACCCTGGGGCGCAGGGCCACGCCGCCGGAGCGGGTCGTGCTGTTGTTCGACGATCCCGGTTGGCGTCCGTGGCAGGGTGCGGGACTGCTGCGCGGCGCCCCGGCGGGCAGGGGGGACGGGCGATGAGCCAGGCCACGACGAGCAGCGCCGGGGACCACGATCCGGGGGAGTCCGCCGCGTCGTGGTGGATCTACCGCGACGCCCACGGCGAGACCGGGGGCCCGGCCGGGACCGGCCCGGTCGCACTCCCGGCTCCGCCACCGTGGCGGCTGTTCGGCACCGACGACGTCGGCGACCACGTGCCGGAGCCCGCCGCGCTGCCCGGCGAACGCTCCGGCGAGCCGTACTCGGGCGAATTCCACGGCAACCGCCGCGTCTACGACCTCGTCAACGCCGCGATCTACCTGCGCCGGCCGCTCCTGGTCACCGGCCGCCCCGGCACCGGCAAGACCACCCTGGCCCGCAGCATCGCCACCCGCCTGCGCCTGGGCCCGGTGCTGCGCTGGGGGATCACCAGCCGCTCCACCCTCCGCGAGGGGCTGTACGGATACGACGTGCTCGCCCGCCTGCACGACATGAACCTGCGCGCCAAGGGCGCGACGGGCCCGATAGGCGCCGACGCCGACGACATCGGCGCCTACATCACCCTCGGCCCGCTCGGCGACGCCCTGCTGCGCCGCCCGCACCCGAGGGTGCTGCTGATCGACGAGATCGACAAGAGCGATGTCGACCTGCCCAACGACCTGCTGCACGTGTTCGAGACCGGCCGCTTCGAGATCCCCGAACTGCGCCGGGCCCGGCTGCGCAGCGCGAAGGTGACACCGTACGACGGCGACTTCGGCGACCGGGTCGAGGTGCGCGACGGCACCGTGCGCTGCGCCGCGTTCCCGATCGTCATCCTCACCAGCAACGGCGAACGCGCCTTCCCGGCCGCGTTTTTGCGGCGCTGCGTGCCGCTGGAACTGCGCGCGCCGGATCGCGACGTGCTCAAGCGCATCGTGCGCAGCCGACTGCCCGAGGGAGTGCCCCTGGACGAGTCGTTGCTGGACCACTACCTGGAGTTGGCGAACGGCGTCGACGGGCCGCTGCTGTCGCCGGACCAACTGCTCAACGCGCTGCAGTTCCGCGACCGGATCCGCGAGCGCACCGGGCCGGCCGGCCGGCTGCCCACCAACGACACGCTCGCCACCCTCCTGTTCCACGACCTGGACGGGGGATGAGCGATGGCGGAGGAGGAACCCGCCGAGGTCACCGTCGACGCGGTCCTGGACTGGGCGTGGTTGACCGCCGTGATCGGCACGCGAGGCGCCCCGCCCGATGCGGCGGTCGAGATCGCGGCGCCGGCGGCAGCGGCGCCCGCGGCTCGCGGACCCGGGCCGCCGGTCCCGCCCGGACCGGAGCCCCCGCCCGCGCCGATCGCCCGCCGCCCGCCACGGGCGGTGCGCGGCCCCCGCCCGGAGACCTCCCTCGCCTTCACCGCCGTGCCCGACTCCGTCGAGTCGATCGAGCGGATCGGCACCGGCCCGGCGGGCGCGGTCGCCCGTCGCCTTCCCGCCTGGCTCGGCGAGGCCCGGCCGCCGGCCGCCTCGGTCCTGCCCGACCGGCTCGAACTCGCGCGCCTGCTGCGCCGGTTGCGCTCCCACGGCACCGCGCCCCACGCGGTGGTCCTGGACGAGGAGGCCACCGCGGAACAGGCGGCGCTGACCGACCTGATCGTGCCGGTGCTCGAACCGGCCCGGGAGCGCTGGTTCGAACTCGCCCTCGTCGTGGACAGCGCGCCCTCGATCGCCCCGTGGCGACGACTGCTCGCCGAGTTCACCCGACTCGTGAACGGGAACGGTACGTTCCGCGCGGTGCGTTCCTGGTCCCTCGACACCGACGTGCCCGGCCGTGCGGTGCTGCGCACGCCGTTCGGCATGCCGGCCCCACCCGCCGCACCGGTCGGCCCCACCGGACGGCGGATCGTCATGGTGATCACCGACGGGGTCGGCCGCGCCTGGTCCCACCCCCAGACCTCGGCCATGCTCGCCTCGTGGGCGAAGCAGTGTCCCGTGGTGCTGCTGAACCTGCTGCCCAAACGCTGGTGGGACCGCGCGCGGATCCCGTCCACCCCGGTCGTCTTCCGCAGCCGAGGTACGGGCGCCGCCCGCCGATCGGCCTTTCGGGTCCGGCACACCACGCGCTGGACGGGCCCGCCCGAACGGGTCGCCGTCCCGCTGATCGCCCTGCACCCCGAGGGCCTGTGGGCGGACGACCCGGCGGATCGCCGAGCCGGTCGGTGGAGCGAACTCTCCCGCTGGGCCCGGATGATCACCGACGAGCGCGGTCGCGAGTTCGCGGGCCCCGCGTGGGTGCTCGACCCGCGCGCGCCGGCGGGCGGGCCCGTGCCCGCCCCGGTGCCGGCCGAGGACCGGCGCACACCGGCGGTACGGCTCGCCGAATTCCGCGCCGGCGCCTCCCCGGACGCCGTCGAACTGCTCGGAAAACTCGCCGCCGCGCCGATCAGCCCGGCCACGATGCGCGTCGTGCAATCGGCGGTGCTCGGGCAGGAGGACCCCGCGTTCGCCGCCGAGGTGATGCTGAGCGGCCTGCTGGTCGAGTCGCCGGATCGGGACGAGGCGGCGCGAGCGGACGACGTGGTGTACGACCTGGACGAGCAGGTCCGGGAGACGTTGCTGACCGCGATGAGCCGACGGTCGGCGCTGGAGGTGTACTTCCGGGTCGCCGAGTTCCTGCACGAGCGCAACGGCCACGCCGAGTTCGACTTCCAGGACCTGCTCACCGCGCGCGAGCCCGCGGCGGTCGGTCTGCTCGGCCCGCACAGCCGCCCGCTCGCCCGGGTCGGCGCGACGCTGCTGCACCATCTCGGGCCCGACTACCGGCCCCGGGCCCGACGCCTGGAGGCCCGGGCGAACGGCCCGATGTGGCGCCGACGCGAGCTGACCCGGGCGTGGACGGCGCGGATGAGCGACTGGATCCGGGCGCGGCCGGTGGTCACGGACGGGCTGATCGTGGTGCAGGACGTGGCGGGGATGCTGGTGGTCCTCGATCCGCTGACGGGGATGGCCCGGTGGACGGCTCACCTGGGCGCGCCGTCGCGGTGCGCTCCGGTGGTGACGTCGGGGCGGGTGTGGGCGGGGTGTGACGACGGTGGGCTGTATCGGTACGACCCGACGAGGAGGCTCGGGCCGGACGCGTCGGTGACGGTCGGCGACGCCGCCGTGGTGGCGCTGGTACCGGGGCCGGTCGGTGCGGACGCGGTGTTCGTCGCCACTTCGGACGGCCGCGTCGTGTGGCTCGACGCCGCGAACGACACGACGGAGCTGTGGGGAACGCGCTCGGGCGTACCGGCCGGACTGTGTGTCTCGGGGGATCGGACCGCGGCGGTGGACCGGGCCGGCCGGGTCGGGGCGTGGCGCGCGCCCCCGGAATCCGCCTCGTGGACGCGGGACCTGTCCGAGGCCGTGCACGCCGCCCCGGTGGCCGACGAGGAGCACGTGTACGTCCCGCTCGCCACCGCCGGGATCGCGGCGCTGCGCTGGGCCGATGGGGAGGTCGCCTGGCGGGCGCGGTTGCCGGGTGGGGTGTTGAGCACACCCGGGGTCGGCGCCGGGCTGGTGGTGGCGGTGTCCACCGACGGTCTCCTGTACGCGTTCGACGTCGAATCGGGACGTCGGGTGTGGCACACCGTCGACGTGCCGCAACCCGGGTTGCGGGTGACCCTGGCGGACGGGCTGGTCCATGTGGCCGGTGACGCCGGCGGCATCCGTACCCACGACCTGGCCACCGGTCGTCGACTGGCCGAAATCCGCTCCGACGTAGGGGTGTCCGTGGCGGCCGCCGCGCGGGGACGGCTGATCCTCGCCGGGCTCGACGGCACGGTGACGTCGCTGGAAGGACCGGTGGTGGTCGACTGACCAACGCTCGGATCACGAGCCGGCGGACGACCGATCACAACCCGTGGGAAACGCTTCGACTCGGCCACGCGCGGGACTACGATCGACCACTGCGGGTAAGTGGTCGTCACGGCACGCAGGGTCGTTCGCCGACCCGCGATGTCGACTTACCCGGGGTTCCACGACCGGTGAGGCGTCGGCGGGGCGCTCCGGAAGGGACGAACGGGGGGATTCGTGCCGGGAGTTCAGCGACGGGTCGGTGACCGGTGAGCACAGCGTCGACGGGCCCGCGCGCGCCGGGCGACCGGTACACGATTCCGGAGGCGGTGTGCCCCGTCTGCTGGGGCCCGGCTCCGGCCGCGGGCCCGTGCCGGACCTGCGCGTGGCCGCCGGCAGATCCCGGGCCCACCGCCTACCAGGACGCGGCGCGGGCCTTCGACCACGCGGCCGTGCTCCGGGTCGCGCCGGCCCGCGGGTTGACCGAGGTGCCCAGTGCGCTGGCCGATCTGGTCAGGTTCGGCCCGGTCGTCTCCGAGCCGGCCTCGACCGCCGCCGCCCCGGTTCCCGGGACCGGACGGGCCGCGGTGCTCACCCTGCTCGCCGCGCTGACCGCCGGCGAACTGGACCTGGTGTTGTTCGTGGACATCGGGACCCGGTACCTGGCGGCGCAGTGGGTGACGCTCGACGAACGCGGTTTCGTCAGCGCGCCGTCGGCGAACCGGACCCGCCACGACTGGCGCGAGGTGGTGCCCTGGCTGCCCGAGGACGACGCGGCCCGCGATCTGACCCTGGCCGGCGGGGTGGGGCGACGACCGGCCGTGGGCACGGCCGAAGCTCCCGAGGCATTGGCTCCCAGGGCCCGGTCGACGCTGCGGGAGAACTGGGCCGATCCGAGTGGTTGGCGCGCGCTGCCGGGTGACCCCTGGGCGCGGGCCTGGGCCCTGGTGCTGGTGGAACGCCGCCCGGAGTGGACCTGGTGCGCGCTCGCCGCCGAGGTGGTGCGGGAGCAGGTGCGGCCGGCCGCCGTGCTGGGCGGCGGTTGCCTCCACGACGAGAGCATCGAACTCCCGGCCGTGATCGAGATGTTGGCCCTCGACGTGCCCGCTCGCCACGCACTGCACCTGGTCGGCGTCGACCCGGGGCCGGAGGACTCGACCCGAGATCGCCCCACCATGCTCCTGGATCGAGGGGCGACGCCGGGTGCGGCCGACGGCCCCCCGCTCGCCGAGATCACCCTCGGCCTGCGCGGCGAAGCCCCGCACGGGCACGACGTCGCGGTGGCGGTCGCCGACGTGGCCGACCCCGCCGGGTGGTCCGAGCTGGAGCGGGTCACCGTCTTCGCGCCGCCCGGCGAAGTCCGGCTCACCGTGCGGATGACCGGCCCGGGACGGGTGGACCTCACCGTCTGCGGCGGGGCCGCCTGGGTGCTGGGTACCGGCCGCACCGACCTTCGGCCGGCCGGGCCGCCGGCCGCCGACGCGGCGCTGCCCCGTCCCTTCTGGCAGCCGACCCCGCCGACCGCCCACGACCTCCTCTGCGTGGTCGAATTGGGCGGCTCCCCCAACAGAGCGCCGCCCGGCTCGACTTCGTCCGCGCGCTGCTCGCGGAGGCGGCCCGCGCCGACCGGTCGACGCGCTGGGAGCAGGCCGCCGTGCTCGGCTACGACGACCACCCCCGACCCCGGCGCAGCCGTCACGACCCGCTGCGCCGGGTCGACTTCGCCCCGCCCCACGCGACGCGGGCGGCGATCGCCGACTGGGTCGGGACACCTGTGGTGGACCCGTACGCCGCACCCCTGGAGCGGGTGTGCGCACTGCTGCGCACGAACACGCTCGGCCGGCAGGTGCATCGGCCCACCCTCGTGGTGACCGTCGGCCTGCGCGGCCCGCACCCGTACGTGCAGGGCCTCGACCCGGCGCAGGCGTACGGCGGCGGCCGATGGGACGCGGACCTGGCGAGTCGACGGGCGGCCCGGCCGGACGATCGCCACCTGCTGGTGACCGACGACCCCGGATACGCGGGCGCGGCGGACCCCCGGGTACACGATCGCACCCTGAAGGCGTGGCGACTGCTGGGCGCCGACGGGTGTTTCACGCTCGGCCGCACCACACCCGCCGACCTGCTGCGATTCGGCCGCGCCGCGCTGACCGGCACGACCGGCGCGCCGCTGCTGCTCGACGTGGTCACCAGGCCGTCGGGCGGGAAAGGGGTGCGCCGATGACGCGATCGTCCGGCTCCCGGGACGGGGAGCCGACCGGTGGCGCGGTCCTGGAGAAGCGGATAGCCCTGTGGGGCGCGCCGGAATCGGGCCGCACCACGTTCGTCGCCATGGTCCCCGAGGCCGCCGAGGAGCGCTCACGCGGACTCGGGCACGGCGGCACCGGCCGAGACCATCCGCCCCGGTGGAAGGTGTTCGGCACGGACGACGCCACCCAGCGCTTCCTCCGGCACACCGACCACGCGCTGCTGAGCGAACACCGGTTCCCGGGCGAGCCCGGCGGGAGCGTCGATACCGCCGAGCCGACGCGATACCGCTTCCTCTTCCGGCGCGACCCGCGCCTCGTGCCGCTGCACCGCTTCACCGACCACTTCCGATTCGCGGCCACGATCACCGAGTTGCCGGACCCGAGCACCCGGCGGGACGAGGTCAAGCGGGCCCTGGCCGACTGCACCGGCCTGATCGTGCTGTTCGACCCCACCGACGCGAGCGGCGCGGGCGAGGACGCGGTACGCGCGCTGGACCGCATGCTCACCGAAGCCGCCGCCGACCTCCAGCCGCGCACCGACCCCCGCGGCCGGTTGCCCTTCGAACCGGCCGTGTGCGTCACCAAGATCGACGACATGACGCTGTATCGGGAGGCGCGCCTGGGCGCCTGGGCCGAGTTGGACCGCGACGGCCGGGTCCGGGTGCGCGACCCCCGGGCGTACTTCCGCCGGTTGTGCGAGCGCGACGGGCCGTGCCCGTACCCGGCCGCCGCCGAATTGCCCGGCATCCTGGAGCGGCACTTCGGCCGGATCCGCTACTACGCGACCTCGGCGGCGGGCTTTCGCCGCTCCGCGGGCCGGATCGACCCGGAGAGTTGCCGCAACGTCGACCCGCACGGGAACCGCCTCGACGGACCGCCGCACCCCCAGGGTGTGCTGGAACCCATTCTCGGCATGCGCGCGGTGCGCATCGCGAAGGGGGGATGACCGATGTCCCGAATCGCCCCGAACTCCCGCCGGCCCCGGACCCGTACCCGGTTCGTGGCCCCCGTGTTGCTGCTGCTCGTCCTGGCGCTGTCCGCGTCCCCGGCGCACGGCGTCGGCCGGGCCGACGGCGAGCCGCCCGCCGATTCGACCGCGCAACTCCTGGACGAGTTGGGCGCCGACGCCCAACCGGCCGACTTCTACATGGTGCTCGACGTGTCGACGTCGATGCGGGAGAACGGCGGCTACGACGAGGCGAAGACGGCGCTGCGCAACCTGCTGACCGCGATGCAGCCCCGGGACCGGATCTCGGTGATCCGATTCGGCGCGACCACCACCGTTTTTCGGCCACTGGACGCGGCCCCCCGGGGCGGTCCCGCGGTCTCCGAGTTCCTCGCCGGGTTGCCCAAGCCGAACGACGAGGAGAGCGACTTCGGCGCGGCGATGGTGTCGGTGTCCGGGATCGTCGCCGCGGCGCCTCCCGCCGCGGACGGATATCGGCCGCCCACCGCGATCGTGGTACTCACCGACGCCGATCTGTACGCGCCGAACAATCCGCGCTTCGCCGACGAATCGGCGCCGGGGTGGGAGGCGTTGCGGCAGGAGTACGCGAAGGCGGTCGCCGAACGCGGCCCGATCTCCGCGTACGCGATGCCGCTCGGCGACAACGGGCGCGGGGTCAACCTGATCGCCAAGGTCCTGCCCAGGGCCGAGACGCTCAGCGGCTCGGTCGCCGAGCAGGCGGCCCGGGTGCGCGCCCTCGAACAGGACGCGCGCGTGCGCAAGGGGGCCGCGGTGGTGCGGGCGGACAAGGACGCGACGGTCCGGGCCCGGTTCGCCCCGGCGCCCGCACACCCGCGCGGCGTTCACCCCACCGACGCCGACTGCGCCGGCGCCGGGCCGCCGGTCGACCCGATCGACCTGTCCGCCCGAGGCACGCTCTGCCTGACTCTGGCCTCCACGGCACACCGCATCCGGTTGACCGTCGCCGACCTGCACACCGGCGATCCGGCGATCGATCGGGCGCTGCCGCGCGACCCGATCACCCTGGAGCCCGGGGTGCCGCGACACTTCCCGATCGAGGTGCGGGCGCACGAGCGCACCCGCTCCGACCTGTTCGCCCGGTCGCGGACCTACGCCGCGTCGACGACGGTGCGGGGCACCGTGACCGCCACCCGGGCCGCCGAGTTCGCCGAACTGCTGCGGGTGGAGGGCCCGTACGCCGCCGCGGGCCTGCGCGACGGCCGCCTGGCCTACACGGGCCGGGTGCGCGGATCGGTCATGTGGTCGGTGTGGGCCCTCGTGCTGGCGGCGACGACACTGGTCGCGGCGGGGGGAACGGCGGCGTGGCGCTGGTTCCCGGCCGGTGTGTACATCGAACTGAGCATGGAGGAGGAACGCTCGGAGTTCCCCCAGAGCACGGCACACCCGGCTCTGGGCATGCGCCATCGCTGGACCCACGAGCACGATCCGGCGGCCGGCGCGATCACGTCCTTCCTGGCCCGGGGCCGCCGGCCGCGCTCCGGGCGGGGTGTGACGTTGACCGCGCGCCACGAGCGGGACGGGCACATCCACACGTCCCGTCGGCGGCTGGCCGTCGACGACGCCACCATGCTGTACGGCGTCCGCGCCCGGGTGTTGCGCCGACCGCCGACACCGCGGCCCGGCGCCGACCCGGCGTCGACCACCGCGGAGGCGACCGCGATCGACGCGCCCGCGCAGAACGGCCGGTACTCGGGGATCACCCGGCCCGATCCCGGGGAACAACACACACCGGTAGCACCGGCAGGATTGATCCCCCCGACCCCGACGCCCCGGCCGCCTCGCTGACATCGTGTGCGGGCACCGGGCCCGACCTCGACCGGCATCCCGCACGGAAAGGTTCACGTGGACGCGACCGACCGACACGACCGCCCCCGCGAGACCGCGGGCACGTTGCGGGCGCATTGGGCCTGGTACCACGACGGCGCGGTGCCGGCGTGCAGCGCGGGACCCGAACGGCGGGCGCACTTCGAACGGTTGGTGCGACCCACGCTGGACGAGTACGCGCCGCCCGGCTGGGTCGGGGTGACCGGCGCCGGGCGCGAGGACTCCTTCGTCGCGATGACGCTGCGCGATCCGGAGGGGGTGCGCTACTTCACCGCGCCCTATGCCGAGATCGCCGCCGCCGGCGCCACGTACACCGCGCTGTGGCTGGCCTTTCGCGGGATCGACCTGCCCACCGACCGGGAACGGCCGCTGCGGGTGCGGCTGCCGGGACCGGCGCCGACCGCCGCCCTGCACCTGGACGACTTCGAATGGCTCGCCGGGGTCGCGGCGGCGGTGCTGGCCGGCCCCGTGGTGATCACCGGCGCCGACCGCCTGGACAGCCGGGCCCGGCTCGAACTCCTGGACCGGATCACCGCGTTGCTCCCGTACGGCTGCCGCGCCGGACTGCGCTTCGCCACCTCGCTCGGCCCCACCGGCCGGCTGCGCCCCCGACTCGCCTTCGGCCGGGTGCCCGCGCCGGGGACGGTCCGGGTCGCCCTGGACGGCGTGCCGGCCGTACCCGACCTCCCCGCCGCCCGCGCCTACCTGGGCGAACTGACCATGCTGCGCCGCCGTATCGGGCTCGACCCGCTGGTGGCCGCGCTCGCGACGCTGCGCGAGGCGGGCCCGCCGGTGGCCGGGGACCGCCTGCTCGGGCTGCTCGCCGAGGTGGGCGCGCGGTTCGGACCGGGCGCGGGAGTGGGGGTCGGCAACGGATCGGGTGTGCGGGTCGGCAACGGATCGGGTGTACGGGTCGGGCCGGCGCCGGGGTCCGAACCGGGCCGGGAGGCCGCCCGATTCGCCGCCGAAGACCCGACCGGGCCGAGCTCGCGCGCGCGGGGCGTCGAGGCGCGGCCGTCGCCGTCGCCGGTACACCCGTCGCCGCCGCCGACACGCCCGTCACCCCCGCCGCCGCCGTCGCCGCCCCCGTCGCCGCTGGAGCGGCTGCTCGGCGGCGATGTCGCGCTGGCCGCGCCGATCGCCGAGCGCTGGCGGGCGGAGGACGGCGACGACGTGACCCGGGACATGGCCGCCGCGCTGCGCGCCCGCCCGGCGAGCCTGGCGCTGGGGTGGAACACGGCGGTGGCGGCCGGGCGCGGGGATCGGCTCGTGCACGTCCTGCTCGGCCCGGTGCCGCCGCTCCTTGCCGGCTCCACCCCGCCCGCCGGTCTCGACGCGCGGGCCCTGCGCGTGCCCGAACCCTCGGTCAACGGCGCCGGCAAGGCCGACGCGGACGTGGTCTCGCCGGAGGCCCTGGTCGCCGACCTGTGCCGACTGCTCGGGCCCACCCCGACCACCGAGGTGCCCGCGCTCTACGACGCGCTGTGGAACCACCCCGTGGTGCTGCGCCGCCTCCTGGACACCGCGGGCGGCGACCTGGGCGCGTGGTTGGGGGTGATCCGACCCTGGGACGACCGGGCGCCGGAGTGGCTGGCGCCGTACGCGCTGCTCGCGGGCGAGCGGTTGCGGCCGGCCGAGATCCCGCCCGCCGAGGCGGTGTTCACCCTGCGCGTGGCCGGACGCACCGACACCGCCACGATCGCCGCGGTGCTGCACGACCTGTGGCCGACCCTGGTCCCGCTCACCGAGCAGCGCGCCGACCCCGCCGCGCGCGGACTGGCCGCGCTCCTGGAGAAGCCGCTGGGCCCCGCGGCACCGGTCGCCGCCCGGGTGCGGGCAGACGTACTGCGGCTGGCGCTCGGCGGTGCGCCGACCGACGGGCCCTACGTGGCGGCCGATCTGCTGGCGCTGCGGCACGAGCCGGTCGCCGAGGGGCGGTTCGCCGGGTGGATCGCGGCGCTGCTGCGCGCGGTGGCGGTCACCCCCGAACTGCTCGGCGAGCTGGTGCGGGCCGGGGATCCGGCGGTCACCGCCGCGGTCGCGGACGCGGTGCTCGCCGACGCGCGGCTCGCCGAACTGCCCGGCCTGGACGACGCGTGGTGGGCGGCGATCGCCCGGGCCCGCCCGGAGTTGGCCGGGCGCGCCGCGAGCGGCTGGTTCCGCAACGCGCTGCGCGGGGCGGACGCGCGGGCGGCGGCCGGGGTGTGGGCGGGCGAGATCGTGGACGGCGCGGCCCGCCCGCGGCGCGACCTGTACGTGCACGAGGTCGGCCGCTGGTGGCACGCCGCGCCCGACCGCGAACGCGACCTGCTGCTGCCCAGCCTGGAACGGGAGTTGATCGTGCGCGGCGGCACCCCGGCGCAGGCCCGGGAGGAACTGCGCGCGATCCGGGTGGCGATCGCCGCGCACGCGTGGGGGCCGGAGGCCGCTTCGTCGATCGTCGAACGCGAGCAGGAGGAGTTCGAGACGTTCCGCCGCCACCTCAAGCAGTTGCGGGCCGCGCTCAAGCACGGCGACGCGCTGCGGGTGCTGGCGATACCGGCGATCCTCGCGCTGATCGCCCTGCTGGCCGCGGTGCCGCCGGGTGGCGCCGCGGCCGCCGCGCGCCCTCCGACCGCGAGGACTGAACCGCCCGACCCCTATGGCGCCGAGCGGCTGATCACCACCCTGGGCGCGGACCGGGAGCGGGTGAACTACGTGATCCTGGTGGACACCTCGGCCTCGATGCGGCGCACCGGTCGCTATGCCACGGCCAGGTCCGCGCTGACCGCGTTCCTGGCCCGGTTGACCGCGCGCGACCGGGTCGCGCTGGTCACCTTCGACGGTGTGGCGACCGAGCACGGCAACGGCCTGGAACCGGTCACCGACCCGGCCGCGATGGCCGCGCGCCTGCCCCTCCCGCGCCCGAGCGAGCCGGCCGACGCGAACCCGGCGGGCGGCGCGCCGCCGCTCCGGGCCGAGCCGCCGAGCGATGTGCACGCGGCGCTCGAACGCGCGCTGGTGGTGTTGCGCACCTCCGCGCCGGATTCGGTGAACGGGGTCGTGCTGATCTCGGACGCGGCCCGCGACGCGGTGGGCCCGGACCTGCGCAAGGACTTCGACCGGCTCGGCGAGGAGGGCCGTGCGGTGGCCGGGTTCGCCGTCCCGCTGGCCAGTGACAGCAGCGCGGGGCCGGCCCTGCAGCGGGTGTTGCCGAACACCCGGGAGCTGCGCGACGATCCGGCCGACCCGGGCATCGCGCTGACCCAGGCCCGGACCGGTCTGTACCTGCGGCACGCCGCCCGGTTCGTCGACGCGGACCGGGACAAGGGTGTGCAGGCGACCTGGCTGATGCCGCCGCCGGAGCAACCGGACGCGGTGGACTGCCGCGCCTTCCGGCCGGTTCCGCCGGACCGGCGACTCGATCTGTCCTCGGGGCGCGAGATGTGCCTGCGCCTGGTGGCCGGCACCACCAGGGTGCCGCTCCAGGTGACCCGGTTGCGGGTGGACGGCGTGGGCGTGGTCGGCCTCAAGGACGGCGCGCCGCTGCTGGCCCCCGGGCAGCCGGTGTACTTCTCGGTCAATCTGGCCGCCCGTACGCACCGCACGGACGGCATGTGGGCGGACGCCGGTCACTACGACGCGCGGGCGCGCGTGGTGGGGGAGGTGCACAGCCCGCTGGCCGAGACGATCAAGCAGCAACTCCCGGACGCCCGGCTCGCGTTGCGCACGGATGTGGTGGGCGACGAACTGCTCTACCGGGGCGACGAGCGGGTGGACCTGAGCTGGTGGCCGTGGCTGCTCGCGGGCCTGGGCACCCTCGCCGTCGCCGGGGTGGCGTGGTTCGGATGGTCCTGGGTACGCCCGCGTGTTCGACGTCGTTGGGTACGGTGAGCGGCATGCGCATTTACGTCGTGGACGCGTTCACCGACCGGCCGTTCCGGGGCAATCCGGCGGGGGTGTGCCTGCCCGACGCGGCACATGCCGACGACGTCGCCTGGATGCAGTCGGTGGCGGCGGAACTGGGCTACTCGGAGACCGCGTTCGCGGTGCCCGCCACGGGCGGCGCGGCGGACTTCGGGCTGCGCTGGTTCACCCCGCAGACCGAGGTGGACCTGTGCGGGCACGCGACGCTGGCCACCGCGCACGTGTTGTTCGGGCAGGGGTCGGCGCCGGCGTCGCGGATTCGGTTCGCCACCCGCAGCGGGGTGCTGACCGCGTCGCTCGACAGCGCCGGCGTGGTCCTGGACTTCCCGGCGCTGCCGCCGCGCGAGGTGCCGGTCCCGACCGAACTGGGCCTGGCGCTGGGGGTGGAGCCGATCCTGGTCGCGGCCGGCGGTGACGACCTGCTGGTGGAGGTGGCGTCGGCGGCGGCGGTGCGTACGGTGGCGCCGGACCTGGCGATGCTGGCCACCCTGCCGTATCGGGCGGTGATCGTCACCGCCGCGGGGGAGGGGCGGGTCGACTTCGTCTCGCGGGTGTTCGCGCCCGCGGTCGGCGTTGCCGAGGATCCCGTCACGGGTTCGGCGCACTGCGTGCTCGGCCCCTTCTGGGCCCCGCGCCTGGACCGCCGCCGGATGACCGGCGGGCAACTGTCCGCGCGCGGCGGCACGGTCGGGGTGGAGTTGGTCGGCGACCGGGTACGGCTGTCCGGCGCGGCGGTCACCGTACTGGAGGGCGACCTGATCACCGACTGAGCCCGGGACGGCCGGCGGACCCCACGCGGTGGTGGATCATTGCGCCCGTCGTTGCTAGCGTGCGGGCACCACTGGATCTGACGCATCGTCAGCAAACTCGGGAGCCGCGCCGTGTCCGACGCCGTCAGCTACACCCCGTCCCACCTCGGCGTGTGCGTCACCGACCTGGATCGGGCGCTGCGGTTCTACCGCGACGGCCTGGGCTTCGCCCCCGTGGCCCGCTACGACGTGGGCAACGAGGTCGCCCACACCCTGGAGGTCGAGGGCGACGTACGCCTGGTCTCCCAGCTGATCGCCAAGGAGGGCATGGTCGTCGAGCTGCTGTACTACGCCTCGCCCGAACCGCGGGGCGAACCGTCGCGGCGGCGCAATCAGCTCGGCCTGACCCACCTGTCCTTCCTGGTCGAGGATGTGGACGCGGCCGCCGCCCGACTGGTCGAACACGGCGGCACGCTGCTGACCGGGACCCGGGCGAGCCTGCCGAGCGAGACCGGTTCGACCGAACTGGTGTTCCTGGCCGACCCGGACGGCACCCGGATCGAACTGATGCGCCTCGACGGCTGACCCGCGCGCGGCGCACCGCGCGCCGTCACGTCCTGCCCGCCGTCATCACGTCGCGCACACACCCGCGCAACCACGCGTGCCCGGGATCGGCGTCGTGGCGCGGATGCCAGGCCAGCCCCATCGGCAACGGGGGCAACGACAGCGGAACCTCGAAGGTGCGCAATCCCCGCGCCTCGGTCAAGCCGATCAACTGCGCCGCGACCAGGCCGACCAGGTCGCCTTCGAGCAGGATGAACAGCGAGGACGGGTAGGTCGGCACCGCGCCCACCACCCGCCGGGTGAGCCCGAGTTCGGCCAGCGCGGCGTCGACCGGGCCGTGCAGCTTGCCGCGTCGGGACACGATCAGATGCTCGGCGGCGGCGAATCGCTCCGGCGTACACCGACCGCGCAGCAGGGGGTGCCCGGCCCGGACGCAGCCGACCATGCGGTCGTCGAACAGATGCTCGGTCAGCACCTCCGGCGCGGTGGCGTCGATCACGCCCACCTCCAGGTCGGCGATCCCGTCGCGGAGCGCCTGGGTGTCGGTGTGACTCTCCGCCAGAAACTTCAGCCGTACCCCCGGGGCCTCGCGCGCCGCGCGCGCGAACAACTCCGCGGCACACGCCGCGGTGAACGCGTCGTGCGACAGCACCGTGAAGGTGCGGGAGAGCGTCCGCAGGTCCACCTCGCCGGCCGCGGTGAACAACGTCCGGGCGCGTTCCAGCACGACCCGCACCTCGGATCGGATGGCCAGCGCGTGCGGCGTGGGCACCATCGTCCGCCCGGCCCGGACCAGGACCGGGTCGCCCAGCGCCTTGCGGATCCGGCCCAGGGTGCGGCTCATCGCCGGCTCGGACAGGTGCATCCGCTGCGCCGCGCCGGAGACGCTGCACTCCTCCAGGAGCGCGTCGAGCGCGGTGAGCAGGTTGAGGTCCATCCCGGATTGCGTCACACGCATCCTTTCCATGCGATACATGCATTGGAGTAAATCGGTGCCCCAGCCTACGGTGAAGGGGTCCGGACTCGCAGTTCCCCGCACCACTCGTGCTTCCCTTCCTTCGCAGACAGTCAGTTCCTGGGGGACCCATGTCCACGCCCGTCCCGGGCACGGCGGCGCGGCGCGCCGACGGTGCCGAAACCGAACGCGCCGGCTCCTCGCGCGCCGTGCTGCTCGCGATGTGCGCCTGCGTGCTGGTCGCGCAGAGCATGGTCGCCGCGATCAACCTGGCCATTCCGCAACTGGCCGCGTCCCGGCTGCATCCGTCCGCCGACAGCATCCTGTGGATCGTCGACGCGTACGTGATCGTCTTCGCCGGCCTGCTGATCCCCGCCGGCGCGCTCGGCGACCGGTACGGCCGCAAGGGCGCGCTGCTCGCCGGGCTCGGCGTGTTCGCCGCCGGGGCCACGGTCAGCGCGCTCGCCACGAACTCCGCCACGCTGATCGCCGGTCGCGGCATCTCCGGCGCGGGCGCCGCGCTGATCATGCCCGCGACCATGTCCATCCTGATGCACGTCTTCCCGGCCGAACGCCGCCCGCAGGCCATGGCGTCGTGGACGCTCGCGGTCGGCCTGGGCGGCCTGCTCGGCAACGTCGGCGGCGGCCTGGTCCAGGAGTACCTGCCCTGGCAGGGCCTGTTCTGGATCATGGTCCCGCTCGCCCTGGCACTCGCCGCGATCGTCCAGTGGGTCACCCCCCGCACCGAGACGCATCCGGCCGCGCTCGACCCGATCGGCGCCGCGCTGCTGATCGCCGGCCTGGTCGCGGTGTTGTACGGGATCATCGAAGGCCCGGAGTTCGGCTGGGGCTCCACGCACGTGATCGGCGGCTTCGCGCTGGGCGGTGGACTTCTGCTCGGCTTCGTGCTGTACGCGCTGCGCGCGAGGAATCCGCTGCTCGACCCGCGCGTGTTCACGTCCGCCAAGTTGCGGGCCGGCGTGCTCGGGATCGGCGCGAGCTTCTTCGGGCTGTTCGCGCTGTTCTTCATCAACGCCCAGTACCTGCAATACGTCAAGGGCTTCTCGGCCATGCGCACGGGCTTCGCGATCATCCCGCTCACGGTCGGCATGGCGCTCGCGCCCAAGGTCGCGGTCAAGGCGCAACAACGCTTCGGCGCCCGCCCGTTGGTGGTGCTCGGCCTGGGCCTGATCGGGGTCGGGTTGTTGTGCATGGCGATGGTGGACGCACGCACCCCGTACGCGGTCTACGCCGCCTACCTGCTGATCCTGTCCGCGGGCATGGGGCTGTGCGCACCCGCGCTCTCCTTCGGTGTGGTCTCCGAACTGCCCAGGCACCAGGCGGGGTTGGGCTCCGGCTTGAACACCGCCGCGCGCGAGATCGGTGCCGCGCTCGGCGTCGCGGTGTTCGGCACCATTCTGGCCGTGCGATTCGACGGTCAGCCGGCGGTGGAACTGTCCCGGACCCGGGGCGCGGAACACGCGCGCGTGGTGGACTCGTTCACCGACGCGATGTCGATGGGCTTCCTGGCGGTCGGCGTCCTGGTCCTGGTGGCCACCGCCGCGGTCGCGGTGGGTTATCGCGACCGGGTCGGCACCTCGGCCGTCCGCGTGTCCTCCGGGAGCGCCGAATGAGCCCCGAGGCGGGCCGCCGCCGCGGGCCGGTGAACCGACTGCTGGACCGGGTGTTCCTGTCCGGCACGATCGTCGAGACCGAGCCGATCGCGGCCCGGATGCGCCGGATCCGGATCGGGGACGCGGGGTTGCGCGAGGTGACCTGCCGGCCCGGTCAACAGGTCCGGGTGCACGTCAACGACGTGCTCTCGATGGCGGGTTGGCGCAAAGGGGTGGGCAATCTGCTACGCACCTACTCGGTCTGGGCCCACGATCCGACGGCCGGGACGCTGGACCTGTGCGTATTGGACCACGACGGCGGCACGGGCCCGGGGGCCGCGTGGGGCCGGGCGGCGCGGTGCGGTGACCGGGTCCGGTTCGGCCGGCCCGAGGGCGGCTTCGTGTTGCGATCCGACGCGCCGTACCACGTGTTCGTCGGCGAGGAGACCGCGTCGCCGGCACTGGGTGCGATGCTCGCGGCGGTGCGCTCCGGGGCGGAGGTGTACGGGGTGATCGAGACCGCGAGCGCGGCCGATCGGCTGCCGATGCCGCGCGCCGAACGGCTCACCTGGCTCGAGCGCGGCGACAGGTCGGCGGCCTCCTCGGCGACCCTGGCCGAGGCGGTGGGCCGACTGGCGCTGCCCGCCACCCCCGGGGTGGCGTATGTGGCGGGCGAGGCGAGGACGGTCAAGCTGGTCCGGGACCGCCTGGTCGCCGACCACGGCTGGAACCGCGGATCGGTGCTCACCAAACCCTTCTGGTCGCCGGGACGCACCGGCATGGAGTAGCCGATCGGGCGCCGGTCGAGCCGTCGTCGGCTCGACCGGCGCCCACCCGCTTCTGTGGGAGGCATTGCCCTACAGCGTGAGCAACGCGCGGATCGGTCGGGTCGAATCGGTCAGCGGGCGCAGCGCGAGCCGCAGGAGGGCGAGCGGATTGTCGTCGCCCGCGATCCGGTTCGCGCCCAGCTCGCCGCAGGACCGGCACTGATGGATCAGCTGCCACTCCCCGTCCGCCCGAACGGACATGCTCAGCGCGGTCATCCGTCCCCGGCACTCGGCCGCCCGGTCGCCCGGGACGCGGCGGTCGAGGTGCAGGCTGGTCAGACAGTGCGGACAGTGGTTGCGATGCGCCGTGCCGGGCGCGGTCAGCGGTACATCGAGCCGGCACCCCACGCACCGGAAGGCGTCGCCGCGCCCGGTCCGGCCGTGGGTGACGTCCTTGTACCGCTGGGGGCGCCGGCCGCTCGATCGGTGTCGGCCCATGCTCACAGCTCCCCGAACACTTCGAGCGGGAACGGTGGTTGGGCCAGCGGTCGCACGGCCATCCGGATCAGGATCAGCTGGTTGTCGTCCGGCGCGATGGCACTGGAGGTCAGCTCGTCGCAGCGGATGCACCGATGTACGAGCATCCAGTCGCCGTTGCGCAGCACCGCGATCGAGATCGGCGACATGCGCGCGCCGCACTCGGACGGGCCGCCCTCGACGTGGTCCACCACGTGCCGCGAGTGCAGGCAGCTCGGGCAGTGGTTGCGCCGGTCGCCGGCGGGGTCGACGGTAGTCACGGTCAGGCCGCAGCGTACGCACTTGAAGGTGTCGACGCGCGGTGAAGCGGGGTGATTCCGGCCGGAATCGGTGGTGCCGGTGGACACTCGGGAATCTCCTTGCCGGGAGGTGGGATCACTGACAGCAAGGAAGCGCCGAGCGGTCTCGGAAGGGTCGTCGCCGCGGTCCGTCACGCCACGCGCCGTGCGCCGCGTGCGTGGACCGGCGAGCCCACCGGGGGATCAGTGCGGTCCGGGAGGTTTCCCGGTGCCGGATCCGACCGCGGTCGTACGAGGCGCGCTCGGCGCGGGCACGGGCATCAACACCTGATTTCACAGAAGGGGGCCGCGCGGGTCGGCGCGGGCACGATGCGGCGAAGGTAACAGCGGGCTCGGAGCCGGGGCCAACGATTTTTCGCCCGGCAGGGTGCGGCGGGTGCGCACGGCCGCGGGCCGCGCGACGGGCTCGCCGGGCGGGCGATCGTTCCTGGCAGACTCGACGGATGATCGTCAGACTCGCACAGCAGGCCGATCGGCCCGCATTCCTGACCCTGGCCGCCGAGGTGGAGCACTGGTTCGGGCCGATGGTCGCGGAACCCGGCTTCCACGCGGCCCTGGACGAGCACGTGCGGGATCGTCGGGCACTGGTGGTGCCCGACGACGGGGATCCCGCCGGCGGGATCCTGGGCGGCCTGCTGTTCGGCGCCGAGGCGCCGGTGTACCGGGTGCACTGGCTGGTGGTGTCGGAACTCGCCCGGGGACGCGGGGTGGGTCGTGCGCTGATGGCCGAGGCGATGCGCCGATTCGGCCCCGGCACCGTCGAACTGGTTACCTTCGGGGTCGACCACCCGGGCGCGGTCGCGGGCGGCTCCCGCGCCTTCTACACGTCCCTGGGCTTCACCCCCGCCGAACCCGCCGCACCGGGCCCCGAGGGCGGCTCCCGGCAGGTGTTCCGGCGCACCGTCGAGCGGGACGTGTCCGTGCGCCCCGAGTGAGTCGGGCCCGCCGCCCGTACGCGGGCGGCGGGCCCGGCGGGTCACACCACGCCGAAGGCGGTCATCGCCTCGGCGACCCGCAGGAAGCCGGCCACGTTGGCGCCCAGGACGTAGTCGCCCTCGCGGTCGTGCTCGGCGGCGGTCGCCAGGCACGTGGCATGGATGTCGCGCATGATCGCGCCGAGCCGGGCGTCGGTGTCGGCGAAGCTCCACGAGGTACGGGCCGCGTTCTGCGCCATCTCCAGCGCCGAGGTGGCCACCCCGCCGGCGTTCGCCGCCTTGCCCGGCGCGAACGGCACGCCCGCCGCCTGGAACACGTGCACCGCCTCCGGAGTGCACGGCATGTTGGCACCCTCCGCGACCGCCATCAGACCGTGCTTGACCAGGTGCGCGGCGGCCGCCCCGTCCAATTCGTTCTGCGTCGCGCAGGGCAGCGCGACATCACACGGGACCTCCCAGACGGAGCCGCCGTCGACGTAGCGCGCGTGCGGCACCCGGTCGGCGTACTCGGCGATCCGGCCGCGCCGGTCCAGCTTGATCTCCTTGAGCAGGTTCAGGTCGATGCCCTTGTCGTCGACGATGTAGCCGGCGGAGTCGGAGGCGGCCACCACCCGCGCGCCCAGTTCGCGGGCCTTCTCGATCGCGAAGACGGACACGTTGCCCGATCCGGAGACCACCGCCTTGCGGTCCATCAGGTCGTCGCCGCGCACCCGCAACATCTCGGCGAGGAAGTAGACGCAGCCGTAGCCGGTCGCCTCGGTACGCACCTGCGACCCGCCCCAGCCCAGCCCCTTGCCGGTGAGCACGCCGGCCTCGTAGCGGTTGGTGATCCGCCGGTACTGGCCGAACAGGTAGCCGATCTCCCGACCGCCGACCCCGATGTCACCGGCCGGCACGTCGGTGTGCTCGCCCAGGTGCCGGTACAGCTCGGTCATGAACGACTGGCAAAAGCGCATCACCTCGGCGTCGGAACGCCCCTTCGGATCGAAGTCCGAGCCACCCTTGCCGCCGCCGATGCCCAGGCCGGTGAGCGCGTTCTTGAAGATCTGCTCGAAGCCGAGGAACTTGACCACGCTCAGGTTCACCGACGGATGGAAGCGCAACCCGCCCTTGTACGGGCCGAGCGCGCCGTTGAACTCGACGCGGAAACCCCGGTTGACCCGCACCCGACCGGAGTCGTCGGTCCACGGCACCCGGAACATCAGCTGCCGCTCCGGCTCCACCAATCGCTCCAGGAGCGCCGCGTCGGCCAACTCGGGACGCCTGGCCAGCACCGCGCCGAGGCTTTCCAGCACCTCGTGCGCGGCCTGGTGGAACTCGGGCTCGCCGGGGTTGCGGCGCAGCACTTCGTCGAAGGTGGCCGCGGCCGGTCCGGTCAGCTCGGCGAATGCCTGGTGGCTCATGGGGGATTGTCCTTCCGTCGAACGGGCCCGTCGCGCGTGATCGGGTGCGGTTACGCTATCCGCCGCGCGGCCCGTTCCGATCCTCGCCGGACCGTGGCGCCGGTCCGAGGGAACGCCCTCACGAATCGCGAACCGTGACCTGGGATGCTGCATCCCGTGTGGTCCAAAAGACTTGATGCAGCGTCACTTCCCGTGGCGGCCCTGGCGACGGTGCTCCTCGCGTCCGGATGCGGATCCGGCGGCGGGGGCGACTCGGGTGCGTCGTCCGCGCCGTCTGCCCGATATGTACCGATCGAGGTGGGGGTGTCGGATCCCAAACTCGCGCCCCCGGTTCCGGCGCCGCCGTGCGACCCGAGCCGGAGCCTGACCCCGGCCGGCCCGGCCAGGGCGGGCGCGATGCCGGCCGGCTCGACGATGCGCGCGATCCAGGATCGGGGTCGGCTGGTGGTCGGCGTCGACCAGAACACCCGGATGTTCGCCGCGCCCAACGAGGAGAACGGGGAACTGGAGGGCTTCGACATCGACATGGCCCGGGAGGTGGCCAAGGCGATCTTCGGCGATGTCGACCGCGTCCAGTTCAAGACCATCCCACCCGGTCGACGGATCGACGTCTTGCTCAAGAACGAAGTGGACATGGTGGTGGACGCGATGACCATCACCTGCGAGCGCCGGCAACAGGTGGACTTCTCCGCGGTCTACCTCGAGGACGCGCTGCGTTTCCTGGTGCCGAAGCACTCGAAGGTGCAGAGCCTGGACGACCTGGCCGGGAAGTACGTGTGCGTGTCCTCGAACACCACGCCGGAGCGCCGGGTGGCCGAGTCCAAGGCCAAGGTCTACGCCGTGTCCGACCGGACCGACTGCCTGGTCGCGCTCCAGGAGGGCCGGGTGGCCGCAGCCTACACCAACGCGTCGCTCCTGGAGAGTCTGCGTGAGCAGGACCCGAAGCTGGAGGTGACGGGACCCAAAACCGTGGAGGAGGTCAAGGGCATCGCGATACCCAGGGGTCAGGACGATTTCGTGCGTTTTCTCAACGCCGTGTTGGAACGCATGAAGACCGACGGCACCTGGCAGCGGCTCTACGACACGTGGCTCGCCCGGTCGCTGGGCGCGGCCAAACCGCCGGCGACCACCTATCGCGACTGACCGGGGCGGGGCAGACGCCGATCGTGCCGCGAGAACGGGGCGGACGGCCGCTGTGGCAGCGGTTACTGACGATGCGTCAGGTCGCTGCTACGTTGCCGCCCATGTTCCTTTCCCTCGGACTGCCCACGCACCTGGTCGAGGCCGGCGCCGATCTGATCGGCGCCGAGGCCGTGATGGAGATGTCCCGCGCGGCCGAGTCCGCCGGGTTCGACGCGGTCTTCACCACCGACCACCCGTTCCCCGGCGACCGCTGGCTCGCCCACGGCGGCCACCACACGCTGGACCCGATGGTCACGCTGTCCTTCGCCGCGGCGGCCACCACCCGGCTGCGCCTGCACACCAATCTGTTCGTCCCGGCGTACCGCAATCCGTACCTGTCCGCGAAGATGATCTCCTCGCTGGACGCGCTCTCCGGGGGCCGGCTGATCCTGGGCGTGGGCGCGGGCTACCTGGAGCCCGAGTTCGCCGCGCTCGGCGCCGACTACGCGAATCGCAACGACGTGCTGGACGACGCGCTGCGGGCGATGCGCGCGGCCTGGACCGGGGAGAGCGTCGGGGGGAACACGATGCGGCCGCGGCCCGCGCAGGACCGCATCCCGGTGTGGGTGGGCGGCAACAGCAAGCGGGCGATCCGCCGCGTGGTGGACCTGGGCGACGGCTGGCTGCCGATGCCCGCCCCGGCCGGCGCGTCCCGGCACCTGAAGACCCCCGGCCTGGAAACGCTGGCCGATCTGGCCGCCCGGCTCGACTACGCCCGGGAGTACGCCGCCTCGGTCGGCCGCACCGACCCGATCGACATCACCTTCATGCCGCGCGGGATGAGCATGTTCGACGGCGACGGGTTCGATCCCGAGGCGATCGTGGCCGACCTGACCGAGCAGGCCGAGGCCGGGGTCACCGGAGTCACGCTGACGCTGCCGGCCACGACGCGGGCGCGGTATCTGGAGCAGACCGCGGCGCTCGGCGAGTCGGTGGTGCCGAGGGTGAAGGCGCTGGCGGTGCGCCCGCTGCTCGGCTGAGCGGGGACGCCGAGCGCGCCGCCGGACGCGGGCCGCGCCCCACGACACGCGGGCCGGGCGTCGCGACGACGCCGGGCCCGCGGGCTCGGCCGGCCGGCGGCCGGCGCCGGATCACTGTCGGTAGGACCCGATGAACTCGCCGATCCGGGTGATCGCGTCGGTCAGGTCGTCGACCTGGGGGAGGGTCACGACGCGGAAGTGGTCCGGCTGGTGCCAGTTGAAGCCGGTGCCCTGCACGACCAGGATCCGCTGACTCTGCAACAGGTCGAAGACGAACTTCTCGTCGTCGACGATCTTGCACACGTCCGGATCGATCCGGGGGAACGCGTAGAGCGCGCCCTTGGGCTTGACGCAGGTCACGCCCGGGATCGAGGTCAGCGCCTCGTACGCGGCATCGCGCTGGGCGTGCAACCGGCCGCCCGGCAGGATCAGGTCGTTGATGCTCTGGTAGCCGCCGAGCGCGGTGGCGATCGCGTGCTGCGAGGGCACGTTCGCGCACAGGCGCATGTTGGCCAGGATGTTCAGGCCCTCGATGTAGCTGGTCGCGTGCTGCTTGGGGCCGGACAACATCAGCCAGCCGGACCGGAAGCCGGCCACCCGGTACGCCTTGGACAGGCCGTTGAAGGTCAGGCACAGCAGGTCGGGCGCGAGCGAGGCGAGCGGGATGTGCACGGCGTCGTCGTAGAGGATCTTGTCGTAGATCTCGTCGGCGAGGAGGAGGAGTCCGTGCCGGCGGGCCAGGTCGACGATGCCCTCGAGGATCGGCTCCGGGTAGACCGAGCCGGTCGGGTTGTTCGGATTGATCACCACGATCGCCCGGGTGCGGTCGGTGATCTTGGCCGCGATGTCGTCGAGGTCGGGATACCAGTCGGCGCCCTCGTCGCACAGGTAGTGCACCGGGGTGCCGCCGGACAGGCTCACCGCCGCCGTCCACAGCGGGTAGTCCGGCATCGGCACGAGCACCTCGTCGCCGTTGTTCAACAGCGCCTGGAGTGCCATCACGATCAGCTCGGAGACGCCGTTGCCCAGGTAGACGTCGTCGACGTCGACACCCTCGATGCCGCGCGTCTGGTAGTGCTGGACCACGGCCCGGCGAGCGGAGAGCACACCCTTGGAGTCCGAGTAGCCCTGCGCGGCCGGCAGGCTGCGGATCATGTCGTGCAGGATCTCGTCGGGTGCCTCGAAACCGAACGGCGCGGGGTTGCCGATGTTCAGCTTGAGAATCCGGTGCCCCTCGTCCTCGAGGCGTTTCGCCTCGTCGAGAACCGGGCCTCGGATGTCGTAACAGACGTCCGCGAGCTTGCCCGACTGGCGCAGCTCGGGCATCGGACGATTCTGTGGCTGCGACAACTCTTCGACGCTCACCTGGATGTCTCCTCCTCGCAGGGCGGTCGCCCGCGCGATCCTCGAGCACATGGTGAGCGGGCGATCCTGCGAGTCTTCCACGCCGGCGGTGCGGAACGCAGTGGGATATCTGCCACGTGGACGGCTCGGAGCCCGCTCGTGACCGGTCCGGTACCCCCTCGCGATCGGTTCGGCACCACTTCGCGACCGGTCCGGCGTCCCCTCGTGCCGCCGTCGATTGCCGCCTCGTGTCGCCGTCGATCGGCCGCCAAGAGTTCACCCGAGCGTTGCCCGCGTGGCAGATCCAAATCACTCCGCGGCGCCCTCGTGGTGCCACCCTGCCGCACATGGACGTGTCGTACTTCTACGGAACAGCGGGCGAAATCGACGCCGCGAGTCTGTACCGGCTGCTGGCGCTGCGCAGCCGGGTCTTCGTGGTCGCACGCCGACAGCCCTGGCTCGACCCCGACGGCCGCGACATCGAGCCCGGGACCGCGCACCTGTGGGCGGAAGCGGACGGCGTGGTGGTGTCCACGCTGCGACTCACCGAGGAGGGGGACGGCCTGTTGCGAATGGGCCGCGTCTGTACGCTTTTGTCCCATCGACGCCAGGGACACGCGACGGTACTGGTTCGGCACGCCCTGGTCCTGGCCGGTCCGCGACCGGTGATCGCCGACGTGTACGCGCGCAGCGCCGACTGGTTCACCCGGCGCGGCTTCGAGCCGCGCGGCGGGCGCACCGTGGTGGAGGGCGAGGCGCACACCTCGATCCAGCACGTGCCGGCGGCCCGGCGAGCCGCGGCGGTACAGGCCGGCGGGAGCGGGTCCGGGCAGCGCGGCGGGGGGTACGTGCCGGCCTGGGCGCCGACCTGAGCCGAGGCCGGCTCCGGGAGACCGGAAAACCGGCGGCCTCGGCGGCCCCACGGCGCGGCCTCGACGTGTTTGGATGGGTCCTCGCGTCGGGGAGGGATCGGCCATGCGATTCGTGGTTCTGGGGGCCGGAGCGATCGGCAGCGTCCTCGGCGCCCGCCTCGCCCGGGCGGGGCACGACGTGCACCTGGTCGGTCGGCGGGCGCACGTCGATGCGATCCACGCCCACGGTCTGCGGGTCCGCACGCCCGACGGCGAGGACGTGGTCCGCCTCGACGCGGTGACCACGATCGCGGATCTCGCGGCGCGGCCGATCTGGTCCGAGGTGGACGCGGTCGTGTTGTGCGTCAAGTCGCAGGACACCGCCGGCGCGCTGCGCGAGCTGGCCCGGCACGCCGAGCCGGAGCTGCCGGTCCTGTGCGCCCAGAACGGCGTGGCCAACGAGGACACCGCGCTGCGCATGTTCGCCAACGTGTACGGCGTACTCGTCGCGTGCCCGACCGCCTATCTGGAACCGGGCGTGGTGCACGCCTACTCCGCGCCGGTGACCGGGGTGCTGGACATCGGCCGGTACCCGCACGGTCGGGACGCGTTCGCGGCCCAGGTGTCACGTGTCCTGTCCGGCGCCGGATACGGCTCCGAGGTGTACGCGGACATCACCGCGTACAAGTACGGCAAGCTCGTCACCAACCTGGGCAACGCGGTCGAGGCGCTGTGCGGCCCGAACGCGCGCGGCGGGAACCTGGACCGGCTGGCCATGGACGAGGCCCGCACGGTGCTCTTTTCGGCCGGGATCCACGCCGAGTTCGCGCCGGTCAGCCCGCTGGTCCAGGTTCGCCCGGTGGGCGGTGAGCGGCGGCCCGGCGGCTCGTCCTGGCAGAGCCTGTATCGCCGCACCGGCGGCATCGAGACCGACTACCTCAACGGCGAGATCGTGCGCCTCGGCCGACTGCACGGGGTGCCGACGCCGGTCAACGCCGCACTCCAGCGGGCGGCCGATCGCCTGGCCGTCTCGGGGGGCGAGCCCGGCTCGGTGTCCGAACTGGAACTGCTGCGCGCGGTGGTGGACGCACGGGCCCCGGGACCGGGGCCGCGAGCGGCGGATTGAGCGATCGGGTCGGCCGGCCCGTGGCGTGCTCGGCGGGGAAAAGCCGGTGACCCCCGGCGCGGAGGCTCGCTAGCCTGACGATCCGTCGGCGGTGTGCCGATATGCCGGCCCGGTGTCTCGGACGGCGCCGTGCCCACGACGCGTGCGGAAGGAGTCAGCCCATGGGAGAGCAGTCGACACATTCGCCTGCCGTCCCCCTGGCGGCCGGCTCCGAGCCGTAGGGCCGGTCGCCGGAGCCACCGCAATGCCCTCGGGGGACCCCACGATGACCGACTCGGACACACTGCCCACCACCCCGTCCCTCGAGGATTGCCTCGCCGTGCTCGGCGCGCTGTCCGACCTCGCGCCCGACGCCCCGGAGCGGCGCGCGATCGAGCGGGCTCTGGCCTCCTTCAACCGTTCGGGCCGCCATCGTCGCCGCGCCGAGCAGCGCGAACTGCGCACCCGGGAGCGGACCGAGGTGACCGAGCGGACCGCGCTCGGCGCCGTCGACCGGGTCGAGGACGTCGCCTTGGACGACACCGGGCTGCCCTCCTGCGTCGGCGTGGTCGAGATGGGCCTGCGCTGCTACATCTGCAAGCAGCCCTATCGACGCGTCGACGGCTTCTACCACCGACTGTGCCCGCCGTGCGCCGCAGAGAACCGGGAGCGCCGACACGCGCGCACCGACCTGAGCGGCCGACTGGCCCTGGTCACCGGCGGGCGGGTGAAGGTCGGCCACGAACTGGTGCTCAAACTGCTGCGCGACGGCGCGGAGGTGATCGTCACCTCCCGGTTCCCGCACGACACGCGCCGACGATTCGCCGCCGCGCCCGACCACGACCTCTGGGCGCATCGGCTGCGGGTGCACCCGATCGACCTGCGCGATCTGGGCGGGCTCGTCGCGTGGTGCGACCGCCTGGTGGCCGAGGGGCGCCCCCTGGACATCCTGGTCAACAACGCCGCGCAGACGATCCGTCGACCCGCGTCGGCGTACGGGCCGCTGCTCGCGGCCGAGCGGGCGGCGTTGGGCGCGGGCGCGTTCGTGCCCCGATTCGAACTCGGCGCGGCGCCGGGGGTACCGGTGCCCGGGTACGAGCCGGGGTCGGATCCCGTTCCGGTGGACCCGGCCGGGCTGATCCCGGACCGCGCCTCGGCCAACTCGTGGTCCCAGCGGGTGGACGAGGTGGATCCGGTGGAACTGCTCGAGGTGCAACTCGTCAATGTGACCGCCCCGTTCGTCCTGGTCGGTCGGCTGTTGCCGCTGCTGCGCTCGGCTCCGGCCGAGCGGCGCTACATCGTCAACGTCTCGGCGGTGGAGGGTCAGTTCGGGCGGGCGTACAAGTCGGCCGGGCACCCGCACACCAACATGGCCAAGGCCGCGCTGAACATGCTCACCCGCACCAGCGCCGAGGAACTGGCCGCGCGGGGCGTGTACATGACGAGCGTCGACACGGGGTGGATCACCGACGAGAAGCCGGCCCCGGACAAGGAGCGGGTCGCCGCGGCCGGGTTCCGCACACCCCTGGACATCGTGGACGGCGCGGCCCGGGTGTACGACCCGATCGTGCGCGGGGAGCGGGGGCAGGCGCCCTACGGCTGCTTCCTCAAGGATTATCGGGTCGCGCCCTGGTGACGCGCTCGCCCCGGTGATCGTTCACCGAGCGAGCCCGCAGCGCGCCGCGGCGGTCGGTCGTGACCGTCGGGACGCGCTGCGGGGGATCGCCGGAACCGGCGATCGGGGGCCGGGCGCCGGGGGGCGGCGCCCGGGAGTCCGGGCGGCCGACATCAGTCGGCTTCGGCCAGGATCAGGTAGAGCCGCTTGCGGGTGTCGGTGACCACTTCGAGCGCCTTGGCCCGCTGGGCCTCGGTGCCGTTGGACATCAACTGGCGCAGTGCGTCGCCGATGCCGTGCATGGCCGAGCGCATGTCGTGGACGGCCTCGAAGTCGACGCCCTGGCTGGCCTCGTCCCACGGCTTGGTGTCCTCGGGCAGGGCGGCGGCCTCCTCGCGGCCGGCGTCGGTCAGCGTGAACAGCTTGCGGCCGCTGCCCTCGACGCCCTCGATCACGCCCTCGTCCTCGAGGAGTTGGAGCGTCGGGTAGACCGAGCCGGGGCTGGGCTTCCACACGCCGCCGGTGCGTTCGCCGATCTCCTGGATCATCTCGTAGCCGTGCATCGGCCGTTCGGTGAGCAGGGCCAGGATCGAGGCCCGCACGTCGCCGCGCCGGGCACGACCGCCGCGCCCGCGGCCTCGCCCGCGCCCCTCCGGTCCGCCACGCCCACCGTGACCGTGCCCGCGTCCCCACGGACCCTGGGGCGGCGGGCCCCACGATCCGAAGGCCGGGCGGTTGTGCTCTTCGTCGCCCCAACGGGAGCGTCCTTTACTGCGGTGCATGAGTTTTCTCCTTGATTCGACGCGGACAGCCCGTATGCCCCGAAGGGAACGAGGGTGCTCCGCGATTTTGTGAACATATCGCGATCGTTCGCGATGGCTCAACGATATATCGGTACTGCTCGTTGCGCAAGCATGGAATGCGGGCCGGTCGTCCGGTCCCCTACAGTCGCCGGCGTGACCGAGCCCTCCTACCTCGCCGCCGTCCGGGAGTCGTACGACACCGTCGCCGGCGACTACGCGGATCTCGTCAAGCCCCCGGCGGACCTGGATCCGTTGTCGCGCGCGATGCTCGCCGCGTTCGCCGAGACCGTGCGGGCGGCCGGTCGCGGGCCGGTCGCGGACCTGGGGTGCGGGCCCGGCAAGGTCACGGCGCATCTGGTGGACCTGGGGGTGCCCGCGTTCGGCATCGACCTGTCCCCGAAGATGATCGAGTCGGCCCGGCAGGCCTACCCGAACCTGGACTTCACAGTGGGCTCGATGACCGCGCTCGCGATCGGGGACGACGAGCTCGGCGGCATCCTGGCCTACTACTCCACGCACCACACGCCGCCGGACCTGTTGCCCCTCGTGTTCGCCGAGTTCCATCGCACGCTCGCCCCCGGCGGCTGTTCGATGGTGGCCGGCCATGTGGGAGACGATGTGCGGCTGCGACCGACGCGGGCATACGGCGGCCATCCGGTGTCCTACGAGTCCCACCTGCAACCGCCGGATCGGATCGTCGCGCTCCTGGAACGGGCCGGACTCGTCGTCACCTCTCGACTGCTCCAGGAGCCGGACGAAGGAGCGCGGCGAACGATCGCCACCTTTCTGGCGCACAAGCCCGAACCGCCCGCGACCCCGTAGGGGGATTGGGGCGGGGGTTTCGGGGCAGGACGCTGCGGCGGTGGGGAATCGCATGCGCGGTGCGCGAGGGGAACTTCGCTCGGGTGTCGGGCGTCCTTCGGGGGCATGGGATGCGCCGTGATCGATCCACGCGGCGAGCCTTCGCAGGTTCTCCACGGAATCCGCACGAAGCGGGCGCACGAGACGCGTTGGGCGAGCCTCGCTTACGGGTAGATTTCGGTTGATCGCTCTTGGTGACCGGCTGGCGTGGGGAGAGGGCTGTGTGGACCTGGTTGGCGGTGGGGTCGGCCGCATACCTCGCGTTCCTCGCGTGCGTGATCGTGGTGCTGCGCGCCGCCAAGGCCCGCGCGCGGGTGGAACGGGCGGTGGACGCCCGGGAGTTCGGGGCGCCGTCGCCGTTGCCGTCGTCTCCGTCACCGCCGGCGAAGCCGGATCCGGGTTCGGCCGCGGCGCCGACGACGGATGGTGGGCCGGCGGAGCCTCGCGGCGAGGAGGAGGCGGCGCGGGCGCACCCGGAGCCGGGCGAGACCGGCGAGCCGGTGCGGGGATGTGCGCCGAGGCCGGTGGCACCGCCGAATCCGCCCACCTCACGGATGCGGGGCTGAGATCGAACCGTTTCCCCCGAGCGGCTCGGGGTAGGGGCGGCGCATGGCCGACCCGATGCCCGCCGCCGCGCCCGATGGGGAGGACCGACGTCCGCTGGGCGAACTGGTGCCCGCCCCCGATCGAGTGATGCGCATCGCCGAGATGGTTCGCCGACTCATGGAGGAACTGCGCGACGCGCCACTGGACGAACCCGGGCGCGACCGGGTCCGGGAGGTCTACGAACGCTCGTTGCCCGAGCTGCGCCGTTCCCTCGCGCCCGACCTGTACGCCGAACTGGAACGCCTCGCCGCGCCGTTCGCCGGCACGGACACCCCGAGCATGGCCGAACTGCGGATCGTGCACGCGCAGTTGGTCGGCTGGCTGGAAGGGTTGTGGGGCGGAATCCGGCTGACCCTGTCGATGCGGCCCGGGGGCGCCGAGATCGGCCCGCTCCGGCCGGTTTCGGACGACGGTGACGACGGCTCGTACCTGTGACGGTTGCCTGACTGTGTCAAGCTGACGGGAGGTCAGCCGCGCGCTGACGACACGTCAGCCGAGCACCGTGGAGTGGCCACCATGACCGAGCGGGCAGCCGCCGAGACCGCGCCGACCCCGGACGGGACGCGCTACGAACTCGACCGGGACACCACGTGTGTGGCCCGCCCGGACGCCCCGGGCGTCCTCGACACCACCCTGTCCGCGGACTGGGCGTTCGGCATGGGTGTCAACGGCGGCTACCTGCTCGCCCTCGCCGCCCGCGCACTCGGCACGAGCCTGCCGCAACCGGACCCGTTCACGATCACCGCCCACTACCCGACCGCCTCGCACCCCGGACCGGCGGAGGTGCACACCGAGGTGCTGCACGCGGGACGCACGCTGGCCACCGGCACCGCGCGGATCGTTCAGGACGGCCGGACCCGGGTGCACGTCACCGGCACCTACGGCGACCTGGACGCACTGGATGCCGAGGTGCGGACCAGCGCCCGGCCGCCGGAGTTCCCCTCGTTGGCGGAGTGCGCGGCGAACGGCGCCCTCCCGGCCGCGTTCCGGCGCAACGCCTTCATGCACCGCAGCGAGCAGTTGCTCGATCCCGCGACGGTGCGCTGGGCGGCCGGCGAGCCGTCCGGGCGCGGCGAGATCCGGGCCTGGTGGCGCCTGGCCGACGGGCGCGACCCGGATCCGCTCGCGCTGCTGCTCGCGGTCGACTCGCTCGCGCCGACCGCGTTCGACCTGGGCCTGCGGGGCTGGGTGCCCACGGTGGAGTTGACCGTGCATGTGCGGGCCAGGCCGGTGCCGGGGTGGCTGCGGGTGTCGTTGCGTACGCGCAACCTGGCCGGCGGCTTCCTGGAGGAGGACGGCGAGGTGTGGGACGCGGCGGGGCGACTGGTCGCCCAGTCCAGGCAGTTGGCCCGGGCACCGCGGCGGCGGGAGGCGTAGCGCGGCGGTCCGGATGCCCGGCGCCGATCAGCGTGGCGGTCCGTACGGTCCCGGTGGGCCGTAGGGGCCCTGGGGGCCGGGCGGACCGTACTGCCCGGGCGGGGGGCCGTACGGGCCCGGCTGTTGCGGCGGCGGGGGCGCGGCGCCGTGCGGGCCGCCGGGGCCGGCCCAGCCGTTGTTCCGGAAGCCGTCCCGCCCCATGCCGAAGTAGCGGTTGCCGTCGGTCGCGGTCAGGTTCGCGGGCAGGATCTCACTGGGCTGCACCACCACGTAGCCCTCGCCGATGAAGGCCATCGTCCAGCCCTCGCCGGTCTGGCGACGGCGCCGCCAGATGCGCTGGGACGTGGTCTGCGCTTGGAGGCTGGTCTGGAGGCCGGCGGTCCAGGCGATCACCGCGTCGGCGTCCGCGAACACTTCGCGATCGTGCGAGGCGCGCAGCACGAGCGGTGCGCCGGAGGTGGTGATCACGATCTTGCCGGTGCCGCCGATCTGCATCGAATACGCGCCCATGCCGCCGACGTTGTAGCCGGCGTCGATCTGGATCACGCTCCAGTTGAGCGTGCCGTCCAGGGCCAGCACGTTCTCGTCCTCGACGATCAGCGCCTCGTTGTTCAGGTTCAGGATGTGGATGCTCTGTGCCTGGTTGGCGAGATAGACCGTGCCGTGCCCGTGGCAGCGCATCAGGTCGAGCATGTCGCCGGTGAGCGCGCCGGTGCGCAGTTCGGCCGCGCTCTGGAAGGCGCCCTCGAACTGCACGTTGCCCTGGTAGGCCACCATCGCGCCCTTGCGGGCCAGCACCTCGGTGCCGACCTCCGGGGCCAGCAGGACCCGGAGCATGTGCGCGCTCTGCAGGCTGTAGCGCTCTGCGGACTGGCTCACCGTGTGGTTGAACAGCGGACTCTGCACGAGGTCTCCGACGGATCCGGCAACGGCGTTGGCGTGGTGGGTGCGGCGGGCGTGGTGGTTCGACGGCGCGGGCGGGCGGCCGAACCGGCAACGCCCGGTCGCAGCACAAGACTCATGATTCCCCGTCGGCGGTTCCGGCGGAAACCAAGGGCTGCCCATGTCGGTGGCGGGGGAGCGGACGGGTCTCTGTTACGGCGTTACAGTGCGGCGGTACAGTGCGGTGGCGCGGCGCGATGTCGTGTCGCGGTGCCGCGTCGGGGCGTCGCGGCGCACGGCGGCGTCGTGTTGGTTTCGCATCGCCGTTCCACGACCTCTCGGGGGTTCCCATGACCACGCCATCGCCCGGTGTGCCGGCCGCGCATCGACCCGTTCCGGAGTTGGGGCGGATCGGCCTGTGGACCGCCGCACTCGATCACATGCCGGTGTCGCGACTGCGCGAGACGGTGGCCGAACTCGACGAACTCGGCTACGGCACGCTGTGGTGGGGCGAGGCGGTGGGCCGTGAGGCGTTCACGCAGGCGCTCCTCGTGCTCGGCGCCGCGCCACGGATCGCCGCCGCGACGGGGATCGCGAACGTCTGGGCGCGGGACGCGATGGCGGCCAACGCGGCGGCGCGGACCGTCGACGACGCGCACCCGGGGCGGTTCCTGACCGGGCTCGGGATCAGCCACGACGGCCTGGTCGAGGGCCTGCGGCCGGGCGGACGCCGGTACGAGAAGCCGCTGGCGCACCTGCGCGAGTACCTGGACGCGATGGACTCCGCCCTGTACCTGGCCGCCGGCGCCGACACTCCGCGACCGGCGCGGGTCCTGGCCGCGCTCGGCCCGCGCATGCTCGACCTCGCGCGCGAGCGGGCCGAGGGCGCGCACACGTATCTGGTCACCCCCGAGCACACCGCCGAGGCGCGCGCGGCACTGGGCCCGGACCGCCTGCTCGCGGTGGAACAGGCGGTCGTGCTGTCCGACGATCGGGAAACCGTGCTGCGCCGCGCCCGCACGCACCTGGGCATGTACCTGTCCCTGCCGAACTACCGCCGCAACCTGCTGCGCCTGGGCCTGACCGAGGCCGACTTCGAGGCCGGCGGCAGCGCGCGGCTGATCGACCGCCTGATCCTGTCCGGGTCGGAATCCGCCGTCGAGGAAGGTGTTCGGGCGCACATCGCGGCAGGCGCCGACCACGTGTGCCTCCAGGTACTCGGCGACACCCTGGGGGAGGCTCCGACCGCGGACTGGCGGCGGTTGGCGGCGGCGCTGATCTGAAGGCACCCGGGTGGGCCGGGACCGGAGTCCGCGGGCGGTGCCCGGCCCTCCCGCCGGTCACGCGGTGAGCGCGCGAATCGCGTCGTCCACCTCGGCCTCGGTGTTGTACACGTGGAACGCCAGACGGGTACGGCCCGCGCGGGCGGAGAACCGGATGCCTGCGGCGCTCAGCCGGGCCTGGGCGTCGGACTGTTCGATGGCGACGATCGCGCTGTCGCCGGAGGGCAGGCCCAGGCCGGTCAGGAAACGGTTGGCCAGGCCGACGTCGTGGGCCCGGATGTGCTCGACGCCGATCCGCTCGACCACCTCGAGCGCGGGCGCGGCGCCCACCTGGCAGAACCAGGCCGGCGAGGTGTCGAAGCGGCGGGCGCCGGCGGCCAGGCGCAGCGGCGGGCCGTAGTAGGGATCCCCGTCGGGCGCGCCCGCGTACCAGTTGGCGGCGTGCGCGAGGGTGCGCTCGGTCAGGTCCGGGTCCACGTAGCCGTACGCCGCGCCGCGCGGGGTCATCAGCCACTTGTACGCGCTGACCACGAACAGGTCGTAGCGGGTCACGTCCACCGGCAGCCAGCCGCACGCCTGGGTGCCGTCCACGTAGACGCGCGCGCCGTACGCGCGGGCCGCCGCGACGATGTCCGCCTCGGGGGCGATCGTTCCGTCCGCCGACTGGACCAGGCTGAACGCGACCGCGGTGGTGCGCTCGTCGATCGACTCGACCAGCTTGGACACCGGCACGGTGACCACCTCGACGCCCCGGGCCTGCTGGACCAACCACGGGAAGAGGTTGGAGGTGAACTCCACCTCGGGCACCACCACTCGCCCGCCGACGGGCAGCCCGGCGGCGAACGGGGCGAGCAGGGCCGAGGTGGTGCCGCTCGCCATGATCGTCTCGGCCGGTGCGCCCACGAGGCGCCCGAAGGTCGCCCGGGCCCGCTCGCCGGCCGCGTGGAACTCGTCCATGTCGGTGCGACCCAGGCGCCACGACTCCTGGGCCAGGGTCATCGCCTCGTACGCGACGTCCGGCGGTAGACCGTGACTCGCGGTGTTGAGCCAACCGGGCTCCGCACTCCACCGTGCGTGCCCGCGGATCGGATTCTGGTCCGGATTCGAGTCCATGCGTCGAGGCTAGGCGGCGAGCGGATCGCCCGGACAGGGCCAATGAGAGGCGAGTGGCCTGATTTTTGCGCGGTTCGCTTGATCCGACGGCAGGTGAACGGGCCACCCGGCGAGGTGGCCCGCCGTGTGGCCTGTCGGAGTGCGGATGATGTGGCCCGCCGTCCGGCCCGCCGAGGCGCGTGCCGGATGGGGTTGCCGCCTACGTCGCAGCGCTCTCCGCCGCGGGGTTGCCGTCCGTCCGGGCGGCGAGCCAGTCGGGCCACGGGACCGGGGGATTGGGCAGGGGGGTGATGTCGCGTTCGGCGCACAGGCGTTCGAAGCCCTCGCGGTCGGCGGGGACCGCCCTCGGGTCGCCGCACATGATCTCGTACAACGTCGCGCCCTCCGGGCCGGCGATCAACGGGCCGAACGCGGCGCCCTGTTCGAGCGTGATGTGGGTGCCGGTCGGGCAGGGGCGGTCGCCGATCAGGACCTCGCCCGCCAGTACGAAGACGTAGTGCTCGGACATATGGCCGTGGCGTTCGACCACGACGCCGGCGTCGTAGCGGGCGTAGATGACCAGGCGCTCGGGGGACCACTCCAGGAACTTCTCCCAGACCGACGTGCGCCGTCCGCCGTGCGACTGGGCCTTGACCTCGTGCCAGGGGGTCTCGGAGATGTGGGTGATGCGCAGTTCCGGTTCTCGATCCGTCACGGGGTTGCCCTCCCAGAAGGTGACGATGCGTCAGATCGATCTTGGCATACGACACCAGGCAGAGTTTTGCCCGTTATTTGGCTGATTTCGGCGCTTCGAGCGGCAAATACTTACGCGGAATTTACCCCCGGGTCCCTTCTCCCAGTGTCCTCGTGTCGGAACGGCCGCATACAGTCGGTTGATACACCCAACCAAAACTCCCCACCGCGGGCCGCCGTGTGATCCAGTCGGTGCCCCGTACATGTCGTACATGTAAGGAACCAGCCTTGAAGAGCGCGCAGCAGGCGCCGGCCGCCACTGTCCCGCCCACCACCCCCGAAACCCCGACCGCCTCCGATGCCCCCGGCGCCGACCGAGGGGGGATGAGCCGGACCGGATTCGTCCTGCTCGTCCTGATCATGGGCGCGCTCACCTACTCGCTGCTCCAATCGATGCTGGCGCCGGCCCTGCCGCAGATCCAGACCGAGATCGGCGCGAGCGCGGACGCGACGTCGTGGCTGATGACCGGCTACCTGCTGTGCGCGTCGGTGACCACGCCCATCCTCGGGCGGCTCGGCGACATGTACGGCAAGAAGCGCCTGTTCGTGTTCACCATCGGGATGCTCGCGGTCGGCTCGCTGGTCTGCGCGCTCGCCGACTCCGTCGGGCTGATGATCATCGGTCGAGTGATCCAGGGCTTCGGCGGCGCGGTCTTCCCGCTGTCCTTCGGCATCGTGCGCGACGAGTTCCCGCCGGAGCGCCGGGCCGGTGCGATCGGACTGATGTCGGCGATCATGGGCATCGGCGGCGGCATAGGCATCGTGGTGACCGGGCCGATCATGGATCACCTGTCCTACCACTGGCTGTTCTGGATCCCGATGGTCACCTGCCTGGTCACCGCGGTCGCTTCGTGGTTCCTGATTCCCGACTCGCCGGTCCGGGTCAAGGCGAGAATCCACTGGCTCGGCGGCGCGCTGATGTCGCTCGGTCTGGTCGGCGTGATGCTCGCGCTGAGCAAGGGCGAGTCGTGGGGCTGGGGTTCGGTGAACACGATCGGGCTGTTCGTGGCCGGATTCGTCTTCCTCGGGCTGTGGGTGTTCGCCGAGTCGCGCGCGGCGGAACCGCTCGTGGACATGCGGGTGATGCGGCTGCGCGGAGTGTGGGCGACCAACCTCGGCGGACTGCTCGTCGGCTTCTCGATGATGGCGGGGATGCTCCTCGTACCGCGCTTCCTGCAGATGCCGGAGAGCACCGGCTACGGCTTCGGTACGACCGTGACCGTGTCCGGGCTGTACGTGCTGCCGCAGGCATTCGCGATGTTGCTGATCGGGCCGATGGCGGGCGTGATCGACAAGCGCTTCGGGTCGAAGCTCGCGATGGTGGCCGGGTGCGTGCTGATGGCCGCCGGGTTCGTCTTCCTGGCCACGCTGCACACCAGCGGGTGGCACATCCTGGTGGCGATGTTCGTGTTCGGCATCGGCATCGGGCTGGCCATGTCGGCGATGGCCAACCTGATCGTCGGCGCCGTGCCGGTCGAGCAGACCGGCATCGCCACCGGCATCAACACCATCGCCCGCACCGTCGGCATGTCCTGCGCCAGTGCGATCTCCACCACGCTGCTCACCGCCAACCCCGGCCCGGGCGGGCTGCCGGCCGAACGCGGCTTCGTGTTGACCTTCGTCTGCGCGGCCGTCGCCGCGGTCGTCGCGCTCGGCGTCACCTTCGTGGTGCCCAGCCGGGCCAAGCCGGGCGCCCGTCCCATCGCCTGACCGACGCGCCCCGCACCGAACCTCGGGGGTGGTGCTGACCCCACCCCCGATTCGCGTGGTCGCCCCATCGTGCCCGACCCCTCGCGATCCGTAGCTTCGAACCTGTTGGTTACGACAGCGGTACCGGGCAGCGGTACAGGACACGGGAGGCAGCATGTTCGGGCGAGGCGGTCGCGGCACTCGGCAAGCGAAGCGGGATGCCGAGTACCCTCCGCGGCACGGGGTGCCCGTGTCGGCGGACCGTGGGCTGCCCGGGCCGGTCGACAGCGCGGTGCGGCTGGAGGCGGTGGCGAAGGCTTATGGGCGCGGCAGTTCGGCCGTGCACGCACTGCGCGGCATCGATCTGGTCATCCCCCGGAGCACCTTCACGGCGGTCATGGGTCCCTCCGGATCCGGCAAGAGCACCTTCCTGCACTGCGCCGCCGGCCTGGACCGACCGGACTCGGGACGGGTCCTGCTCGGCACCGACGACCTGACCGCGATGAAGGAGAACCAGCTGACCCGGCTGCGCCGGACCCGGCTCGGCTTCGTGTTCCAGGCGTTCAACCTGCTGCCCTCGCTGACCGTGGAGAAGAACATCCTGCTCCCGCTGCGGCTCGCGGGGCAGCGGCCGGAACGCGGCCGGGCCGCCGAGGTGCTGGCGATGGTCGGACTGGACCGGCACACCCGGCGGCGGCCAGCGCAGCTGTCCGGTGGTCAGCAGCAGCGGGTGGCGATCGCCCGTGCCCTGGTCACCCGGCCCGACGTGCTGTTCGCGGACGAGCCGACCGGCGCGCTGGACACCACCACCGCCGCCGAGGTGCTGGCGCTGCTGCGCCGGGCCGTCGACGACACCGGGGCCACCGTCGTGATGGTCACCCACGACCCGGTCGCCGCCTCCTACGCGGACCGGGTGGTCTTCCTGGCCGAGGGCAACCTCGCCGGGGAGCTGTACCGGCCCACCCCCGAGGCGATCGCGGCCCGGATGGTCGACCTGTCCCAGGGCAACACGCGGCAGCGACAGGCGGCCTGATCATGTCGCTGCTTCGACCCAACGGGCTCGCGCGCACCTCCGTGCGCTTTCGGCCCGCGTCCTTCGCGGGCTCCTTCGTGGCGCTGGTGTTCGCCGCGATGCTGGTCACCATGTGCGGTGTGCTCCTGGAGAGCGGGGTCCGCGCGCACTCCACGCCCGAGCGGTACGCCGACACGCCGGTCCTGGTCACCGGGCCCGCCAAGGTGAGCAAACAACTGGGCAAGGGCGAGGGCAAGTACACCGAGTCCGCGCCGCTGCCCGAGCGCACCCGGATCGACGCCGGACTCGCCGGTCGGATCGCCGCCGTACCGGGGGTGCGCGGGGTCATTCCCGACGTGACCTTCCCGGCGCAGACGGGGCGCGCCGTGCTGGACGGGCACGGCTGGTCCTCGGCGACGCTGGCGGGTACCCGCGAGGGCACCGCGCCGGGCGCCGGGCAGGTCGTGCTGACGAGCGCGGCGGCCGATGGCGCGTACAAGGTCGGCGACACCGTATCGCTGACCACGCCCGGCGGTGAGGCCGAGCTGCGGGTGAGCGCGGTGGTGCCGGGTCGAGGCGCGCACCTGTACGTGTCCGACGTGGACGCGCAGCGGCTGGCCGGGCATCCCGGCTCGGTCACCGCGATCGGCGTACTGACGGCCGCCGGCGCGGACCCGGGCACGGTGGCCCGCGACGTCCGCGCCGCGGTGACCGGCACCGACGCCAAGGTGTCCACGGGGGACGGCCGCGGCGCGGCCGAGGACATCGCGTTCGGCGACACCCAGGAGATGCTGACCTCGATCGGCGGCACCCTCGGCGGCATCGTGCTCCTGGTGGCGGTCTTCGTGGTCGCCGGCGCCACCGCGCTGTCCGTGGGTCAGCGCCGGCGCGACATCGCGCTGCTGCGTGCGGTCGGGGCCACGCCCTGGCAGATCCGCCGGATGATCGCCACCGAGACCGGCCTGGTGGCGCTCGCGGCGGGTGTGGTCGGGGTGCTGCCCGGCGCGCTGCTCGCCCGCTGGTGGTTCGGCGCGATGGACAGCCGGGGCCTGATCGCGCACGGCGTCACCGTGTCGGTGAGCTGGATTCCGATGGTGGTCGCGATCGGGGCGGGGGCGCTGACCGCGCTGGGCGCGGGACTGCTCGCGGCCCGACGCAGCGCGAAGATCAAGCCGACCGAGGCGCTGGGTGACGCGGCCTCCGAGCGGGTGTTCGTCGGCTGGTTCCGGCTGCTGCTCGGACTCGGCACGCTCGGCGGCGCGATCGCGGTGACCCGGTTCGCGCTGCACGCGACCGGCGAACAGGCGGTCGCCGCGTCCGGCGGCGTGATCATGCTGTTCATGGTCGCGATCGGGCTGCTCGGGCCGATCCTGGCGCACGTACTGGTGTCGGTGATCGGCTGGTTCGGGAGCCGGTTCGGCGCCATGGGGCAACTCGCGTTCGACAACGCCCGGGCCAACTCGCGGCGTCTGGCGTCGGCGATCACCCCGATCGCCCTGGCCGTCGCCTTCGCGGCCACGCTGACCTTCATGTTCGCGGCCGAGGACCACCACGCGAGCGTGCAGTCCCGGGACGCGGTCACCGCCGACCGGGTTGTGGCCGGGCCGGGCTTCGCGCCGCAGACCACCCAGCGGGTGGCCGCCGCTCCCGGAGTCGCGTCGGTGACGTCGGTGCTGAACACCTCCGTGGTGGTCGTGCGCGACGGCGGCCTCCAGAAGGAGAGCGCCCAGGGCGTCGGCGGCACCACGCGGGATCTGGCGACCACCCTGGACCTCGGGGTGCGCGAGGGCAGCACCGACGCGCTGCGGGCCGGTGCGCCGCAACCCGAGGGCGGGGCCATCGCATTGGATCGGCAGTTGGCGTCGGCGCTGCACGGCAAGATCGGCAAGCCGGTGTCGTTGTGGCTGGGCGACGGTACGCCGATCACGCCGGTCCTGGTGGCGATCTACGACCGGGGCCTGGGCACCGCGGCGGCGACCCTGCCGCGCGCCGCGGTGGAGCGGCACGTGGAGACGCCGTGGGACGCGCGGCTCCTGGTGCGGTTCGCCCCCGGCGCCGACGTACGGGCCGCGGACGCCGCGCTCGCCGGGCTGACCCGGCAACACCCGGGGACGTCGGTCGACGACCGGGCGGGCTACGCGGCCCGGGTGGACAAGGACCGCGAGGTGAACAAGTGGCTGAACTACATCATGCTGGTCATCCTCGCGGGGTTCGCGACGATCGCCGCGATCAACACGATGATCGTCACCACGGCGGCCCGCAGCCGGGAACTGGGCCTGATGCGGATGATCGGCAGCACCCACGGCCAGGTCCGAGCGGTGATCCGGCGTGAGGCGATCCTGGTCGGGGTGATCGGCCTGGGTCTGGGCCTGTCGGTGGCGATGGCCAGCCTGGTGCCGTTCAACAAGGGCGCGTTCGACACCACGACCCCCTACGTCCCGCTCCCCCTGTGCCTGGCGATCAGCGCGGCAGCCCTTCTCCTGGCCCCCTGACGGTGGCCCCGGTGACCCGCAGACTCCTACGCGCCACCCCGATCGACGCAGTAGGCGCAAAGGAGTAACCCACCCAAACCCGTAAGGGCGAGGCGGCGGCCGAAGGCCCCCACCTCGCCCTTCCGGGCACCCTCCACCGAACACACGCCAACACAGCCACTTCGCCCCACCACCACCTGCGCCCCGCGATCCCCACACCCGCCCGCAACCGCCGACCCGCTCGCGCACCCACCCGCCGGCACGCGCGACCACCAGCCGCCCACCGCCCATCCGGCCCACCTGCCTGCCGGCCCAGCCCGCCCACCTGCCCGCCCACCTGGCTGCTGGCCTGCCGGCCCACCTGCCTGTCTGCCGGCCCGCCTCCCTGCCGGTCGGCCTGGCCGGGCCACCTTGTCCGCCTGCTGCTTGCCGGCCCGCCTCCCTGCCGGCCTGCTCGCTCCACCACCACCTGCGCCCCGCGATCCCCACACCCGCCCGCCCGCAACCGCCGACCCGCTCGCGCACCCACCCGCCGGCACGCGCGGCCACCAGCCACCCACCGCCCAGCCCGCCCACTGCCGGCCCAGCCCGCCCACCTGCCTGCCGGCCCGCCTCCCTGCCGGTCGGCCTGGCCGGGCCACCTTGTCCGCCTGCTGCTTGCCGGCCCGCCTCCCTGCCGGCCTGCTCGTTTGCTTGCCTGCCCATCGGCTCGCCCGGTGGTCACCCGCTCGCTTGCCCGCTTGCTTGTTTGCGCACCGGCTCGCCCGCTTGCCCGCTCGCCCAGGGGCCGCCCGCCCACCCGCGCGCTTGCCCGCCCCCTGCCTGCTCGCTTGTCCGGCCGCCCATCGGCTCGCCCGGGGGCCGGGTCGCTCGCTTGCCTGTCCACCCACCCACCCACCCACTCGCCCGCCCGTTTGCCTGCTCGCTCGTCTGGCCGCCCTCCGGCCCACTGGCACCCCGGCCCGTTCGCTTGGTTTGCGCCCGCACGCCCGGACACCCGCCTGCCCCTCTGCCTGGTTGTGGGCCTGCGGGCGGGTGTCTGTTTGCTTGGCTGTTGGTTCGGTTGGTGGGGCCGTGGGGGTCAGGGGGTGGTGTGGCCCGGGGTGACCAGGGCGGTTTCGTAGGCGAAGACCACGAGTTGGGCCCTGTCGCGGACGGACAGTTTGGTCATTGCCCGGCTTACATGGGTTTTGGCGGTGAGGGGGCTGAGCACCAGGCGTTCGGCGATCTCGTCGTTGGACAGACCACGGCCGACCAGGGTGACGATTTCCCGCTCCCGATCGGTCAGCAGCGCGAGTTCGGCCATCGGCGCGGCGGTCGGACGCAGCGCGCCGGCCGCGTATTCCTCGATCAATCGGCGGGTCACGTTCGGCGACAGCAGCGCGTCGCCCGCCGAGACCACCCGGACGCCGCGCAGCAGTTCGGCCGGTTCGGTGTCCTTGACCAGGAAGCCGCTCGCGCCGTTGCGCAGCGCCTCGAAGACGTACTCGTCGAGGTCGAACGTGGTCAGGATGACCACCCGCACGGCGGTGAGCGCCGGATCCGCCGCGATCAGCCGGGCCGCCTCCAAGCCGTCCATGCCCGGCATGCGGATGTCCATCAGCACCACATCGGGGCGCAGTTCGCGGGTGAGCCGCAGCGCCTCGCCGCCCTCACCCGCCTCGCCGACGACCTCCATGTCGGGCTGTGCGGAGAGCAGGGCCCGAAAGCCCGCGCGCACCAGCGCCTGGTCGTCGGCCAGCACCAACCTGATCATGCGTCCCCCTCGTTGGGCCGCGCCGCACCGCCGGCGGTCGCCGCCGACTCGACCGGCGAATCCGCGTCGCCATCATGCCCGTCGGCGCGCTCACCGTAGGGGAGGTGTGCCTGCACGTGGAAGCCGCGCCCCGGCACCGGCCCGGCCACGCAGCGCCCGCCGAGCGCGGCGGCCCGCTGGCGCATGCCGTGCAGACCGTTGCCACCGGAGGTGAGCGCGTCGTCGTCGGCCGGCCGCGGCGCCCCGACGGCGCCCCGGCCGTTGTCCCGGATGGTCAAATCCAGGCCGGACTTCCCATAGCCGACCCGCACCACCGCCTCGCTCGCCGCGGCGTGCCGCAAGGTGTTGGTCAGCGCCTCCTGGACGATCCGGTACGCGGCGAGGTCCACCGCCGCGATCAACGGTCGGGTGGTGCCGGTGCGCTCGACCCGCACGGTGAGGCCGCCCGCCGAGGTGCGCGCGACCAACTCGTCGAGCAGGTCCAGCCCCGCGGTGGGCGCACGCGGGGCGCCGTCGGGACCCGAACGGTCCACCGCGTCGCCCTTGAGGATCTCCAGCACCGAGCGCAGTTCGCCCAACGCCTCGCGACTGGCGTACTTCACCGCGGTCAGCGCCTCACGCGCCTGCTCCGGGGACGAGTCCATCAACTCCAGTCCCACCGACGCCTGCACGTTCATCAGCGAGATGTGATGGGCGAGCACGTCGTGCAACTCACGGGCGATCCGCAGCCGTTCGTCGCCCGCCCGGCGGCGCTCGGCCTCGGCCAACCCGAGCGACTGCACCCGGGCCCGCTGTTCCTCGGCGGCGAGGTAGGCGCGGCGCAGTCGCACCACCTCGCCGATGCCCGCGAGCACCAGCATCCACGCGGCGAGACCCAGCGCGAGGCCCGGTGCGGGTATCGACTCGGCGGTCACCAGCGGGGAGATCCAGACGAAGCTCGTGTAGCCCACCGCGAGCACCACATACGCCAGCAGGCGCAGGCCGGCGGCGAAGGCGCTCCACAGCGCGATGATCATCGCGAGGAAGAGCGGCCCGCGCGGATAGTCGAGCATCGTGTAGAGCAACCCCGCGCCGACCGCCACCAGGAGTACCGCGGCCGGATACCGCCGGCGCACGATCAGCGCCAGCGGACCGAGCGCGACCAACAGCACGCCCCACGCGTCCAGGCCCCGGGGGGCGTCCGACTGGTGTCGGGCCGCGAACACCATCGTGACCACCTGGATCGCACAGACCACCAGCGCGAGCGCGACATCGCGCGCCGCGCGGGGGATCGGGCGCAGGGCGTGTGCGAGCCAGCGCGCGCCTGGGCCGGAAGCGCGCAGCCACGGCGGCCCCGGGCGGGAGCCCGGGTGCCGGGGCGAGAGGTTCGAGGGGCTCGTCATGTGATCAACGGTAGGGGGAGTCGGGGGCGTCGCGCGTCGGCTGAGCGTGGGCTTGTCGGATGCTCCCGAGGGAGCAGATCAAGCCCCGTGGACTGCTTCCCAGGGAGCAGGAAATCACCGGTCGACCCGCCCTTCGACCTGCCGGCGCAGCAGGCACGGTGCATCCCCCGGCCGGACGCCGGCCGGCCCGCGAATCGGAAGAGTTGAACCCGTCGACGAGGCCGCGAATCCCACCGGATCCCACCCCTCGCCGGCGCTGCCCGGGCCTACCCGCCCGACCGCGCGTCCCCAACCGTCGGCCTGCCAGGAGGCACACCGTGAACGCGTCCCCGACAACCGGGACCAGGCGCTACTCGAAGTCCGTCCGTCGAGGCGTCAACTCCGCACACGTCGTCTTCGCCGTCGGGCTCCTGGGCATCGAGTGGGTGATGCTGGCGATCGCGGTCGTGGGCCGCACGACCGACGACCGCGCGCTGCAACACAGCGCCTATCGGCTCATGCGCGTCTTCGTCTTCACCGGCGGCATACCGTTCGCCGTGCTCGCGCTGGTCACCGGCGTGCTGTTGTGCCTGAAGACGCCGTGGGGGCTGTGGCGCCACCTGTGGATCAAGGTCAAGATCGTGCTGCTCATCGCGGTGATCGTGGCCGGAGCGGGCGTGATCAGCCAGTTCGCGCACCGGATGATCGCGCACAGCGCCCCCGACGGAAACGCGGACGCGCTGCCGCCGCTGCAGACCTGGCACATCGTCCTGGTGGTCTTCCAGGTGATCGCGCTGATCGTTGCCACGGCGCTGTCCGTCTTCAAGCCGTCCGGCGATCGATCCCGCGGCCGGTCCGGGCCGCGTCGACGCCCCGGCGGCGCCGAGGGCACGACCACCGCCGCGGAGCGATCCGGCCCGACCTCCGCCTCCATCCCCACGCGCCGGCGCGTGGGCGCCGGCTGATCCGCGCCGCACGCCACCCGTTCCTTTCCGTCCACCCGCAACTCCTCGCGAGGATCGTCATGACCACGAACATCGACCCCACCGTCGTCCCCGACGCGGCCCGAGCCGTGCGCGTGTCCCGCGTACACGGCGAAGGGGACACCACCGTGCGCGCCCTGGACGACATCACCATCGGCTTCCCCCGCGGCAGATTCACCGCCGTGATGGGCCCCTCGGGATCCGGGAAGTCCACGCTGCTGCACTGCCTGGCCGGCCTCGACGCCGTCACCGACGGCGCGGTCTACCTGGGCGACACCGAACTCGGTTCGTTGAGCGACCGACAGCTCACCCGGCTGCGCCGGGACCGGATCGGCTTCGTCTTCCAGGCGTTCAACCTGCTGCCGACCATGACCGCCCTGGAGAACATCGTGCTTCCCGCGTCGCTCGCCGGGCGCAGGTCCGACCCGGCCTGGCTGGATCGGGTGGTGGCCGCGGTCGGACTGGAGCAGCGGTTGCAGCACCGACCCGGCGAGTTGTCGGGTGGCCAGCAGCAGCGCGTCGCGGTGGCCCGGGCGCTGGTCGGCCGGCCGGAGATCGTGATGGCGGACGAGCCGACCGGCAACCTCGACTCGCGCGCCGGCGCCGAGGTGCTGGCGCTGCTGCGCAACGCCGTGGACGAACTCGGGCAGACCGTGCTGATGGTCACCCACGACCCCGTCGCGGCGGGCTACGCGGACAGTGTGGTGTTCCTGGCCGACGGTCGCATAGCGGACCACATGGAGGCGCCGACGCCGGACCGGGTGCTGGACCGGATGAAGGCGTTCGATCGAGTCGCCGCCGGTGCCGGCAGCCGAGGGGAGTGACGTCCGATGCTGATCCGTCTCTCGCTCGCCAACCTGTGGGCCCGCAAACGCCGGCTCGTGGGACTGTCCCTCGCGGTGCTGCTCGGCACCGCGTTCCTCTCCGGCGCGCTCGTGCTCGCCGACACCTTGAGCTCGTCCATCGGCGGGCTGATCCGTGACAGCGGCGCCGGCACCGACGTGGTGGTGCGCAACGCGACCGCGGTCACCGACCGGCCCGGCAGCCAGCGCGGCGGCATCGACGCGGCGCTGGTGGACCGGGTCCGGGCGGTGCCGGGGGTCGCCGCCGCCGAGCCGGTCATCCAGGGCTACGGCCAGGTGGTCGGCAAGGACGGCAAGGCGCTCACCGGCAACGGCCCCCGGACGGCGGGCAATTGGGTGCCGGATCCGGCACTGACGCCGTACCGGCTGGCCACCGGGCGCGCCCCCGCCAAGCCCGACGAGGTGGTGATCGACCGGGCCACCGCCAAGCAGGGACACCTCGCCCCCGGCGACCGGGTCACCGTGCTGACCCCGGGGCCGGTCCCGGTCACGATCGTCGGCGTCGCCACCTTCGGCGACGAGGATGCCTTCGGTGGCGGCTCGTACACCGCCTTCGACCTCGAGGGCGCGCGGCAACACGTGCAGCGCGATCCGGGCAAGGTCGGCACGATCGCCGTGCGGGCCGTGGCCGGCACCGACCAGAAGGAATTGGCCGCGCGGATCCAGCGGGCACTGCCCGCCGACACCCAGGCACTGCCCGGCAAGGCGGCCACGGGGGAGGCGGTCGATGCCGTCGAGGACGGCTTCCTGAAGGTCTTCCGCACCTTCCTGACCGTGTTCGCGGTGATCGCGCTGGTGGTCGCGGCCTTCTCGATCAACCACACCTTCTCCGTGGTGGCCGCGCAGCGCACCCGCGAGGTCGCGCTGATGCGGGCATTGGGCGCGAGTCGAGGGCAGGTGCTGCGGCAGGCGCTGATCGAGGCGTTGCTGATCGGTGTGGTGGCGTCCGCCGCCGGGCTGGCCGCCGGGCTCGGACTGGCCGCCGGGCTGAGGGAGTTGTTCGCCTCGATCGGCTTCACGCTGCCCGCTCGGGGGCTGGTGTTCAAGGCGGCCACGGCGCTGACGGTATTGCCGGTGGGCATCCTGGTGACGGCGTTCGCGGCGCTGGTGCCGGCCCTGCGCGGCTCGCGGGTGGCGCCGGTGACGGCGCTGCGCGGTGCGGGAGCCGAGCAGGTGCGGTTGCCGCGGCGTCGACTCGTCGCGGGGCTGGCGCTGCTCGCGGCCGGGCTTGGAATGGGCATTGTCGGCGGTGGCATGGTGGGCCTGGCCGTCGCGGCGCCGGCGGTGCTCGCGGGGGTCCTGCTGGTCGCCCCGGCGGGGATCCGGGCCGCGGGCGGACCGCTGACCGCTCTGCTGCCGCGACTGCGCGGTGCGCCCGGTGCGTTGGCGCGGGGCAACCTGCTGCGCAGTCCGCGTCGGACCGCCGGTGCGGCGACGGCGATGCTGCTCGGGATCGCGATCGTGACGGTGTTCGCGGTGTTCGCGGCCTCGTTCAAGGAGGGCTCCGGGGCGGAGACCCGCAAGGTGGTCGCCGGGCAACTGGTGATCGGCGGCTCCTCGCCCGCCGGCTGGGCCGGTGGCGGACACAGCCCCGAACTCACGCGCCGGACGGCGCAGATACCGGGTGTCGAGGCGGTGAGCGGGCTGCGCAACGCGACCTCGCTCGTGGACGGGCAGAGCCGGCAGATGCTCGCCGTCGACTCGGCCCGGCTGGACCGGTTGTTCAACCTCGACGTGACCCGCGGGCGGGTGACGGCACTGGGCCCGGCCGGGATGGCCGTGTCGGAGAGCGCCGCGAAGGATCGCGGCTGGGTGCTCGGCTCGACGACCGAGGTCACCTTCCCCGACGGCGCCCGGCAGCGCTTCACGGTGACGGGGCTGTACGACCGCACGGCGATCGTCGGCGACTACCTGATCGATCGCACGGCGTGGGAGTCGCACGCGGACGCGGCCCTGGACGCGGCGACGGTGTTGCGGCTGGCGCCGGGTGTGGCCACGGGGACGGTCAAGGCCGAGGTGCAGCGGATCGCCAAGGACTACGGCGCGCCCACGGTACGTGACAAGGAGGGGTTCGTGGCGGCCCGGGCGAAGATGCTGCAGACGCTGGTCGCGGTGGTCTACGTGCTCCTGGCGCTGGCGCTGCTGATCGCGCTGGGCGGGATCGCCAACACACTGTCCCTGGCGGCCCACGAACGCACCCGCGAACTGGGCCTGTTGCGCGCGATCGGCGCGGCCCGGGCCCAGGTGCGGTCGGCGCTGCGCTGGGAGTCGACGCTCGTGGCGGTGATCGGAGCCGCGACCGGGCTCGTGGTCGGACTGTTCCTGGGATGGGTGGCGATCCGCGCCATCGGCGGCCCGAACGCGGGGGCGGCACTGCCGTTCGCGGTGCCCTCGACGCAGTTGGCGGTGCTGGTGGTGGTGGGCGCGCTCGGCGGATTGCTGGCCGGAGCACGTCCCGCCGCACGGGCAGCCCGACTGCCGGTCCTACGCTCGATCTCGGCCGAGTAGACACAACCCCGACCGCCGGCCGAGCCGAAACACCTCGGCCGGCGGTCGGGTTTTGCTCGACTTCGGCCTCAAGCGCCGGCCGGGCTGGGATGTGTCGGCCGGCGGTTGGGTTTTGTTGGGCTTGGCTTCGGGTGCCGGTCGGGTTGGGGTGTGTGGGCCGGCGGTTGGGTTGTGGTTTGGCTTTGGCCGCAAGCGCCGGTCGGGCTGGGATGTTTCGGTAGGCGGTTGGGTTTCGCTTTGGCTTTGGCTTTGGGTGCCGGCCGGGTTAGGTGGGTCGGTCGGTGGTTGGGTCTTGTTCGGCTTTGGGTTCGAGTGCCGGCGGCCGGGTTCAGGTGTGTCAGCCGGTGGTTGGGTTGTGGTTTGGTGCCGGTACGGGTCGATCCGGCACGTGTGATGGGCCGCCGCCGGCGTTCGGGGCTCCAAGACTCCGGGCCTCCGGCGAGACGGGTGCATGGCCTGGCGAAAACCGGCCGGCAGCGGGGAGCGGGTGGGTGGTTGGGTCCGGTTCCCCGGAGGGCCTTTTCGAGTGGGTCGGGCGCTTCCGGCGAGAATCGTGCTTCGGCTGCGTGGGCCGGTGCGGGGTCTGTCCGAGTCGGTGGTGGGTTGCGGCCGGCGTTCGGGGCTCCGGGTTTTGGGGCTTTCGGTGAGGCGGGTGTGTTGGTTGGGGAAAGCGGCCAACGGCGGCCGGCCGGGGAGGGGACTCGGGTTGTGTCTGCCGGGCTTGCGCTCCCGAGTGGGCCGGCTGTTCTCGACGGGCGTCGCGCCTTCGGCTGCGGGTGGCCGGTCCGGCGCCGGCCCGAGTCGGTGGCGGGTTGCCGCCGTCGTTCGGGCCCGAGAGACTGCGGCTTTCGGCGAGGCGGGTGCGTTGGTTGGGGAAAAGCGGCCAACGGCGGCGGGCGGGGTGGGCGCTCGGGTCCTGTTTGCCGGGCTTGCGTTCGCGAGTGGATCGGGTGGTCCTCGGCGGGCGTTGCGCCTGTGGCTGCGTGCAGCTGGTGCGGGGTTGGTCCGAGTCGGTAACGGGTCGCCGCCGGCGTCCGGGACTGCGGGCTTCCGGCGAGACGGGCGTGTTGCTTGGCGAAAACCGGCCGGCAACAGGGAGCAGGGAGGGCGCTCGGGTCGAGTCCTCCGGAGAGGCTTCCCGGGTGGGCCGGTGTTTCCGGCGGCCGGTGGCATGTGGGTGGCGAAGGTTCACGAACCCGGATCGTGTGGGGTGTTGTTTCCCTGTTCTGAGAGAAAACCGCAGGTCGATGCAGGCGGGCGGCTGTTGGGGGTGTCTCGGGATCCGGGTTCGGCTCCTACTGGGCACTTTCGGTCTTCTCGACGGCCTCTGTGGGGTCGCAGTGCCTGAATCTGGCTCCGATCGGGCGGTTTCGGTCGCCGCCCCTGCGTGGAGGGGGGCCGGAGCGTACGAAACCGGCACTCGACACCCGACTTTCCATCCCGGCCGCACAAAACCGCAGGTCACCGAAGCTCGAAGCCCGCAACCACCCCGCTGGGATCCGGTTTCGAGCCCCAACTCCTTTCCAACACCCCCCGAAACGCCCAGACCCACTCGGAAAGGCTCCCCGACGGACTCAACCGGCCCCCCCGCCGCTGCCGGCCGGTTTTCGCCGAGTAACGCACTCGTCTCGCTGAGAGCCCCCGGTCTTGGAGCCCCGAACTCCGCGGCGGCCCACCACCGACCCGGACCGGCCCCGAAACGGCCCCGGAACGGCCACCCGCAGCCACAGGCCCAACGCCCGCCGAGGACTACCGGCCCTCTACGGAACGCAAGCCCGGCGGACACGACCCGAGCCCCCTCCTCGGCCCGCCGCCGTTGGCCGCTTTTCCCCAACCAACACACCCGCCTCGTCGAAAGCCCCAGATCCCACGCCGGCGGCGGCACACCACCGACTCGGACAGACCCGCATTGGCTCCTCGTCACCGAAGCGCAACGCTCGTCCAGAACACTCGGCCCATTCGGGGAGGCTCTTCGGCGGACTCGACCGGACCGCCCTCCCCGCCCGCCGCTGCCGGCCGGTTTTCGCCGACCCACGCGCTCATCTCGTCGGGAGCTCTGTGTCTTGGAGCCCCGAACGCCGGCGGCGGCCCACCTCCGACTCGGGCAAACCCCGCACCGGCCACCCGCAGCCAAGGCGTAACGCCCGCAGTGGACTACCCGGCCCACTCGGGTACGCAAGCCCGGCAGGCGCGACCCGAGCCCCCTCCTCGGCCCGCCGCCGTTGGCCGCTTTTCCCCGACCAACACGCCCGCCTCGTCGAAAGCCCCAGGTCCCGGAGCCCCGAACGCCGGCGGCGGCCCACCTCCGACTCGGACAGACCCCGCTCCGGCCACCCGCAGCCCAAGGCGCAACGCTCGTTGGGGACACTCGGCCCACTCGGGAAGGCTCTTCGGCGGACGGGACCGGACCGACCGCCCTCCCGGCCCGTCGCTGCCCGCCGGTTTTCATCGAGCAATGCACCCGTATTGTCGGGCACCGCTTGGTCTCGGAGTCCGGGACGTTGGCGGCGTTCCACGACCGTACTCGGGCGGACCTCGCGCCGGCCGCCGCAACCAGAAGCGCGCAATTCGGTAAGCGCGGACTGGGCTGGTGGGGGTGTGTCGGTCGGTGGTGGCTCGGGTGGTGCTTGGGGGTTGCCGATGTTTGGTTTCAAGTGCCGGTCAGGGCTACGTGGTTCGGCGGGGGAGCGTGGGCTGCTGCTTGGGTGGGGTGATGTGGTGTGTTTGTCCGAGGGGGACTGTGTTTGCGTGGGGCGCTCCGGGGTTTTCGGGACCATTGGGTGGTACTTATTTGGTGGGGTTTGGGTCAGGCGGCGCGTTTGGTGGTGGCGGTGAAGGCTGCCCATAGGGAGGCGTAGGGGCCGGATTTGGTGAGGAGTTCGGTGTGGGTGCCGAGTTCGACCAGGCGGCCGCGGTCGATTACCGCGATGCGGTCGGCTCGGGCGGCGGTGGTGAGGCGGTGGGCCACGACCAGGGTGGTGCGGCGGCCGGTGAGGGTTTCCGTGGCTCGGGTGACCGCGGCCTCCGTGGCGAGGTCGAGGGCGGCGGTGGCCTCGTCGAGCAAGAGGATGTCCGGGTCGACCAGATAGGCCCGGGCGAGCGCGATCAACTGGCGTTGCCCCGCCGACAGGTTGCGGCCGCGTTCGCCGACGTCGTGCAGATAGCCCCCGGCCAGGTCGGCGATCGCCGCGTGTGCGCCGACCGCGCGGGCCGCCGCCTCGACCTCGGCGTCGTCGGCGTCCGGGCGGCCGTACGCGATGGCGTCCCGGACGCTGCCGGGGGCCAGATACGCCTCCTGTGGGACGATGCCGAGCCGGTGTCGGTAGGCCGCGAGGTCGTAGTCGCGGACGTCCACCCCGTCCACCGTCACCGCACCGGACGTCACGTCGTAGAACCGGGCCACCAGCTTGACCAGCGTCGACTTGCCCGCACCCGTCTGTCCGACCAGCGCGAGCGTCTCACCCGGCTCGATCCGCAACGTCACTCCCGACAACACCTCGGGCGACCCCGCGGCCACCGACCCCGCCTCCGATCCGGCCTCCGCCTCCGCGAACGCGGGTGCGTTGTACGCGAAGTGCACGTTCTCGAAGGCGATCGCGCCCTTGAGCCCGCCCACCGGCACCGGCACCGCGGTGGCCGGCGGCGGTGTCGTGGTGGGCGTACGCAGCAGATCCCGGATTCGGCGCAGCCCCACCGCCGCCTGCTGATACCCGTCGAACACCTGCGACAGCTGCTGGATCGGCGAGAAGAACATGTCGATGTAGAGCAGGTACGCGATCAACGCACCGGCCGACAACGTCCCGCCGCCCACGCGATGCGCCCCGACGATCAGCGCGAGCGCCGCCGCGAGGCTGGACAGGAACTGCCCGAACGGGAAGTACAGCGCGATGTAGCGCTGCGCCCGAAGCCGGGACGCGCGGTAGTCGTCGCTGCGCTCGGCGAACCGCTCCGAGTTGCGCCCCTCGCGCCGAAACGCCTGCGACACCCGCAACCCCGCGACGTTCTCCTGGAGATCGGCGTTGACCACGCTGACCTTCTCGCGCGCCTCGGTGTACGCCTTCGACGACCGCGACCGGAACACCACCGTCGCCGCGATCAACACCGGCAGCACGCTCATCACGATCAGCCCGAGCTCCCAGTCGAGCACGAGCAGCGCGACCATGATCCCGAAGAAGGTCAGCACACTGACCACCGCGCTGATCAGCCCGGTCTGCAAGAACGTGGACAGCGCGTCCACGTCGGTGGTCATCCGGGTCATGATCCGCCCGGACAACTCGCGTTCGTAGTAGTCCAGACCGAGCCGTTGCAGATGCGCGAACGTCTTCACCCGCAGCGTGTACAGCAACCGCTCGCCGGTACGGCCCGCGACCATCGCCTGTCCGACGTTGACGAACCAGTCCGCCATCACGATCACGATGGCGATCAGCGACACCGTCATGATCGCGCCGGTGGCCCCGTCGTCGATGCCCCGGTCGATCCCGTCCCGGATCAGCGCCGGCAACGCGAGCTGGGCGCCGGTGTCCAGGATCACCAGCACGAACCCGAGCAGCAGCGCCCAGCGGAACGGCCGCAGCAGCGACCGCAGATCGAACGCCGTGTCCGAGCGCCGCGCCGCCGCGTCGTCCACATCGGGCGTATCCGTCGCCGGGGGCAACTTCTGCACCTGGGCCAGCAGTTCGGGCGTGGCCTGGAGCATCGCCGCCCAATTCCCCGGACCACCACCGGTCCGGGTACGGGCCATCGCACTCGTACTCGGCGCCGGGCGATCGGACGACGCCGTCGCGCGATCCCACAACCCGGGCGTCACCCCGTTCGCGCCGCCCGAGGCCGCCCCCGCCTCGGCGAGCGGCGACGGAAGGTGCGCGTCCACCCCCTCGGCGTCGTCGCCCGGACCGGACAGCAGCAGGCGATACAGCGAACACCGCGCGGTCAACTGGTCGTGCGTGCCCACGTCCACCAGCCGGCCCCGGTCCAACACCGCGATCCGGTCGGCCAGTTCCAACGTCGAGCGGCGGTGCGCGACCAGGATCGTGGTCCGCCCCGCCATCACCCGGTGCAGCGTGGCGTGGATCTCCGCCTCGACCTTGGGGTCCACCGCCGAAGTGGCGTCGTCGAGCAGCAGGATGCGCGGGTCGGTGAGCAACGCCCGCGCCAGCGCCACCCGTTGCCGCTGCCCGCCGGACAGGGTCAGCCCCTGCTCGCCGACCACCGTGGCGTAGCCGTCGGGCAGTTCGCGGATGAACTCGTCCGCCTCGGCCGCCCGCGCCGCCGCGCGCACCTGCTCGTCGGTCGCGTCCGGCCGGCCGTAGGCGATGTTCGCGCGCACCGAGTCGGAGAACAGGAAGCTGTCCTCCATCACCAGCCCGATCGCCGCGCGCAGCGAATCGAAGGTCAGGTCCCGCACGTCGCGCCCGTCCACCCGGATCGCGCCCGACTGCACGTCGTAGAACCGGGGGAGCAGCATCGACACGGTGGACTTGCCCGATCCGGACGTGCCCACAAGCGCCAAGGTCTCGCCCGGCTCCACCCGCAGCGACAGCCCGTCCAGCACCGGCCGCGAGGCGACGTAGCCGAACCGCACGTTCGCCAACTCGACCGAGGCGGCGACCGCCGGCAACACCTCGGCGTCCGGCCTCTCGGTCACGACCGGCTGCGAGTCGATCACCTCGAAGATGCGCTCCACGCTGGCCCGCGCCTGCTGGCCGAAGGTCAGCAGGCCGGACAACATCCGCACCGGGCCGACCAACTGGCCCAGATAGGCGGAGAACGCGAGGAACGTACCGAGGGTGATCTCGCCGCGCACCGCCAACCACCCGCCGAGCGCGAGCACGCCGACCTGACCGAGCGCGGGGATCGCGGACAACGTCGGGGTGTACCGGCTGTTCAACCGCACCGAGCGCAACCGGGACGCGAACAGCGTGCGGCCGGCCGCCTCGAGCCGGGCCAACTCCTGCTCCTCCTGCCCGAAACCCTTGACCACCCGCACCCCGGTGACCGCGCTCTCCACCACCCCGGCCAGCGCGGCGGCGTCCTGCTGGGCCTGCCACGTGGCCGGGAATAGTCGCTTCCTGGACAGGTAGGCCACCGCGAACAGCCCCGGACCCACCGCCAGCGAGACCACCGTGAGCAGCGGGGACAGCCAGAACATCACGCCGAGCGAGATGACGAACAGCAGTACGTTGCCGGTCATCATCGGGATCATCGCCATGAAGCCCTGGACCATGGTCACGTCGGAGATGCCCCGGCTGACGATCTGTCCGGTCTGCAACTCGTCCTGCCGGGCCCCGTCCAGGCGGGAGAGCGCGCCGAAGATCCGGGTGCGCAGGTCGTACTGCACGTCGAGGGACAACTTGCCGCCGACATAGCGCCGGGCGTAGGCACACCCGAAGGTCACCAGGGCCGCGCCCACGAGCAGGATCGACAGCGGCACGAGGCCGCCCGTCTCACCCGCGACCGCGTCGTCGACCACCCGGCGCTGGACGAGCGGTACGAGCGCGGTCACGGCCATTCCCACGAGGGAGGCGCCGAACGCGATCAGAACGCTGCTCCGATACCGCCACGAGGCCGCCATGAGTCGGCGGAGCCAGCCGTGTTCGGGGCGGCCTGGCGCGGGTCCGGTTGTCATAGCCAACCATTCTAATTGTTAACCCAGGAAACGATGTTCGGACAAGCACACCGAGCCCTGGACCCCGTACACCCACCGGGCCATCATGGGCCGCGCCCCGGCGCGCCGGGCCGACCTCCGCCCACCGCCGACCCACGGAGCCGCCATGACGTCCCCCGCCACGTCCCCCGCCACCCCCTGGGACCTGCCCGCCGGATTCTCCTGGGGCACCGCCACCGCTGCCTACCAGATCGAGGGCGCGGTCGACGAGGACGGCCGCGGCCCCTCGGTCTGGGACACCTTCTGCGCCGAGCCCGGCCGGATCCGCGACGGCCACACCGGCGCGGTGGCGTGCGACCATTACCACCGCTGGGCCGAGGACGTCGACCTGATGGCCGGCCTGGGCGTGGACGCCTATCGCTTCTCCATCGCCTGGCCCCGCGTACAACCCGACGGCCGGGGCCGGCCCAACCCGGCCGGCCTGGACTTCTACGACCGTCTCGTCGACGCGCTGATCGCCCGCGGCATCACCCCCACCCCCACGCTGTTCCACTGGGACCTGCCGCAGGCCCTGGAGGACGACGGCGGCTGGCTCGCCCGGGACACCGCCACCCGATTCGCCGACTACGCCGGACACGTGGCGGACCGCCTCGGCGACCGGGTGCGCACCTGGATCACCCTCAACGAGCCCTTCATCCACATGGCCTGGGGCTACGCGCTCGGCGTGCACGCACCCGGTCACGCGCTGCTCCTGGACGCGCTGCCGGCCGCGCATCACCAACTGCTCGGTCACGGACTGGCCGCACGGCTGCTGCGCGAGGCCGGCGCCGAGCGCATCCTGGTGTCCAACAACCTGACCCCGGTGACCGCCGCGAGCGAGAGCGAGGCCGATCGCGCCGCCGCGGCCGCCTACGACACCCTGCACAACCGGCTGTTCACCGATCCGCTGCTGCTCGGCCGCTACCCGGACCTGGCCGCCTACGGCCACGACCGCGACGCGCTGCCGTTCGTCGAACCCGGCGACCTCGACCTGATCGGCGGCTCGCTCACCGGCCTGGGCGTCAACTACTACAACCCGACGGTGATCGCCGCGGCCGAGCCGGACGCGGCGCTGCCGTTCACCACGGTGGAGATCACCGGTGTGCCGCGCACCGCGTTCGACTGGCCGGTGGTGCCGGAGGGGCTGACCACCCTGCTGACCGGACTCGGGGCGCGCTACGGCGACGCGCTGCCGCCGATCTGGATCACCGAGAACGGTTGCTCGACCGCCGAGGGCCGGGACGATCCGGAACGCATCGCGTTCCTCGACGGCCATATCGCCGCGGTGGCGGCGGCGGGCAAAGCGGGAATCGACGTGCGCGGCTATTACGTGTGGTCCCTGCTCGACAACTTCGAATGGGCCGAGGGCTATTCCCAGCGCTTCGGCCTGATCCATGTCGACTTCGCGACCGGGACCCGCACGCCGAGGGCGTCGTATCACTGGCTGCGCGAGCGCATCGGCGCCGGGCGGCCCGGATAACGCCCGGCACGGGACATGGACACGTGTGGGAGCGCGCAGGCGCACAATCCTCACCCTTCCGAGTGAAATTGCGTGTCCTGGGCCCTGGGCCAACCGATGACGTCACCCGGGAGGGCGAACGGCGTCTTTTTCTTCGCCGACAAAACCCTAGAGTTGCCGCGCCGCCATGAAATCCCCGGGCGGCGCGGCGGAGCCGTGCCCGGAATTCCCCGGTGCGGCGGGACGCCGATTCGATAACCCCGACGTCCCCGGTGAAGGGCAATTCCATGGTCAAGCACGGATTTCGCAAGGCGGCAGTGATCGCGACCGCGGTCATCTTCGGCTCGATGGCCTCGCTCTACATTCCGGCGGCACGCGCCGCGCAGACGCCCCGAGAGCCGCTGACGCCGGACAGCTTCCTGCCCGCGCAACTGCTGTTGCCCTTCCAGAGCGCGGTCTTCAACACCCAGGGGGCGGTGCGCTTCGGCTGACCGCCCCGGGTGGCGGGGGGCCACGATCCGGTGTACGGGCGGGGGCCGACGGCGCGCGGGCCGGCGTGGGCGGTGCGCGGATCGGCGTGCGCGGACCGGGGGCGGCGTGCGAGCCGCCGCGGGCGGTGCGGGGCCGCCGCCGTCGGTGCGGGGCCGCCACCGGCGGTGCGCAGGCCGACCCGGGTGGTGCGCGGGCCGGTGTGGGCGGTACGGGCCGGTGTGGGCGTCGTGCGGGCCGGTATGGCGGTGTGCGGGCCGGCGTTGGCCGTGTGCGGGCCGACGCGGGCGGTGCGCGGACCGTGGTCGGTGTTCGGGCCGATGCGGGCGGTGCGCAGACCGGTGTGGGCGGTGCGCGAGCCGACGTGGGCGGTGTGCGGGCCGGTGGGCGGTGCGCTGGCGGGTGTGGGTCGGTGTTCGGGCCGACCCGGGCGGTGTTCGGGCCGGTGTGGGCGGTTCAGGCCGGTGTGGGCGGTGCGCGAGCTGACGTGGGCGGTGTGCGGGCCGGTGGTCGGTGTTCGGGCCGGCCCCGGCGGTGCGCGGGCCGTGTGCGGGCCGGTGGGCGGTGCGCCGGCGGGTGTGGGTCGGTGTTCGGGCCGACGCGGGCGGGGCGCCGACCGGTCTGGTTGGTGTTCGGGCCGACCCGGGCGGTGCTCCGGCCGACCCGGGCGGTGTGCGGGCCGGTGTGGGCGGTTCAGGCCGGTGTGGGTGTTGGGCGGACCCACGCCGGTCGGGCCGGTTGCGCCAGGCGGGCGATCCCGGTGTCGGGGAAGTCGCGGCGGTGCGGGCCGCGACCTCCCCCACCACCCCGGGATCGCCCCGCGCCGGTCGGCTACTTCAGCTGACCGGCGATCGCGGCCAGGCCCTCGGCGGCGTACTTCTCGTCCAGGTCGCCGGCGGGGGCACCGGCCACCCCGATGCCCACGATCGGGGCGCCGTCCACCGCCACCGGTACCGCGCCGGCCAGGAACAGCGTGCCGGGGATGTCCCGGAGCGAGGCGCCCGGCGCGGTCACCCGCTGGGCCAGCGCCGAGGTCGGCGCGTTCCACGACACGGCGGTGTACGCCTTGCGCCGGGCCGACTCCTCCGACTGCGGGCCCGCGCCGTCGCCCTTGAGCACCACGCGCGTCGAGCCGTCGCGGGCCACCACGACCACGGTGACCTTCTGGCCGTCCTTCTCGGCGGCGTCGAGCGCGGCCTGCGCGGCCTTGCTCGCGGCGTCCACGCCCAGCGTCTTGACCTGCACCACGGCCGGCGCCGGCCGCGCGTCGTGCCGGGCCTCGGTCGCGCTCGGCACCTGGGCCGCCGCGACGCCGGCGGTGACCGCGCCGACCGCCGCCAGCGAGAAGACCCCGGTCAGTACCCGACCACGCGTGGAAAAGTTGCTCATCGTCCTACCTCTTTCGCATCTCCCGCGACAGTCCCGCGCCGTTCCCGAGCGGTCGTCGTCGGGTTGTTGTCCCGATGCCTCCACCCTCCCGGCCGCGCGCCCGCCCGCCATCGGCAAAGCCGCCGGTCCCGGCACGCCGGTCGGGGGGTGCGAAGATCAACCGATCGGCCGATCCGCGCCCGGGCGAGCCGGCCCACGGTGGAGACGACCGTCGGTCCGCGCGCGTCGCGCGTGATCGAGCCGACCGGGACAGGGAACAGGTACGTCGTGCCCCGACAGCGAACACAACCGTGGCCGGTCCGGCACGCCGGACTGGTGATCCACGCGGGATTCCTGCTGCTGCTCACCGCGTCGCTGGGCCGCTACACGGTCCGGCACGGCACCGACGGCCGGGCCCCGTGGGTGTTCGCGCTGGCCGCACTGCTCGCCGCGCTCTACCTGGCCGGCCTGGCGCTGCCGCCGGAGCGTTCGCCCGCCCGGCTGGCCTGGCTGGCCGCGGTGCTCGCCGCGTGGCTGGCGCTGGTCACCGCCGCGCCCAGCTTCGCGTGGTGCGCGGTGCCGCTGCTGTACACCGGTCTGCGGGTGCTGCCGACCCGCGCGGCGATCGGCACGGTCGTCCTGCTGACGACGGCCGTGGTGATCGCCCAGTATCGGCTCGCCGACACGATCGACCCCAGCCTGTTCCTCGGCCCGCCCGCGGTCGCCGCGATCGCCACCGCCGTGTTCACCCGCATGCGCAGCGACCAGGAACGGCTGCGCGCCACGGCCGCGGAACTCGCGGTCAGCGAGCGCCGGGCGGGCACGCTGGCCGAACGCGAGCGGTTGTCCCGGGAGATCCACGACACCATCGCCCAGGGCACCTCCAGCCTGCGCATGTTGCTCCAGGCCGCCGACCGCGCCTGGGACACCGACCCGGCGGCGGCCCGCGCGCACGTACGCCGGGCCGAGCGGGTGGCGGCGCTCGGCGTGGAGGAGACCCGCCGCTTCGTCCGGGACCTGGCGCCCGTCGAACTGGCCGACGCACCCGGCCTCGCGGGCGGCCTGGCCCGGGTCGTCGACCGCTTCCGGGCCGACGACGGGCCCGACGTCACGCTCGCCGTGGACGGACGACCCCGCCCGCTGCCCGCGCCGGTCGAGGCCGCGCTCACCCGGACCGCCCAGGGCGCGCTGGCCAACGTGCGCGAGCACGCCGGGGCCCGGTCGGTGCACGTGACCCTCACGTACCTGCCGGACCGGGTCGCCCTGGACATCCGCGACGACGGCGACGGCTTCGACCCGACCCTGCCCCGCGGCGGCGACCTGCGCGGCTACGGCCTGCCCTCGCTGCGCCGCCGCCTGGCCGAGGTCGGCGGCGAACTCACCGTCGAAAGCGCCCCCGGCGAGGGCACCGCCCTGGCCGCCACCGTCCCGGACGCCGCGGCCCCCACGACCCGCACCTCGCCCCCGCTCGCCGACCCCGACCCCGGAGCCGCCCCGTGACGCCGATCCGTCTCGTCGTCTGTGACGACCACGCCGTGGTGCGGGCCGGGCTGCTCGCCCTGTTCGCCGGTGAGGACGGGATCGAGGTGATCGGGGAGGCGGCCGGCGGCGAGGAGGCGGTCCGGCTCGCCGCCGCGCTGCGCCCCGACGTGGTGCTGATGGACCTGCAACTGGTCGGCGGGATCGACGGCGTGGAGGCCACCGGGCGACTGCTTGCGCTGCCCGAGCCGCCACACGTTCTGGTGTTGACCATGTACGACACCGACGCGGACGTCTCGCGCGCGATCGAGGCGGGCGCGGCCGGCTACCTGCTCAAGGCGGGCAGCCCCGAGGACCTGTTCCGGGCCGTGCGCGACGCCGCCGCGGGCCGCACCGTACTGGCCCCGGAGGTGGCCGCCCGCCTGTTCAGCCGGATGCGCAGGCCGGACGGCGCGCTCACCGTCCGCGAGGTGGAGATCCTGCAACTGCTCGCGCGCGGCGTGGGCAACGCGGAGATCGCCCGCCGATTGTTCATCTCCCAGGCCACGGTGAAGACCCACCTGGGCCACATCTACGCGAAGCTCGGCGTGGACACCCGTACCGCCGCGGTCAGCGTCGCCACCGAGCGGCGCCTGATCCGGCTCACCTGACGACCCGTCACCCGCGGCCCCGACGGCCTTGCCAAGGCAACTTCCACACTCCATAGTGCTAAACACAGTCAAGCATCCAGTGTGCGGAGTGTGCCATGCCTTTCGGACCCGACACCACCACCGACGAGGTCCTGGCCGGCCTCGACCCGAGCGGTCGCACCGTGCTGATCACCGGCGGCACCTCCGGCCTGGGCCGGGAGAGCGCGCGGGTGCTCGCGGCGGCCGGGGCGCGCGTGGTGGTGACCGCGCGCGACGCGGACAAGGGCCGGGCGGCGCTCGCCCAACTGCCCGACGGCGTCGAGTACGCCGTGCTCGACCTGACCTCGCTCGCCTCGATCCGCGCGGGCGCCGCGCAGGTGCGCGAGCGCTTTCCCCGGGTGGACGTGCTGATCAACAACGCGGGCGTGATGGCCACCCCGTTCGAGCGCACCGTCGACGGCTTCGAGCTCCAGTTCGGCACCAATCACCTGGGCCACTTCCTGTGGACCAACCTGCTCGTGTCGACCCTGGGCGCGGGCGCGCGCGTGGTCAACCTCAGCTCCGCCGGACACGTCGCCTCGGACGTGCGCTGGGCCGACCCGAACTACGAGAGCGCGCCGGAGGAGTACCACCCCTGGACGGCGTACGGCGCGTCCAAGACGGCGAACATCCTGTTCACCGTCGAACTGGACCGCCGGCTGCGCGAGCGCGGCGTGCGCTGCTACGCGGTGCACCCGGGCATGGTCGCGACCAACCTCGGCCGATACCTGACCCCCGCCGCCGGGCGGGAGTTGCACAAGAAGGTCACCGCCGCGAAGATGCCGCCGCTCAAGCGGGTGGAGAGCGGCGCCGCGACCCAGGTATGGGCGGCGACCGCGCCCGAACTCGCGGACGTCGGCGGGGTGTACCTCGCCGACTGCGCGATCAGCGCCGAGCACGCGCCGTGGGCGCTCGACGTCGCCGCGGCGGCGCGGTTGTGGACGCTCTCCGAGGCGCTGGTCGGCCAGGACTTCCCCGGGTGAGGGTCTACACCGGGATGGACCCCCGGCTGCCGCTGCGCGAGGTGCCGGCCCACGCGCGGCGCGTCGAGGCGGCCGGGTTCGACGGACTGGGCGTGGCCGAGACCGTGCACGACGCGTTCGCCGCGGCGCTGCTCGCGCTGGAGCACACCGAGCGGATCGTGGTGCGCACCTCGGTGGCCCTGGCGTTCGTGCGCTCGCCACTGCTGAGCGCGTACGGCGCGTGGGACCTGGCCCGGTTCTCCGGCGGACGGTTCGAACTCGGCCTGGGCAGCCAGGTCCGGCAGAACATCGAGGACCGGTACGGGATGCCGTGGTCGGCGCCGGTGGCGCGGATGCGGGACTACCTGGGCGCGGTCCGGGCCGCGTTCGAGGCGTTTCGCACCGGCGAGCCGCCCGCCCACCACGGCCCGCACCACCGACTCACCCGGATGCAGCCCTACTTCAACCCCGGCCCGGACCGGGAGACCGCGCCGCCGAGGATCCTGCTCGGCGGGGTCGGCCGGGGGATGTGCGCGCTCGCGGGCGAACTCGCCGACGGGCTGGTCACCCACCCCACCAACTCGAACCCGCGCTACCTGCGGACGCTCGCCCGCCCGGCCGTGGCCGAGGGACGCGCCCGCGCGTCGGCCCCGCGCCGGTTCGAACTCGTCGCGGGCACGCAGGTGATCGCCGGTCCGGACCGGGCCGCGCTCGACGCGGAACGCGAGCGGCAGCGGCGGCTGTTCGCGTTCCTGTACTCCACGCCCGCCTATCGCGGCACGCTCGAGCTGTACGGCTGGGGCGAACTCCAGGACCGGCTGGGGGAGATGATCCGCCGCGACGCGTGGGCGGAGTCGGGTCGGCTGGTCACCGACGAGGTGCTGGACACGCTCGTCCCGATGGCCACCTACGAGGAGTTGCCCGACCTGATCACCGCGCGCTGGGCCGGTCTGGCGGACGCGGTCACCGTGCCGCTGCCGGGTGATCCGGCGCACGACGGGCGGATCCGGGACGTGGTGCTCGCGCTGCGCCGGGCGTGAAAGGGCGGCCCCGGCGCGGCGGTTCGCCGTTTTGCCCAGGGGGTGGAACGGGGGCGACGGACCCGCGAGCGGGGGGAATGCCCGCGGGCCCGTCTTCCTCGGCGGCGCACTGGGGGGAGGTGCACGCCGCCGGCCACCCCGCCGGTACCGTCCCGGGCCCGGCGGGAGCTTGAGGCCACGATGCCCGGTCGACGGCCCTCCGCGCCGGAGGATCGCCGATTCCGGTCCGCAGCAATCCACAAACACAGTCCACCTGACGAGGATTGGACCTTTCAGGGCGGTCCGATCATGCACAGAATGGGAAGTGGCTCGTCGTTTTGCGAGCCGATTCCTTGGTGTCGTCCGGAGGATTTCGTGAACGCGTCCGTCGCCTGGTTCCTCTTCCTGTTCTCGGCGGCCATCGTCCTGCTCGGGCCCCGATACGGCGCCGACTCGCGCGACGGCGCCGACCGGTCCGCGCTCGGGAGGCGCCGCCGACCGTGAGTGCTGCCGCCCGAGAGTGGGCAGTGCTTCGCGGGCGAGATATCTGACGGATGGTCAGAATTGCCGGGTCGCACCCGTACAGGCGGTCTACGGCGGCGAATTCCATCGAGTGATCTTCCGGCGGGGGGCACTCCCGGTCCTTCGCGACGACCGCTAGCATCCGCGCTGAGGAGCTGCCGGAAAGCCGAGCGCGCGGAATCCGCCGAACCCGGGAAAGCGGGGGTCGGGGTGGGCCGTCCGGTGCCGTCCGGTATCGAGAGCCGCAGCCCACCCGGGGGTCCATCTCCATGCACAGCGTCATTCGCCGTCGTCGCCCGCGCCCTCGGTCCCTCGGCACGGGCCTGCTCGCGGCGGCGATCGTGCTCGCCGCGCTCGCCCCGGTGGCCGCCGCGGCGCCGGCCGGCATCCGCTCCCGACCCGCCGCCCCGACCGCGCCGGGCGGCAGCACGCAGGTGCAGACCCCCGTCGCCGGGGCCGGCGACCATCGGGTCACCGTCCCGGCCGGCGCGACCGCGATGACCGCCACCGTGTACGGCCGGGCGGTCGGCGGCACCCAGGGCACGTCGGTGGCCGGCTCCGCCGCGGTGAGCGCGGGCGGTCCGCTCCAGGCCGGCGCGACGCTGGTGGTACGGATCGCCGACGACGGCACCACGCTGTTCTCGGCCTCGACCCCGCTGCCCTGGCTGCACGCCCCCGCCGCGGCCGCCGGTCTGCCCTACGCCGATCCGCTCGTCTTCCCCGGCGCGCAGGCATCCGCCACCGGCGGCGTCGGCGACGGCCACGCGCTGCTGTCCTTCACCGTGCCCGCCGCGCAGGTGGGCGACGTGCTGCCGGCCATCGACTTCGGCGCCTCGCCCGTCGGGCAGAAGGCCACCCGCAACCTGCCGATCACCGCGAGCGGCGACGTGCCGTTCATGATCTCCGCCGCGACCGCGGACGGCCCGTTCGCGATCGACCCCGGCGGCACCACCTGCGCCTTCGGCCCGGACACCAACGTGCCCGGCGGGTCCTCGTGTTCGTTCGCCGTCGTGTTCACCCCGACCAAGCGCGGGGCCGCCACCGGCAAGCTCACGCTGACCGGCAACATCCCGGGCGGCAGCCGCACGGTGACCCTGGCCGGAGTGGGCAGCGGCAAGCCGGGCGCCCCCGGCGGGTTGTCGGTGACGGCCGGACAGGGCCAAGCCGTGCTCTCCTGGATGCCGCCTGCCGACACCGGTGACAGTCCGCTCACCAACTACCTGATCCACCGCTCGACCAACGGCGAGGCCGCGGCCGGTCCGCCGCTCGCCACCCTCGGCGCGGACACCCTGACCTACACCGATCAGGGCCTGGACAACGGCACGACCTACTCGTACACGGTGAGCGCGGTCAACGCGGTCGGCGAATCCGATCCCTCCGCCGCCGTCGACGGGGTGCCCTCGGCCGCGCTGGTGCTGCCGGCCGCCGCGCTGCCGCCCGCGACCGTCGGCCGCGCCTACACCGCCAAGCTGGCCGCCCAGGGCGGCACCGCCCCGTACCACTGGATCGCCGACGACCCGCTGCCGCCGGGCCTGACCCTGGACCCGGACAGCGGAGGAATCACCGGCACACCGACCGCGGCCGGCGAGACCGGCTTCGGCGTCACCGTCTCCGACAACGCGCCGGCCAAGCACGAGGCCAAGGCCCGCTTCGGGATCACCGTGACCGCCGCGGTCGAGGCCGCCGGGCCCGCGCGCGCCGCCCTCGCGCCGGGTGACGGCGGCGGTGGCGGCAGCGCGGGGACCTCGACCTGGCTGTGGGCGATACTCGGCGGCGTCGGCCTGATCGGCGTGGTGATCGCGATACGCCTGCTCCGGGCCCGCCGCGCCTGAACGACCGCGCGCCCGTGCGGACGCGCGTGCGCCCTCCCACCGGGACAGGGCGCCCGTGTGCCCCGCCCGAAGGGCCTCCCCGCCCCGGTGCGGCGACCGAGGGTCGTCCCGTGCCGGGGCGACCCGGCCGGGCGTCGTGGAGGGTGGCGCGGGTCCCGAATACTGTGTGCTCTGTCCTCCGGGGGAGCACCCCCGACCCCAGCCGCTACCCCCGTGGGCGGATCGGCCCGCGGGAAGACGGCGCCGGCGACACATACGATCGTCGACGCCTCGTCCACCGTGGGCGCAGACCTGTGTCACGTCACAAGGAGCATCTCTATGCCCGCGCCGGCAGGCGACCCCCAGGCCAAGGAACACGAGCTCGCCGCGGAGCAGGGCCACGTCGACCGCTCCTACGCGCGCCTGGAGCACATGCGCGACGAAGCCCAGGCACTGCTGCGGCAGGGCTACCGGCAGGCGCAGGTCGGCACCCGCGCGGCCCTGGTCGAGCGCGACGTCATGGTCTACCGCGCCGAACTGTGGGCCCGCTCACTCGACGCCGCCGACGACGGCCTCGTCTTCGGACGGCTCGATCAGCTCGACGGCGAGACCCGGCACATCGGCCGAATCGGCATCCGCGACGAGGACAGCGAGGTGCTGGTCGTCGACTGGCGCGCCCCCGCCGCCGAGGCCTTCTACCGCGCCACCCCCGACGACCCGCGCGGGGTGGTCCGCCGCCGCGTCCTGCACTGCCGGGGCCGCTCGGTCGTCGACATCGAGGACGACCTGCTCGACCCGGACGCCGCCGGCGACATGGTGATCATCGGCGACGGCGCCTTCCTGGCCGCGCTCTCCCGCACCCGCGACGGCTCGATGCACGACATCGTGGCCACCATCCAGCGCGAGCAGGACGAGGCGATCCGGGCGCCCATCGACGGCTCGGTCCTGGTCCGCGGCGGCCCGGGCACCGGCAAGACCGCCGTCGCGCTGCACCGCGTCGCGTACCTGCTCTTCCAGTACCGCCGCCGGTTCGGCTCGCGCGGCGTGCTCGTGGTCGGCCCCAACCCCCGCTTCACCGCCTACATCGAACGGGTCCTGCCCTCCCTCGGCGAGGGCGGCGCGGTGCTGCGCTCCCTCGGCGACCTCGTCGACGGGGTCGATGCGGCCTACCACGACGACGCCGCGGCGGCCCGGCTCAAGGGCGCCGCCATGATGAGCGGCCTGCTCCGCCGCGCGGTGGCCGACGTACCGGCGGGCGCGCCGACCGAGTTCGCCGTCTCGCACCGCGGCACCCGGATCGTGCTCGACCACAAGGCGCTGCGCCGGATCCGCCGCGAGGTGCTGGCCAAGAACCGAGGCGGCCCGAACACCGCCCGCCTCCAGGTGGCCCGGCAACTGCTCACCGAGCTGTGGGGCCGGCTGCTCTCGCGCGGCGCCGGCCGCGGCGAGAAGGACGCCTTCCACGAGGACGTGGCCGCGCGCGACGAGTTCGCCGCGTTCCTGCGCGCGTGGTGGCCGCTACAGCGGCCGGTGGACGTGCTGGCGGGGCTGGCCGACCCCGAGCGGCTGCGCCGCTTCGAGCGCGACCTGACGCCCGAGCAGGTGACGGTGCTGGCCGGCTCCTGGGCGCGGACCGCGCGCACCGGCGAGGTCTCCTTCCACGACGTGGCGCTGATGGACGAGCTGACCGGCCTGCTCGGACCGCTGCCGCGCAAGCGCACGCCGGCGCACGGCAGCCCCGACGAGGACAACCCGTACGTGGTGGACGGCCGGGACATCTTCAGCGGCGAGACGGTCGGCCGGGACGTGCCCGACGAGATCACCGAGGTGACCACCTACGCCGACCGCATGTCCGGCGGGCGCGGCGCGCGCCGGGCGCGCGACGAGGACGAGGACGAGCCGGTCGAGTACGCGCACATCGTCGTCGACGAGGCCCAGGACCTGACCCCGATGCAGTGGCGGATGCTCGGCCGCCGCGGCCGGCACGCGACCTGGACCATCGTCGAGGACCCCGCGCAGAGTGCCTGGGAGGACCCGAGCGCGTCGGCCGAGGCGATGGCCGGGGCGCTGCGCGAACGCCGCCGGTACGAGTTCGAGCTCACCACCAACTACCGCAATCCGGTCGAGGTGGCCGACGTCGCGGCCCGCGTGCTGGTGCGCGCGGTGCCCGGGGCCCGACCGTCGCGGGCGGTGCGCAGCGGCGGCGAGCCGCCGACGGTGCACGCCACGGCGGGGGAGCGGGCCGGCCCGGTGGTGCGCAAGCTGGTGCGCGAACTCCTCGACGCGGTCGAGGGCACGATCGGCGTGGTCACCCCGGTCGGCGCGACCGAGGACCTGGCGGCCGACCTGGCCGGCCTGGAGGCGCGCGTGCAGCTGATGGACGCGCTCGACGCCAAGGGCCTGGAGTTCGACGTCGCGGTGATCGTCGACCCGCGCGGGATCGTGGAACAGTCCCCCAACGGCATGCGCACGCTCTACGTCGCGCTGACCCGGGCCACCCGGCTGCTGGCCGTGGTCACGGGGGACCCGGACTGGACCGCCGAACTGCTCGGCGTCGAGCCGAGCTGACACTTCCCGGCCGTGCCCGGACGCCGGGCCCGCGGCCGGTCGTTCGCGAACGCCGGACGGGCCCGATCGCCTCGGTCCGTCCGGTGTCTCGCGGCCGGACACGTCTCAGGCGGCCCGGTCCGCGCACAGTTCGCGCAGCGGGGCGATGACGCTGTCCGGGCGTTCGGTGCAGACCATGTGGCCGCAGTCCGGGGCGATGTGCAGTGTGGCGTCGGGCAGTTCGGCGGCCAGTGCCCGGCTGTGGGCGAGCGGGGTGAGGCGGTCGTGGGCGCCCACCACTATGTGCACGGGTATGGTGCCCAGCGCCGCCAGCGCACCCGCCTTGTCGTGCCGTACCAGTGCCGGGAAGAAGCCGCACACGGTGGTCATGGGCGCCGCGAACAACATCCGCGCGCACTCGCGCACCAGGATCGGATCGGCGTCGGGACCGAACAGGCTCCGGCGCACGATCCGCAGGTGACGCGGTCGGTCCGGGCCCGGGAGCAGCGTGCGACCCCGGGTGAACACGCGCGGATACCGCTGTCCGAACGCGAAGAACCGGGTCTGCGCGACCGACCTGAGCCGCACCGACGCGGGGAACCCGCGGCCGGTCGGCACCAGGTCGCCCGCCGACGTGCCGACCAGGACCACCCCGGTGATCCGCGACCCGAACAGCTCCGGCCGGGCGGCGGCCAGGGCCATGATCGTCATACCGCCCATTGAGTGCCCGCACAGCACCACCGGGCCCTCGGGCGCCACCGTGTCGATCACGTCGGCGAGATCGTCGCCGAGCAGGTCGATCGTCCACGGCGAGGCCCGTCCGGCGGTGGATCGCCCGTGGCCGCGATGGTCGTAGGTGACCACCCGGACACCCGCCGCCACCAGCGCCTCGACATGGGGCCGCCACACCTCGCCGTGCAGCGTCCAGCCGTGTGCGAAGACCACCGTGACGCTCGCGTCCGGCGCCCCGGCCACCCGCGCGACGAGCGCCGCGCCGTCGCCGGTGTGGATCGTGATGTCGTGCCGAAGGAGAGTCCCGGTGTCCCCGGTGTCCGTCGCCATGTCCGCCTCCCGCGCGTGCGCCCCTCCGTTACTTTCTACCCACCGGTAACGGGGCCCGAATACCCCTCCGCCGACAAAGCCGGCGCCGATCCCACCCCGTCCGGCGAGAGCGCGGGCCCGGCCGGGACCAGCGTGCTCGCCTGCCGCCGTCGGGACACCACGCGCACCAGCGGTTCGAAGACCGAGCCGAGCAGCCGCGAGCCGACGTCGATCGCGGTGGCGTCCGCGCCGACGAACACCCGGGACCGGCCGCGCCGCACCCCGCTCAGGATGATCCGCGCCGCGCGCTGCGCCGAGGTGCGCGAGACCGAGTCGTGCAGGGCCACCACGCGGCCCTTGTCGTGTCCGGCGGCGGCGCGCGAGTTGCGCACGATGTTCGTCCGGATCCCGCCCGGGTGCACGGTGGTCACCCCGACCCCGGAGCCGGAGACCCGCTGCTCCTGGCGCACCGACTCGGTGAAGCCGCGCACCGCGTACTTGGCCGCGCAGTAGGCGCTCTGCGAGGGCACGCCGAACAGGCCGAACACCGAGGAGATGTTGACCAGGTGCCCGTCGGGCGAGCGGCGCAGGTGGGGGAGGAAGGCCTTGGTGCCGTACGCGACGCCCCAGAAGTTCACGCCCATCAGCCACTCGAAGTCGTCCCAGGACATCTCCTCGACGCCCGCGGTCAGCGCCACGCCCGCGTTGTTGACCACCAGGTCCACCCCGCCGAAGCGCGCGGCGGTGGCGTCGGCCCAGGCCAGTACGGCTGCCCGGTCGGCCACGTCGAGGACCTCGGTGTGCACCTCGCGAGCACCGAGCCGGACGGCCCGTGCCGCGGTCTCGGCCAGTCCCTCCGCGTCCACGTCGGCCAGTGCGAGGCGCGCGTCGTGCGCGGCCAGTTCCGTGGCCAGTGCCCGGCCGATGCCCGATCCCGCGCCGGTGACGACGCACACCCGTCCGGTGAAGTCCCGTATCACGCGCACTCCCTGGGGTTAATCGGATAATCCGATAACTGGCCTGTGCATCCCGTCGAGACACCGTCCGCGTGGGCCGGCGCCGCCATCCGGAGGCTACTGAGAGCCCTGATCGGCACGGAAGACCGGGTCCGGACCGGCCGATGGGCGGCCGGGGCGGGCGGCCGGGAAGCGCGTCGTGACCGAGGCGCGGACCCGGGAAGCGTCACCGAGACGCGTGATCGGGGGGTGCGGCCGAGACGCGTGGCCGGAGCACGCCCAGGTGCATGATCGCGGCACGCGTGGCGGTCCGCGTGCCGGGGAAGGTCCGCGTGGTAGGCAAAGGACGATCGGGCGCACGCAAGGGGTGTCGCCCGCCGCGCCGGATGAGGAGTACGACGATGGCCGGGACGCAGTACCAGGTGGTTCAGGACGGTGCCGGGCGGCCCACGGACGCGCCCTGTTCGCACCTCGACACACTGCCCGACAACGTGCGGCCGGGGTCGACCGAGGGCTGCGAGGACTGTCTGCGCGACGGCACCCGGTGGGTGCATCTGCGCGAGTGCCTGACCTGCGGGCACATCGGCTGTTGCGACAGCTCGCCGAACCGGCACGCGACCGCGCACTGGCACGCGGCCGACCATCCGCTGGTGCGCTCCTTCGAGCCCGGCGAGGAGTGGGCGTGGTGCTACGCCGACGAACTGGTCGCGGTGCCCGTGGACTGACCCGCCGTCGCCCGGGCGCGGGTGGGCCGCGTCGCGCCCGGGCGATTGTCGGTGCGGCTGCCTAGACTCGGCCGCGTGGTCGATGAAGCCCCAATCCGCGGGAGATTCCGATGAGTGACCTGGTCGCGACGGACGGCGCCGACGTGGTCGAGGAGCAGTTCGAGCCGTTTCGGGTCGAGCTCACCGGCTACTGCTACCGCATGCTGGGCTCGGTCTTCGAGGCGGAGGACGCGGTCCAGGACACCATGGTCCGCGCCTGGAAGAGCTTCGACCGCTTCGAGGGCCGCTCGTCGGTGCGCTCGTGGTTGTACCGGATCGCCACCAACGTGTGCCTCGACAGCCTCAACGGACGCGAGCGCCGGGCCCGCCCGATGGACCTGTCCTCGCCGGTGCCCGCCTCCTCCGCGCTGACCCCGGCCCGACCCGAGGCCACCTGGATCGAGCCGATCCCCGACGGCCGGGTCGTGCCGAGCGTGGCCGACCCGGCCGAGGTGGCGGTCGCGCGCGAGAGCGTACGACTGGCGTTCGTCGCCGCGCTCCAGCACCTGCCCCCGCGCCAGCGCGCGGTGCTGATCCTGCGCGAGGTGCTGGCCTGGAAGGCGAGCGAGGTGGCCGAACTGCTCGGCAGCTCGGTCGCCTCGGTCAACAGCGCGTTGCAGCGCGCCCGCGCCGCGCTCGCCGAGGGCGAGATCACCGCGACCGACCCGGTCCGGCCGATGGACGAGGAGCAGCAGTCGCTCCTGGCCCGCTATGTGGACGCCTTCGAGCGCTACGACCTCGACTCGCTCACCGCCCTGCTGCGCGAGGACGCGACCCTGTCGATGCCGCCGTACGAGCTGTGGCTGCGCGGGCACGCCGACATCCGCGAGTGGTTCCTGGGCACCGGCATAGGTTGCCGGGGTTCGCGTTTGGTACCGATCGTGGCCAACGGCACGCCGGGCTTCGGCCAGTACCGTTCCAGCGGTCCCGGCGGCAGCTTCGAGCCGTGGGCGCTCCAGGTCATCGAGATCTCAGAGGGGCAGATCATCGGCCTCAACGCGTTCCTGGACGTGCCACACCTGTTCCCGCTGTTCGGCCTCCCGGCGACACTCGACGCCTAGCCCCGCCGCCCTCGGGCCGGCCCGGACGATCTCGTCCAGGCCGGTCAGGGCGAGCAGGTCGCGCAACTCGCCCGACGCGCCGCGCAGACGGATGCATCGGCCGAGTCCGCGCGCGGTCAACTGGAGGCGGGCCAGTGCCTCGATCACGGCCAGATCCGGGCGGACCAGGGCGCTCACGTCGCACGGGAAGGGGTCGGTCCGCTCGCGGTGGAGCAACTCGACCAGGCGCGCACACAGGCCGGGCACATCCGCGCGGGTGAGCGGGGCGTACACGATCAGGGCGGCGGCGGGCTGCGGGGCGGCTGGTTCGGGTGGCTCGGGTGGTTCGACCATCGACGACCTCCTGTGACGACGCTGTACCCGGTTATGACCGTTGCGCCGGGCAAAACTCATCACGAGCCGTGGGCCCGGGGCCGCGCGGCGAGTGTGAAGGTTTGATCAAATCCCTTGTGAAGTCGTCGGTTTGGGTGTCGTAGGCTGACGCCGTACCGACTTCGAGGGGATGACACGTTGTCCGAGCAGGACTGGGCGCCCACCGGGATCGACATCAGTCGTCCCCACCCCGCCCGTGTGTACGACTACCACATCGGCGGCAAGACCAACTACCCGGTCGATCGTGAGCTTGCCGAACGGTTCATCGCGGTCGCCCCGCAGACCTCGGTCACCGCCCTCGACAACCGGGCCTTCCTCGGGCGCGCGGTCCGCTACGCGGCCGAGCAGGGCATCGACCAGTTCCTCGACATCGGCACCGGGATCCCCGCGCCGGGCAACACGCACGAGGTGGCCCAGGAGATCGTGCCCTCGGCCCGGGTGGCCTACGTGGACAACGACCCGATCGTGCTCGCGCACGCCCGCGCGTTGATGCCCGCCACCGATCGGGGCCGGACCACGTTCACCATGGGCGACGTGCGCGAGCCGGAGAAGATCCTGGCCGCCCCCGAGGTGCGCGAGGTGATCGACTTCGACCGCCCCGTGGGGCTGCTCCTGGTGGCGATCCTGCACTACGTGGCGGACGCCGAGGACCCGGCGGGCATCGTGAACCGACTGCTCGACGCGGTGCCTTCGGGCAGCCTGCTGATCGCCTCGCACACCACGTCGGACTTCCTGCCGCCGATCTCGGCGGAACGAGTGCTGGAAATCAACGACGACGCCGAATTCATGCTGCCCCGCCCACACGCCACCATCGCGAGCTACCTGACCGGCGTCGACCTGGTCGAACCCGGCCTGGTCCAGGCCCCGTTGTGGCGCCCGGAGGAAGGTACCGACCTTTCCCCCGAGCGCCTGTCCCAGTCCTGGATCTACACCGCGGTCGGCCGCAAGGCGTAACCGCCGCGCGCTGTGCGCTGCGCGCCAACCGGGTGCGAACAGCCCCGACCCCTGATGCCCGGGGCCGGGGCCGGGGCTGCCACGGTGCTAGGTGGTCGGCGCCGGTCCGATCTCCACTCTGCCGCCGCCGGGTTCGTCGAGCCATGCCCACTGGTCGTCACCGGTCACGGTGACCCCGTGCCGTTCGCGTGGCGGCTCGCCCTGATCGCGCCACGCCGCGTAGGCGGCTTCGATCTCCGCCCACAGGTCACGTGGCCCGTGCTCGTTCACCTCGTAGGTGTCCACGCCGGGTTTGTAGTCGATGGCTGCCCATGACGTTCCGTCGGCGTACCAGACCGTGAACTGTTCGGCTCTGTCGCCCGATCCGAAGAACGTGCGGTGCTCCACCTCGGGCAGCCGCAACCCGATCGCGAAGTCGGCGTGCTCCTCCCGGATGGGTCGCGGATCCGTCGTGGTGTGTCGCACCCGGGCCGTGTCCGGGTCCGCGATGACGTCGCCCACCAATCTGCGGTCCTCGAACCGGCGGCGCTGCGACCGGGCGAACATGAACGCGGCGTTGCCGACGAACCGGCCGCTTGCCGTGCCGTCGCCCGCGACGACCAACCGCAACAGCGAGCTGTTGTTGTACGGCGTGCCCCAGGGCGTCACGATCACCCCACCGGGGCGTACCTGCTCCACCCACTCGTACGGCACGCGTTGAACCGCCATGGTCGCGATGAGGCGGTCGTACGGCGCACCTTCCTTGTGCCCCCGCAATCCGTCGCCGACGATCAGCGTCGGTTCGAAGTCACGGGCGGACAGGGACTCTCGGGCTCGGCTTGCGACGGTCGGGTCCACCTCGATGGATGTCACCCGACCGTGCGTCAGTGCCGTGGCCAACAGCGCTGTCGACCATCCGGTTCCCGTGCCGATTTCGAGCACGTTGTGATCGGTGTGCGGATCGAGCCGTTCGAGCATGAGCCGAACCAGGAACGGCATCGACACGGACGACGTGGGGATCATGTGGCCGGCGTCGGTCCCGTCGTCCACCTGGGTAACGAGGGGGATGTCCGCCGCTACGGCTTCCTCCCATGCGTTTGGGTCGGTGCCGCGGTCGATCCGTGCGTCGTCATCGCCCGCCCACACCACGTCGGGGACGTAGGGGCGACGGGGTGTGTCCGCGAACACGCGATCCCACAGGGGGCGAGTGTCCGTCACTCGTCCTTGTCCTTCGGGTCGGTGGGGTCGTTCGACGGGATCGGCTTGTCCTTCGGCCATCGGCCGTCCTTGTCACGATGGGGGGTCTTGCCGTCCCCGTCGTTGCCGGGCCTTCCGTGCTCAGCCATCGTCGTACCTCCCGAGGTGTCGAGTCGGTACCCATGCTGTGCCTGCCCGGCGGCCGCAGGAGGCCGAATACCCGAAAGTGTTGGGTTTGTTCGGCTTGGTGCCCGCCCGCCGGAGGCGGTGGGCGGGCACCGGGACTCGATGGGACTTGGGTGCGGGGGAGTCAGCGGGACGGGGACGGCGGGAGGGTGTCCTCCACCGCGGCTACCAGGGCGCGCAGGAGTGGGGTTTCGTCGATCCAGGCGACCGCGTCGCCGCGGCGACGCGGGTCTGCGTCGGCGCGGATCGCCGCCGCGTTGCGTTGGAGCCAGGCGGCGGCGTTGGCGCAGTGGTACGGGTGCATGTCGGCGATCTCCAGCACGTCGCCGCCCGCGGTGGTCCAGGTCAGCTCCTGGTTCAAGAGCGCGGCCCACGCGCCCTTGCGGTGCCGGCCGCGGGCGATCAGCGCCTGGCGGCCGGCGCGGGTGATGCCCATGTTCCGGCCGCGCAGCGGTACTTCGGTGCCGAGGCGGACCAGTCGGCCGCGCTGGAGGGTGGCCAGGGTGCGCAGCGAGATGCCGGGTGCGCCGGGCCGCCCGCCGTCGGGGTGGGTGCGCACGGTCTTGGTGTCGATCCGGGTCAGGGCCCGGCGCACGGTCGCGGGTTTCACGGGGGTCAGCCGGGTCATGGTGTTGATCGTGGACATGGAGGATCCTCCTCTGCGTCGAGCCGCGGCGGGTCGGCCGCGGTGGCGCTCAACCCATGTGTCGAGCATCCCATCCGGCACCGACACCGGGCCCGCTGCGACCTGCGCGTATGTGGGGCCAAGTCCGGCTTGTGGGACGGGAGTTACCGCCGGGGTCAGGTGGGTTGCCAGAGCGGTTCGGCGGAGCCCCACGGGGTCGGCGGGTGCGGCCGGGCGGCGGGCAGGCCCGGGAGTTCGAACGGCGGCCGCGCGTGGACGAGTCGACCGATCGCGGTGTCGGTTACGCCGAGGTGCGGCGCCGGGTCGAAGGGTTCGGCGACCTCGGGTTCGCCGGGCGCGTACCCGGACATCAGCCAGTGCGCGGTCCGGGCGAGGGCGAGGTCGATCCGGCTGCCCCGATGGCTCGCCCGACGCACGCTCAGCGCGCGCAGCACCGCCGCCGCGAGCAGGTAGCCGGTGGCCCGGTCGAGCACCTGGGTGGGCAGTGCGCCCGGGTTCGGGTCCTCGCCCGCCTCGATCCGGGCGATCCCGCACGCGCCCTGGACCAGGCTGTCGAAGCCGCGCCGGTTCACCCATGGGCCGGGCCCCCAGGCGTTGAACGCGGCGGTGATCAGGCCGGGGTGTCGGGCGGCCAGGGTGTCGTGGTCCAGGCCGAGCGCGGCCATCGCGTCGGTGCGGTATCCGGTGATCACCACGTGTGCGCCGGCGAGCAGTTCGTCGAAGCGGGCCCGGTCGCCGCGCTCGCGCAGGTCGAGCAGCGTGGAGCGTTTGCCGAACGCGTTGTCCCAGTATTCGCCCGGGTTCTCCGGCAGGTGCGGGGAGTCCACGCGCAGGACGTCGGCCCCGAGGTGGGCGAGGGTACGGGTGCCGGTGGGGCCGGCGAGGACCCGGGTGAGGTCGAGTACGCGGACCCCGGCGGCGGGCGCGGCCGCGGGCCCGACGCACCAGGGGTCGCCGACGTCGGTGGGGGAGAGGTCGAGCAGCGGCAGGGCGGCCGTCGCGGCGCCCTGCGGGTGGGCGGCCCACTCGGCGGGTGTACGCACCGCGAAGCCCAACGCGCCGTGTGCCGCGAGCAGTTCCTCGATCTCGGCGCCGGTGCGCTCGGCCAGGGCCTCGATCGCCGCCGCCGGAGTGTCCACGCCGAGCGCGGCGAACGCGGCCGCGCGGTGGTGCGGGTAGTTCCCGTGCAGGCGCACCCAGCCGTCGGCGCAGCGGTGGAAGCGGGAGAGCGGGTGCATCGACACCAGCGGTTGCCCGGCCAGGCGCAGATGGCGGTCGCTGCCCACCGCGACGGCCGCGGCCCGGCTGTCCAGGACCACCGGTGCGGGGTCGGATCCGCCGCGGGCGACGGCGAGTTCGCGGGCGGCCAGGGCGGCGGCGCCGATCGAGGCCTGGGCGAGCGCGGTCACCGGCAGCGCGGAGGACAGCGTGTGCGCGGGGCCGGTGAAGATGATGTGCGCGCGGTCGGCGGGGTCGCCGCCGAGGGCGCGCCAGGCCTGGTCGAGGAGTTGCGCGGGGGTGCTACGCATCGAGACCTCACAGTTCGGCGAACCTCACAGCCCTGGGTTGCCTGTTCGAGGCGTCCCGAGGGCAAACTAGCGGGTCGGCGATCTCCGAGCGTGGCCGCGTCCGCACTGTGGGCGGCCGAGCAAACCTTTGGTCACTCGTTTGTGTAGGGGTTGTGCGGTTTGCCCCCTGGGGGTGGACCGTATTCGAGACTCGAAGCATGAGGCGGATCTGGGGTGGGGACGGCGATTCGGGGCTCGGGTCCCACGACGCCCTGCTCAAGGACGCCCGGTTGAGTGTGTCGGCCCGCGGTCTGGCCGTGTATCTGTTGCTGTTGCCCGACGGGGCCCGGCCCGATCCCCGGGTGCTGGGTTCGCGGCCGGGACAGAGCGTGGCGTCGATCGCGGGCTGTCTGGACGAGTTGGCCGAGGCGGGCTATCTGACCCGGTCCGCCGCGGGGCGCGACGCGCACGGGGGGCTGCTGGAGCAGGTGCGGCTCGCGGCGAATCCGGGCGAGCACGCGGCGGCGGCCGGCCGGGTGTTCCGGTGGCCGGTGCCGGGCCCGGCCGGGGCCGGGTGAGGCGCGGGTCGTCGTTTGCGGCTCACATGTCCCGCCATACGGGCGCGCGGCGTTCGCGGAAGGCGACGGCGGCCTCGGTCATGTTGCCGGTGAAGGTGCCCAGGACCTGGGTGCGGTTCTCCAGTTCGATCTGTTGGCGCAGCGAGGCGGCGCCGATTCCGGACCACAGGCCCTTCTTGGTCATCCAGACGCCGTATTCGCTGTTGGTCGCGATCGCGCGGGCCAGGTCGAGGGCGGCGGACACGTGTGCGCCCGCCTCGGTGCGGGCGTTGAGCAGGCCGTACCGGTCCGCCTCGGCGGCGTCGAAGTGGCGTCCGGTGAGCATCAGTTCGGCGGCCCGGGTGGGGCCGACCAGGCGCGGGAGCAGGTAGCTGGTGCCGACGTCGGCGGAGGACAGGCCGACCTTGATGAACACCGAGCCGAAGCGGGCGCTCGCGTCCGCCACGCGCAGGTCGCAGGCCAGTGCCAGGGCCAGTCCGCCGCCCACCGCCGCGCCGTGCACGGCCGCGATCACCGGCTTCTCGCACTCGTGGACGGCCAGGATCAGCTCGGACAGGTGTTCCTGCGAGCGGTAGACGTGTCCGACCGGGCCGCGGTCCTCGGCGTCGGGCGCGTGGTCGGGGTCGCCCGACAGGTCGGCGCCCGAGCAGAAGCCGCGCCCCTCGCCGGTCAGCACGATCGCGCGGATCCCGCGCTCGCGGTGCAGCGTGCCGAACGCCGTCTTCAGGTCCGCGACCATGGTCGCGGACAGGGCGTTGAGGCGGTCCGGGCGATTCAGGCGGACCACGGCGAGGCGGGGTTCGGGGTATTCGACGCGCACGTATTTCATGTGACTCAGTCAAACAGATTGACCCGGTGAAGGAAATGCCCGCACCTCGGGCGCGAGGCGCCGTCCCGGGTGAAGTTACCTGCGGGTAGCATCGCGCCCATGAGCGAATCGACGATCGACTTCGATGCCGTCGCCGAGGGCCTGCGCGCCTCGGTGCCCTTCGTACGCACCCTCGGCCTGGAGTTCGTGGAACTCGCCGCCGACCGGGCGGTGCTGCGCCTGCCGGACGAGCCCGCGCACCACAACCACATCGGCGGCCCGCACGCGGGCGCGATGTTCACCCTCGCCGAGTCCGCCTCCGGCGCCATCGTGATCGCCGCGTTCGGCGACCAATTGGCCCGGGCCACCCCGCTCGCGGTGGACTCCACCATCCGCTACCTCAAGGTCGCGCGCGGCCCGGTGCTGGCCGAGGCCCGGCTGGGCCGGCCCGCCGCCGAGGTGATCGCCGAACTGGACGCGGGCACCCGGCCCGAGTTCGTGGTGGCGATCACCATTCGGGACGAGGCGGGCGTGACCACCGCGGAGATGACCGTCACCTGGACGCTGCGTCCCCATCGCGCGTAAGTCCCGCACACTCGGGCAGGCAAGGCCCCGTACCCGGTCGGGAAGATCCCGATCACGTGCTTGCTTCGGGTTGGTGATGATTTCCTATCGTACTGAGACGACCGGTCCGATCGTGGTGGGCAAGGTGTCCCGCCGAGTCCGGATCCGCGACGCCTGGCTGCGGTGGCGCCGGGTGTGGCGGGCCCTGCTGACCGCGCTGGTGGTGCTGTCCGTCACGGTGATCACCGGGCTCGGGGTCGCCCGGACCACCGTGCTGTCCGCGGACTGGTACGACGGCGTGTTCGAACGCGAACACGCCTACGACCGGCTCTACGACGAGGTCCTGGTCGACCCCCGGTTGGCCGGCGTGCGCAACGACCTGCTCGGCCGGCTGCCGATACCGCCCAACCAGGTCACCGCCAACCTGCGCCTGGTGCTGCCGCCGTCCACGCTGCGCGGCATGGTCCGGGTGCAGGTCGGCCACATCGTCGGCTATCTGCGCGGCGACGAGCGCGAGTTGCGGCTGAGCGTCGACCTCAAACCGGTGATCAACAACCTCGGCAAGGCCGCCGACGTCTACGTCGGCGACCTCACCGGCGACGTGCCCCGGGTGACCCAGGACAACGCGCCCGCGCTCGTGGACAACGTCTCCAAGGCTTTGGACGCGCTGGCCCAGGGCCGACCGCCCGAGGCGCTGCCCGCGCTGAACCTGGACCCCGCGGCGGCCCCCGAGGTGGCCGACCTGATCCTGGCCCGGCTGCCGGTCGAGGCGCGCGAGGCGATCCGCGGGCAGGTGGTGGCCTCGCTGCGCGCCGACGACCTCGGCGGGGTGCTGGTCGCCGTCGTCCCGGTGATCTTCGGCGAGAAGGTGCGCCAGGCCCAACTGGGCCTGACCGGCCTGTCGCACGGCGGCAGTTGGGACCTGACCCTGGACCTGCGGGCGGACCGGGCCAAGCAGACCGAGATGCGCCTGGGCCAGCTCGAACAACTGCGCGCGATGACCGTGTTCGGGCTGGGCAGGCTGCTGATCGCGGCCGGTGTCACCGCGCTGCTCGGGCTGGTGCTGCTGTGGTGGACCGCCCCCACGCGCGGCGCGGCCCGATTGCGGCTGCCGGCCCTGGCGCTGGCGGGCGGCGGGCTGCTCGCGGGGGTGGGCTGCCTGATCGGCTGGGGCCTGCTGCCGCACGTGGTACCGGAGCACCGTGACGGGTGGGCGCCCTCGGTGACCCGGCTCACCGGCGACCTCCAGGAGGCGGCGGCACGGGACGTGGTCGGGGTGTGGCTGGCCGCCGCCGCGGTGCCGCTGGTGTTCGGCGGCGTCACCTTCGGCGCGGTCGCGCTGTGGGAGCGACACCGCCACCGGCGGGCCGCACCGGTGCGCCACACCACCCGCCGTGTGCTCACCACCGGTGCGGCGGTGGCCGCGGCCGGGGCGCTCGCGCTGACCGTCTTCGTCCCGGTACCCACCTCCGGCTCGAAGTCGCAGGCCAAACGCTGCAACGGGATGACCGAGCTGTGCAATCGGCGCTACGACCAGGTCGCCTACCTGGCCACGCACAACTCGATGTCCTCGACCGCGGCGCGCTTCCTCAGCCCGCTCCAGGACGCGGACATCGTCACCCAACTCGACGCGGGCGTGCGGGGCCTGCTGGTGGACTCCTACACCTGGGAGGCACCCGAGGAGGTGGCGGGCCGGCTCGCCGAGTCGGACCTGGACCCCGACTCGCGCCGGATCATCGCCGGGGTGGTCAACGACGTCGCCCCGGCCCGGCCCGGGTTGTGGTTCTGCCACTCGGTGTGCCGCGGCGGCGCGCTGCCGATGGTGGAGACGCTGCGCGCGGTGGGGCAGTGGATGGATCGCAACCCGCAGGAGGTGGTCACCCTGATCGTGCAGGACGCGATCAGCGCACAGGCCACCGAATGGGCCTTCCGCGAGGCCGGGTTGGACCGACTGCTGTTCACCCCGGCCGCGGATCCGAGCGAACCGTGGCCCACTCTCGGCACGATGATCGAGCGCGGCCGACGCCTGGTGGTCTTCGCCGAGCGCGCCGACGGCCCCGCCCCGTGGTACCGCAACTTCTACCGCTACGGCATGGAGACGCCCTACGAGTACGCGAACCCGGCCGAGATGAACTGCCTGCCCAACCGCGGCGGTACCGACAAGCGGCTGTTCCTGCTGAACAACTTCGTCACCGCCACCGGCGGCAGTCGCACCGACGCCGCACAGGTCAACGCGCGCCCGTTCCTGCTGGATCGGGCCCGGCGGTGCGAGCGCGAGCGCGGCGCGCCGGTGAACTTCGTCGCGGTCGACTTCGCCGGCATCGGCGACGCGAAGGGCGCGGTGGACGTGTTGAACATCACCCGGAAATCACACTGATGGTCCGTCAATTTATCGACAATCGACGGTCAATAGGACAGGCCGTGCCCGGTTTCGAAGAGCGGTTCCGCGTCCGCCGGCAGCGCGTCGACCAGCCGGCCGGCCGGCGCGTAGCGGCCGAACACCACGTCGAGCACGCCCTCGTCGTCGGCGCCCCTGGTACCCAGCAACGCCGCGCAGTAGCCGACCAGATCGGCCACCGCGGCGGGGCGGTACAGGTCGATCACGGCCACGGTGGGCACCGACGCGGCGATGTCCACGATCCGGTCGAGTTCGGCGTCGGCGTGCTCCTCGGGCAGCCGCAGCAGGGCCACGTCGGCGTCGGCGAGATCGCTCACCACGGTCGCGTAGCGGGCCGCGACGCCGATGTCCAGGTGCTCGGTGTACACGCGCAGCGCGTCGCGCAGCGGCAGGGCCGGGCCGCCGCTGGTGCTGATCCGTGAGCTGGTGCGGTTCGTGAGCAGCACGACGGCGTGCGGGTCCCGATCCGGCATGGGTGAGCCCTCCTCCTGGCCGCGGCACGCGCCGCCCTGACCCCGGACCCTACGCGCCGGGGACGACGTCTCGGGCACCAGGTTGCCGGCGCCTACCCCGAATCGGCCCGCTCAGCCGGTCGTCTCCAGCGCCGCCGCGGCGGTCCGGGCCAGTGCGACCAGGCGCTCGCGGTCGGCGTCGGGGACGGTGATGTCGACCGCGACGACCAGGTCGCCCCGGGCCCGGGCGAAGGCCAGGCCCAGGCCGCGGACGGGGTCCTGGTACAGCACCGCGGCCTCGGCGATCCCCGGCAGCGTCTCGCGCGGGCCGCTGCCGGTGGCCGACGAGCGCGCGGCGTCGGCCGGCCCGCCGACCATCGCCTGGGGCAACTGCCCGACGGTGACGGTCAGTACCCGCCGCTCGCGCCCGTCCAGATAGTCGCAGGTGCGGCCCGCCTCCGCGGGGCGGGTGTGCACGGGGCCGATCGCGAGCACCTCCTCGACCCGGGTGAGCGAGAGCAGGTCGCAGCCGCTGCCCGGCGGCGCGTTGGCGGCCGGCGCCGCGCGGGTGGGCCGGGGCGGGGCGCCCGCGGGATCGCCTGGAGTGGAGGTGGCCGAGGCCGTGTGCCGCGACGCCGGGTCGTCGCCGTCGCAACCGCCGAGCAGGCACGCCAGGCCCACCACGGCCACCAGGCCGGCGGTGGACCCGACGCGCCCGGTCACACCCGGCCGATCATCGTCCGGGCGATCGTGGCCAGCACATCGGGCGGGACGTCCTTGTCGCTGCGGGTGACGTAGACGTCGGCGTCCAGGTAGATGTCGCCCACGCGCTTGGCCCATACCACGCCGTTGGCGGTGGAGTCGCGGTAGGTGAAGGCCGCGTCGCCCACGCCGGCGAGCGCCACGGGGCTGTCGCTCGCGCCGATCGTGCCCTTCGCGGCCTGCTCGGCGGTGCTGTACCGGGGATCGCTGGTCGACATCATCACCGTCATCATGGACAACCCGCGCGAATCGCGGTAGTCGCAGAACGAACTGCTCGAAGAGTGGAGTTTCTCGTCCACTTCGGCCTTGACCACCGGAAGCCCGATGAACGAGGCCACCTCGGCGACGGTGAGCAGCTTGCACGGGTCGTTCAGATAGGGCGCCGCGGGCCCGGTCGCGGGAGCGGCGGTGCCGCTCGACGACGAACTCGCGGAGGCGCTCGGCGAGGACGACGTGCCGCCGGTGGGCGGCGCGGTGGTGCGGCGCGGCGGGCGGGTGGCGCTCTCGCTGGGGCGATCCGTGGGCCGGTCGCTCGTCCGAGGGCTCGACGCGGGCGGGCTCTCCAGCGCGCGCACGGTGTCCAGTGGGGATCGGCCGTTGCCCCCACAGCCGGCCACCGTGCCGGCCGTGGCCAGGGCGAGGAATACCGCGACGCCGGCGCGGACGGTCCTGATGCGCACTTTGGTGTTCCCCCCGATGTTCGAAGTGCAGTCGTCCATGAGATGAACCTAGGCCCCCGAAGGTTCCCCGAACGAGCGGTACCTCCCTTGCCCGTGCCCGGGGACCCCGAGGCGACTCCCGCACGGGATAATGCGCCCATGACTTCCGCTCCACACTCGACCACCCATCCGGGGGCCCGCGCGGTGACGCAGGCCGTGATCCTCGCCGGCGGGCAGGGTTCACGGTTGCGCCCCTACACCGACGATCGGCCCAAGCCGATGGTGGAGATCCCGGGCACCGGCACCCCGATCATCGGGCACCAGCTGCGCTGGCTGGCCGCCGAGGGCGTGACCGACGTGGTGGTCTCCTGCGGACACCTCGCCGAAGTGCTGCAGGACTGGCTGAAAAGCGCCGAGCTGCCGGTGCGCGTGGAGACCGTGGTGGAGACCGAACCGCTGGGCCGGGGCGGCGGGTTGAAGTTCGCCGCCGCCGCGCTGCCGCGTCCGGACGAGCCGTGGTACGCCACCAACGGCGACATCTGGACCAGGTTCTCGCTCACCGAGATGGCCGCCTTCCACCACGAGCGCACCGCGCTGGCCACGCTCGCGCTGGCCCGGCCCAGGATCCCGTGGGGGGTGGTGGAGACGGACAAGTACGGGCACGTCCTGGACTTCATCGAGGCGCCGCCCTCGCCCTACCTGATCAACGCCGGCGTGTACGTGTTCGCGCCCGAGTTCACCGCGCTGCTGCCCGACGTGGGCGACCACGAGCGCACCACGTTCCCGGGCCTGGCGCGGGCGCAGAAGCTGGCCGGGTTCCCGATTCCGCAGGGTGCGTACTGGCGGGCGATCGACACCGCCAAGGATCTGTCCGAGGCGGCCCGGGAGTTGCGCGCCGAGGGCTGAGCCGGCTCGGAGTACCGCGTCGGAACGGCCCCGGCCCCGGTCGCGGTCGCGACCGGGGCCGGGCTCTTCTCCCCGGAAATATCGGCGGTTTCCTCCGGTGGTGCGTGTGTGGTTCGGGATCTCGTCGCGCTTCCCGTGACCCCCGCGGCCACGGGTCTGGGCGGTTTCGAGTTACCGCTTCAAGGCCGCGGAATCAGGACGTGATGCCCGCTCGCGCACCCGGGTTGGCGGTGTCGCGCACCACCCGGAGGCCGTCGAGCAGGCCGTCGAGCTGACCGTCGGCCAGCGGATCCAGCAGCCAGGTCTGGATCAGTTCGACGTGGCCGGGCAGGACACCGCCGATGCGGTCCGCGCCGTCGCGGGTGAGCACCGCGAACAGGGCCCGGCGGTCGGTGGGACAGTTTTCGCGGGCGACCAGTCCTTCCTTTTCCAGGCGGTCCACCACTCGGGTCACCCCCGAGGTGGACAGCGACGTCTGTGCGGCGAGATCGCTCATCCGCAGGCGCTGCTCCGAGGAGCGGGCCAGGCGGACCAGCACGTTGAAGTCCACCGTGGACAGACCGTGCTCGCCCAGCTGCGGGCTGAGCCGATCCATCAGGCCGGTGTAGACCTCCACGAGCAGGCCCATCGCGGTGATGCGAGGGTCGTCGAAGGGCGTGGTCGTCGTAGGGGTGGGGGATGCGGCTCTCGGGGGAGTGTGCATCCCTCCATCATAGCAAGTAGTTGAGAAGTGGAATATGTCATCTCGATATGTTGTCAAGTCAGATATCCACTGAGCAACTAATTGCTGTCGCGGCGGCGCCGCGACGGCGGGCACACGGCCACCGGTGCCGCCCCGCGCTGCCCGCGGTGCCGTGTCAGCGGCTCGCCAGGAACGCGTCGACCTGTTCGTGGATGTAGGCCACGTCGCCGGCGTCCATCCGGTGGTTCATCGGCACGATCAGCGCGCGCTCCATCACCCGGTCCGCGTGGGGGTAGCCGGCCGGGTCGGCGCGGTGCACGATGTCCTTGAAGCCGGGCTGGCGCAGGATGTTGCCCGACCACACGGTGCGCGTGGACACCCCGCGCCGCTCCAGCCAGGACTGCATCTCGCCCCGGCTGAACGGGACATCGTCGTTCAGCAGGATCGGGAAGTTGAGCCAGCCCGTCTCCAGGCCCTCGGTCTGCCTCGGCGCGGTGAACTCCGGCCGCGCGTCGAAGTAGGCGTGATGGGCCGCGAAATGCTCCCGGCGGCCGGCCAGGAAGCGGGGCAGCTTGGCGAGTTGGGCCAGACCGAACGCGGCGCCGAGCTCGGACGGCTCGAAGTTCCAGCCGATCTCGTCGAAGATGAACAGGTTGTCGTACAGGACGCCGTCGATCTCCTCGAAGAAGTCGCGGTTGCCGCGCTTGGAGCCGAACAGCTGCACCTCGCTGCGCCGACCCCAGCGACGCAGCAGCAGGCCGCGGTCGCGCAGCTCCTCGTCGTCGGTGAGCACCATGCCGCCGTTGCCGGCGCAGGTGATGATGTGCGACATCGCGAAACTGGTCACCGAGATGTCCGAGCGGGTGCCGGTGGGCGTGCCGCGCAGGGTGGCGCCGAGTGCGTCGCAGGAGTCCTCGACCACCTTCAGGCCGTGCCGGTCGGCGATCGCCCGGATCGTGTCCCAGTCGGGGGCGTTGCCCGCGAGGTTGGGGGTCAGGATGGCCCGGGTGCGCGGGCCGATCAGCGCCTCGATCCGGGCCGGGTCGATCTGGTAGGTGTCCGGCTCGACGTCGACGAGCACGGGTACCAGGCCCGCCTTGACCATCGGCGCGATGTCCGTGGAGAAGGTCAGCGTGGAGGTGATGATCTCGTCGCCGGGCGACAGGCGCAGCAGTTCGATCGCCAGATACAGCGCGGAGGAACCCGAGTTGCACATCAGGCCGTTGTGTTTGCCGAACAACTCCGCGACGCGCGACTCCATGGCCGCGACGTTGGCTCCGATGCCCATCGCCGAGGGAGGTCCGTTCAGGACCGCCAGCATGGCGTCGATCTCGGCCTGGTCGTGCACGCTGCCGGCGTACGGGATCTTGCGCATGGGTGTGCCTACCCTCGTGGTGGTGCCGCGATCGCGGGTGTGGCTGACGGGGCGTCAGTTGACGATGTGTCATAGCTATCATGGCTATGATGGGCGAACAAGACGACGGGAGCAGAGCGTGCGATACGCCACGGTGGGCAGGTCGGGCCTGAAGGTCTCCGCGATCGGCCTGGGCTGCAACAACTTCGGTATGCGCATCGATCAGGACGACGCCGACAAGGTGGTGGGCGCCGCGATCGAGGCGGGCGTGACCCTGTTCGACACTGCCGACAGCTACGGCGGAGGGCAGTCGGAGGTGCTGCTCGGCAAGGCGCTGGGCAGCCGTCGCGAGGACGTGGTGGTGGCCACCAAGTTCGGCGCCAAGGTGGCCGAGGGGCCGTACGGCCGCGGCTCCTCGCGCCGGCACGTGGTGCGCAGTTGCGAGGCGAGCCTGCGGCGCCTGGGCACCGACCACATCGACCTGTACTACCAGCACTACGCCGACCCCGACACCCCGATCGAGGAGACGCTGGGCGCGCTCGACGACCTGGTCCGGGCGGGCAAGGTGCGCTACGCGGCCACGTCCAACCTGGCCGCGTGGCAACTCGCCGACGCGGCGCACCTGGCCGGCGGTACCCGGTTCGTCGCCGCGCAGTTGCAATGGAGCCTGCTCGACCGCACCATCGAGCGCGAACTGGTGCCCGCCGCCCGGCACTTCGGCGTCGGGATCATCCCCTACTTCCCGCTCGCCTCCGGTCTGCTGACCGGCAAGTACCGGCGCGGCGAGGCGTTTGCCGCGGACACCCGGCTCGGCGCCATCCCGCGCTTCGCGCAGGCGGTGGCCACGGACGAGAACTTCGCCATCGTGGAACGGCTCACCGACTACGCCGAGGGGCAGGGGCTGACCCTGCTCGAACTCGCCCTGTCCTGGCTCGCCGCGCAGCCCGAGGTGGCCTCGGTCCTGGTCGGCGCGACCCGCCCCGAACAGATCGCGGCCAACACGGCGGCGATCCGCGAGCTGACCCCGACCCAGGTCGCGGAGGCGGCCGCACTGGCCGCGGCGGTACCGGCGTGAACCCCGCGGCGCAGCCGGTCCGCGCCGGCACCGAGCGGTCCCTGCACAACGCCGGCATCGCGGACGAACTGGCCCGCCGGCTGCGCCGCCGGATCCTGGACGGCCCGCTCCGGGACGGCGACATGCTGCCCAAACAGGACGACCTGATCGCCGAGTTCGGCGTCGGGCGCACCACGCTGCGTCAGGCGTTCCGGATCCTGGAGACCGAGGGCCTGATCACCGTCAAGCGCGGCAACACCGGCGGCGCGGTGGTGCACGTCCCGCAACCGGCCGACGCGGCGCACATGTTCGGCATGGTCATGCACGCGCGCCAGGTCCGGCTGGACGACCTGGCACAGGCGCTTCGGCGGCTGGAACCGGTGTGCGCGGCATTGTGCGCGGCGCGGCCGGATCGGGCCACCGAGGTGGTGCCGTGGCTGCGCGAGGTGCACACGCGGATGGAGCGGGCGCTGGCGGACGGGCCGGCGTTCATTCGGGCGGCGCGCGACTTCCACGAGGCGCTGGTCCTGCTGTGCGGGAACGAGACGATGAAGATCCTGCTGGGCGCGGTCGAGGTGTTGTGGGCGCAGCAGGAGCAGGAGTGGGCGCGGGACGCGTTGGCCGACACGGGTGAGCGGGTGCGCCGCGCGGGACTTCGCGAACACGAGCACCTGATCGCGCTGATCGAGGCCGGCGACGAAACCGAGGTCTACCGCGAATCCGTCCGCCACCTGGAAGCCGCCCAGGACTACCCCCTCAAGTCCCACTCCGCGACCCCGATCACGTCCCCGTGACCGGCCCGGCCGACAGGTGAGGTCACCCGGCCGGGCCGACGCGCGAGGCCCCGTGGCGCGGCCCGCCGGTGAGGTTGGTCACCGGCCGCGCCACGCGGCGCCGAGTACGTCGGCGTTGAAGCGGCCGATGACGCCCAGGGGGATGCCCTTCGGGCAGACCGCCGTGCATTCGCCCGTGTTCGTGCAGCCGCCGAAGTCCGCCTCGTCGTGGGCGTGGATCATCGCGTCGACCCGGGTGTCCTGTTCCACCTTGCCCTGGGGGAGCAGGCCCAGGTGGGTGGCCTTGGCGGCGGTGAACAACATCGCCGAGCCGTTCGGGCACGCCGCCACGCACGCCCCGCAGCCGATGCAGGTCGCGGCCTCGAACGCGGCGTCCGCGTCGGCCTTGGGGATCGGCGTGGCGTGCGCCTCGGGCGCCGCGCCGGTGGGCGCGGTGACGTAGCCGCCCGCCTCGATGATCCGGTCCAGGCCGGAGCGATCCACCACCAGGTCCTTGACCACCGGGAAGGCCGCGGCGCGCCACGGTTCGACGTCGATGCTCTGTCCGTCGCGGAAGTGGCGCAGGTGCAACTGGCAGGTCGTGGTGGCCTTCTGCGGCCCGTGCGGCACCCCGTCGATGACCAGGCTGCACGCCCCGCAGATGCCCTCGCGGCAGTCGTGGTCGAACGCCACCGGCTCCTCGCCCGACGCGGTGAGCCGTTCGTTGAGCACGTCGAGCAGTTCCAGGAACGACATGTCGGCGGACGCGTCGGGCACGTCGTAGGCGACCATGCCGCCCCGGTCCTCGGGACCCTTCTGGCGCCAGATGCGCAGGGTGAGCTTCATGCGTAGTTCCTCGTGGCCAGGGTGACGTTGTCGAAGGCGAGTGGTTCGCGGTGCAGGACCGGCGGGCCGTCCGTGTACTCCCAGGCGGCGACGTAGGCGAAGGAGTCGTCGTCCCGGGCCGCCTCCCCGCCCGGGCTCTGGTGCTCGGCGCGGAAGTGGCCGCCGCAGGACTCCTCGCGGTGCAGCGCGTCCAGGCACATCAGTTCGGCCAACTCCAGGAAGTCGGCCACCCGGCCGGCCTTCTCCAGCGACTGGTTCAGCCCCGCCCCGCTGCCCGGCACCCGCAACCGGGCCCAGAACTCGGCCCGCAACTCGGGGATCCGCGCCAGCGCCTCGCGCAGCCCGGCCGCGTCGCGCTCCATCCCGCACTTCTCCCACATCAGCAGGCCCAACTCGCGGTGGAAGTGGTCGGCGGACAGGTCGCCGTCGACCGCGAGCAGCCGCTTGACCCGGTCCTGGACGCCCTGTTCGGTCGCCACCACCTCCGGATCGTCCGCGTCCACCGCCCCGAACGGCCCCGCCGCCAGGTAGTGGGTGAGCGTGGTCGGCAACACGAAGTAGCCGTCGGCCAGCCCCTGCATCAGCGCCGAGGCGCCCAGCCGGTTCGCGCCGTGGTCGGAGAAGTTGGCCTCGCCGACCACGAACAGCCCCGGGATCGTGGACTGGAGGTCGTAGTCGACCCACAGGCCGCCCATCGTGTAGTGCACGGCCGGGAAGATCCGCATCGGCACGGTGTACGGGTCCTCGCCGGTGATCCGCTCGTACATCGCGAAGAGGTTGCCGTACTTCTCCTCGACCGTCGCCGCGCCCAAGCGCTCGATGGCGTCGGCGAAGTCGAGGTAGACGCCGAGTCCGCCCGGACCCACGCCGCGCCCCTCGTCGCAGACCCGCTTGGCCGCGCGCGAGGCGATGTCGCGTGGGACGAGGTTGCCGAACGCCGGATACATGCGCTCCAGGAAGTAGTCCCGCTCCGCCGCCGGGATCGCGCCCGGCGCGCGGGTGTCGCCGCCGGCCACCGGCACCCACACCCGGCCGTCGTTGCGCAGCGACTCGCTCATCAGGGTGAGCTTGGACTGGTGCGCGCCCGAGACCGGGATGCAGGTCGGGTGGATCTGGGTGAAGCACGGGTTGGCGAACAGCGCGCCGCGCCGATGCGCCCGCCAGATCGCGCTCGCGTTGCACCCCATCGCGTTCGTGGACAGGAAGTACGCGTTGCCGTAGCCGCCGGTGGCCAGCACCACGGCCTCGGCCAGGTGGGTGGACACCTCCCCGGTGACCAGGTCGCGCACCACCACGCCGCGTGCCCGCCCGTCCACCACCACCAGGTCCAGCATCTCGGTGCGCGCATGCACGGTGACGTTGCCGGCCGCGACCTGGCGCGACATCGCCTGGTACGCGCCGAGCAACAACTGCTGACCGGTCTGCCCACGCGCGTAGAACGTCCGGGAGACCTGGGCCCCGCCGAACGAGCGGGTGTCGAGCAGGCCGCCGTAGTCGCGCGCGAACGGCACACCCTGGGCCACGCACTGGTCGATGATCTGCGTGCTCAACTCGGCCAGCCGGTGCACGTTGGACTCGCGGGCGCGGAAGTCGCCGCCCTTGATCGTGTCCTTGAACAGCCGGGCCACGCTGTCCCCGTCGCCCCGGTAATTCTTCGCGGCGTTGATCCCGCCCTGCGCGGCGATGCTGTGCGCCCGGCGCGGCGAGTCCTGGTAGCAGAACGAGACGACCGGGTGGCCGAGTTCGGCCAGCGTCGCGGCGGCGGAGGCGCCGGCCAGGCCGGTGCCGACCACGATCACCGGCAGTCGGCGCCGGTTGGCCGGGTTGATCAGCCGCGCGCCCAGTCGGCGCCGCTCCCAGCGCTCGGCCAACGGGCCCTCGGGTGCGGCGTGGTCGGCGATCTCGGCGCCGACGGTGTACCGCGCGTACTCGCCGTGTCCGGTGTGCTCGGTGTGCTCGCTGCCTTCGGTGTGCTCGGTCATCTCGTTCACCCCACGATTCCGACGGTCACGGCGAACGGCACGGACAGGAATCCGGCCGTCATCAACACGGCGTAGCCGGTCGCGACGCGACCCATCAGCCGCTCGGTGCCCGGTCGTTGCCGGCCCAGGGTGCGGGTCATGCTCCACACGCCGTGGCGCAGGTGGAACCCGACCGCCACCACGGCGACCGTGTAGATCGCGGTGATGTACCAGTGCTCGAAGTCGGCGGTGACGTTGGTGTACGGCTTGCCGGCGGCGCCGGTCGGGTTGGCCACCCCGACGGTCAGGTCGAGCAGGTGGTAGACCACGAACAGGGCGATGATCACCCCGCCCCAGCGCATCGTGCGGGCCGCGTAGGAGCCCTGCACGGGCGGGCGGTGTACGTACTTGACCGGCCGGGCCCGCCTGGCCCGCCGGGTGAGCAGGATCGCCATCGCCATGTGCACGACCACGCTCACGGTCAACCCGACACGGATGATCCACAGGGTGCCCTCGTGCGGCACCAGCGGCTCGCCGATGGTGCGCAGCCAGTGCGCGTAGTGGTCGAAGCTCGACTCGCCGAAGAAGATCTTCAGATTGCCCAGCATGTGGGCGGTCAGGTAGGCAAGGAGCACGGCACCGCTGAGCGCCATCGCGATCTTCATCATCACGGTGGAGCGGTGCGACGCTCCCTGCCTGCGCCGTCCGGCGGAGCCGGGAGCGCGGGTCAGGGTCGCCATGTCGTCGACGGTAGGCCGACCGAGGTCATGCCGTCCAAGATCGGAAATGCCTTGTTTCGATAGCCACAGGCTATGCAAGGCTTGATCCATGCAGTTCCAGCAGCTCGTCTACTTCGTCGCGGTCGCCGAGACCCGGCACTTCACCCGCGCGGCGGCGCGCACGCACGTCGCGCAGCCGTCGTTGTCCAAGCAGATCCGGGCCCTGGAGCACGAGTTGGGGGCCGAGCTGTTCACGCGGGTGCGCGGCAACATCGCGCTCACCCCGGCGGGGGAGCGGCTGCTGCCGATCGCGCGGCGGATCCTGGCGGACGTGGACGTGGCCCACCTGGAGGTGGCCGAGCTGGTCGGGCTGCGCTCGGGGCGGGTCCGGATCGGAGCCACACCGTCGTTGTCGGCGAGTCTGCTGGCCGAGGTGCTGCGCGGTTTCCAGGACCGCTACGCCGGGATCCGGCTGCTGGTCGACGAGAACGGCTCGCGCGATCTGGTGCGCGCGCTGCTGCGCGGCGATCTGGACCTGGCGCTGATCGTGGTGCCGCCGCAGGGGGTCGGCGCGGCGCTGACCACCGAGCCGCTGCTGCGCGAGGACCTGGTGCTCGCGGGCCGCCCGCCGGTGGCCGGCCCGGCCGTGCCGATCGCGGCGCTGCGGGGGGTGCGGCTGGTGATGTTCCGGGACGGCTACGACCTGCGCGAGGCGACCCTGACGGCATGTCACGAGGCGGGGTTCGAACCGGAGTTCGCGATCGAGGGCGGCGAGATGGACGCGGTCCTGCGGTTCGTCGAGGTGGGGTTGGGGCCGGCCATCGTGCCGAGCATGGTGCTGGCCGGGCGACCCGGCCTGACCGCGACGCCGCTGGCGCCGCCGGGCCTGTCCCGCACCATCGCGCTCGCGCACCGCAGCGACGCCGCGCTCACCCACGCGGCGCGGGCGTTCCGGGAGGAGCTGGTGGCGTTCCTGACCCCCGAGCGACTGCCGGCGGGCGTCGAGCGGATCGGGCGGGCGACCCCGGGCGGGTGACGCCCGCCGCGGGCGGTCTCAGCCGAGCGCCATGACCAGGCACGTCGTGGTCGCCGTCGCGAGCAGCCGGCCCCGGTCGTCGGTGAGTTCGGCCTCGGCGGTGCGGATGGTGCGGCCCCGGTGTACGACCCGGCCCTCGGCGCGCAGCGTGCTGCCGTCCAGCGGACCCGGGCGCAGGTAGCGCACGGAGATGTCGAGTGAGGTGTAGCCGGTCGCGGGCGGCAGCGTGGTGTGCACCGCGCAGGCCATCGCCGAGTCGAGCAGCGTGGCGGCGATGCCGCCGTGCATGGTGCCGATGGGGTTGGCGAACTCGGGTCGCGCGTTCGCGCTGAAGACGACCCGGCCGTCCTCGACCTCCTCGGGCGCCATCCCGATGAACGGGCCGATCCCCGTGGGCATGCCGTGGTCCCGCAGGGCCAGCAGCTGTTCCAGACCGGTCGGTCCCGTGGTCGACGACATAGTGCTCATCCCGAACCCCTCATCTGAGTTGACGTTGTCAAGTTGACAACGTCAACTCGCCGGCTGTCAACTGGGGACGTGCCCGACACCCGTCGATCTCGCGCCCGCGCCCGACCCGGCGACGGGGCGCTGCTGCGCGGCGAGATCCTGGCCGCCGCCACCGCCCTGCTCGACGAGGCCGGCGACGAGTCCGCGCTGACGCTGCGCGCGGTGGCGGCCCGCGCGGGGGTGACCACGCCCTCGGTATACCTGCACTTCGCGAACAAGCGGGAGTTGGTCGACGCGGTGTGCCTGGCGGTGTGGGAGGACCTGGGGCGGCGGATGCGCGACGCGGGGCGGGGGTGGAGGATCCCTATCAGGCGATGCGTCGACACGGCGCCGCGTTCGTCCGCTTCGGGCTCGAACACCCGGTGCAGTACCGCCTGTTGATGATGCGTCCGCGCTCGGGCGAGGAGGCCGAGTGGAGCGCGGCCGACGCGTGCCTGGACTGGGTCGGCGAGGCGATCCGGCCGTGCCTGGAGGCGGGCGTCCTGGTCGGCGACCCGACCCGGCTGGCGCTGCAGATGCTGGCCGCGCTGCACGGCCTGGTGGCGCTGTACCTGGCCCGGCCGGACTACCCGTGGCCGGACGACGTGGAGACCATGGCCGACGAGGTGACCCGGATGGCGGGGCTCGGCTCGGCGCTGGCCGGGCGGCTGCGCGGGCCCGGTCCGGCGCCCACCACCGGCGCGTTCACGGCGGCGTTCGACGCGCTCGCCGACCGGCTGCGGCGGCCGGATCCGGCCGCCGGGCCCGACGCGCGAGGGTGAGGGCGGCGGGCCGCTCCCGAGGGGCAGGAGGGGAGACGGCCCCGCGTGCGACGGTCGAGGGTCAGCGACCCTTGCGCTTGTCCGCCTGCTTCTTCACCTTGTCGACGATCGACTTGACCTTGTCCGGGTTCTGCTTGGCGTAGTCGGTCGCCTTCTTGATCAGTTTGTCGAAACCGGCCATGACGCCCACTCCTTGTTTGCCGCGGGGCGATCGGGTCGCCACCGCCGTGGTTCGGTGTTGCTCTGGTTCAGGATCAACCGCGGACCGGGGCGAATCGTTCCCCGGAGCCGATTCGTCCCCCGAGCCCGCGGCAGGGCCGCACCGAAAACGGTGCGACCCTGCCGCGCGGCGTGTCCGCGGGCCGTGCCCGAGCGGATCCCCGGACGGGGAGCCGGCTCAGACGTTGACGCCGAAGTCCTTCGCGATGCCCGCGAGGCCGGAGGCGTAACCCTGGCCGACGGCGCGGAACTTCCACTCGTTGCCGTTGCGGTACAGCTCACCGAAGACCATCGCGGTCTCGGTGGACGCGTCCTCGGTGAGGTCGTAGCGCGCCAGTTCGTTGTTGTCGGCGCGGTTGACCACGCGGATGTACGCGTTGCGGACCTGGCCGAACGACTGGTCCCGGGCCACCGCGTCGTGGATGGAGACCGGGAAGACGACCCGCTGCACGTCGGCCGGCACCGAGGCCAGGTCGACGTTGACGGTCTCGTCGTCGCCTTCGCCCTCACCGGTGAGGTTGTCACCGGTGTGCTGGACCGAGCCGTCGGGGCTGGTCAGGTTGTTGTAGAAGACGAAGTGCAGATCGGACAGCACCCGACCGTCGTTGCCGAGCAGCAGCGCGCTCGCGTCGAGGTCGAAGTCCGCACCGGTCGTGCTGCGCGCATCCCATCCGAGACCCACCGCGACGGCGGTGAGGCCGGGCGCGGCCTTGGACAGGGATACGTTGCCGCCCTTGGCGAGACTGACTCCCATGGCAGTGCTTCCTTCCCTCGTGCATATTCGGGGTACGGGCGGATCGGGTGATCACCACGACGGCCGCCCACCGGGGTGAATCTACAGGAATGTAGAAGTCCGATGTGCGCCGCCGTGACACGCGCGGGACGCGCGTCGTGCGATCGCCCATGCAGTGATACCCCATCCCACCACGGGTGGACGACAACGGGCTGCCGAACCGTGGGCGCGGTTTCGTCGATTCCGCCACATCCTCCGCCGTCGTGGGGGCTCGGGACGCCCGCGGATCACCCGAGCACGGGCTCCGTCGGCTCGTCGCCGGGTACGCGCCCGGGGGTCCGGCCCGGTATTCGGGCGGCCAGTCGAAAGCCCCCGTCGACCACCCCGGCGGACAACGTGCCCCCTCGGCCGCCAGTCTGCGTCCGAGCGAGCCCAGGCCCATGCCCGCCGCGGTCGGCGCCGGACCCACCGGGGCGCGGACCCCGTCGTTGGTCAGCACCAACACCACCTCGCCGCACGGGTCCACCGCCGCGGTGATCGCACACCGCCTCGCGTCGCTGTGCCGCAGCACGTTGGTGGTGCCCTCGCGCAACACGGTGGCCAGCGCGGTGTCCACGCCGACCGGCAGCGCGCCGACCTCGACCGAGACCTCCACCACCATCCCGGCCGCCGCCAGCACGTCGCGGGCGGAGCGCGCCTCCACGGCCAGCGACATCCCGCGATACCCGCCCGCGACCGTGCCCACGTCGGCCAGCGCCTGGCGGGCCATGGTCAGCCCCTGGGCGACCCGCTCCGCCGCCGCCTCCGGGTCCCGATCGGCCAGCCGCAGCGCCAACTGACTCTCCAACACCAGCGCGGACAGGCTGAATCCGAGCAGGTCGTGCAGATCGTGCCCGAACCGCAGCCGCTCCCGGGCCACCCGCACGGCCGCCAACTCGGCGCGCGCCGCGTTCAGCGCCCGCGCCACGTCCGCCATCCGCACCAGCCCGTACACCAGCGCGGCCCGCTCCAGGATCCACACCACGTGGTAGACGTGGTCGAGCGCGGTCGGACTCCACGTCCCGAAGTACAGGTCGTGGCAGGCGAACCCGATCACCGCGAGCACCCGCCACGGCCCGCGCAGCAGCACCAGCGCGACGCCGGCCAGGAACAACCCCAGCGACCACGTCTTCGCGTCGAACACCACCAGCGGGACGTACGCGAGCGCGACCTGCGCCGCGAACGTCCACCGCCATCCCCGGGGCCGACCGGTCGAGGCCGGCGTGCAGTTGCGGATGTACAGCGCGACGAAGCCGGCGAGCAGCACCAGGAACAGCGCCTGCCGCGCGGGGGAGTAGTGGCTCGCCGCCAGCACCCGCACCGGCAGCGGCACCACGATCAGCACCAGGATCACCACGCGCAGCACCGACACCGCCCGCGGGGTCGGCTCGACCGCGATGGCCGGCGGCGGCGTGCCCGCGACGCTCTTGTGCGCGTGCGCGTAGGCGCGTACCTCGGTCATCGCGCCCCGGGCCTCGGCCAGCGCCTCGGTCAGCGCCGCCCGGGCCCGCTGCGGACACTCGCGCAACTCGGCGACCAGCGCCTCACCGCGCTCGACGATGCGCGTCAGACTCGCCCCGACCCCGTCGGTCAGGTGCCGGGTGAAGCGCAGCCGCTCGCGGGCCACCTCGGCGTCCGCGAGCGCGGTACGCGTCGCGGCCAGCGCGGCCACCAGATCGGTGAGCCCGGCCAGCGCGTACACCGCGAGCCCGACCAGCGCGGCCTGGCCGAAGACCAGATACAGCGCCTCGACCACGGTGGGCCGCACCGCGAGACCCACCGGCACCTGTACGGCCACCACCGCCGCGAACCCGGCCCAGCCCGCCCACGCGGGCCGCAGCAGCAGCAGCGCGGCGCCGGCCAGGAAGCCCGGATTGCCGTACCAGGTGTCGTGGAACCACCACATCGGCAGATAGGTGAGCACCGCCTGCGCGCCCAGCGTCCAGACCCAACCGCGCGGCCGGGAGCCGTCGGCCGGCCGTACGCAGTTGCGCATGTGCAGGGCGACCAGGGCGAGCAGCAAGGCCAGCGCGACGCCCTGGGCCGTCGTGGACAAGCGGGGCGACTGGACCAGGCCGACGAAGCCGCCGAAGAAGAAGCCGCAGGTCACGGTCGCTACCACGACGCGTGCGAGCAGCGGCGCCCACGCGGCGTCGTCCCGGGGACCGGCGGCGATCCGCGGCACGCTGCGGCGACCCCTCGACGCCATGACTCTCCCGTGCTGATACCGGTGCGCTCGACGGACGCGATGTCGGGCCGCCCGTACACCCGGCCGCTCCCGCAACGGCAGGGCAAACCGTACCGACCGGACATGCGACCGTCACCCCGGGGCCCGGTCACCGCACCGGTCACACGGCGTCACCCGCACGGATCACCCCGCCGGCGGGGCCGACCGGTCCGTTCGATGGTGACGAGAGGTGATCGGGATCCGGCACGAGCAGGAAGCGAGGCGCCCATGTTCGCGGCCCTGGGCGGATTTGTCGTACGCAGGCCCTGGTGGGTCATCCTGGCCTGGGTCATCGCCGCCGGTGTGGTGATCGGCCTGGCGCCGAAGCTGACCTCCTCCACCGACGAGAAGAGCTTCCTCCCCTCGTCCTACGAGTCGGTCCGCGCGTCCGATCTGCGCGAGCGGGCGTTCCCGCAGCAGGAGAACGTGGGCGCGGTGATCGTCTTCCAGCGGGCCGACGGCAATCCGCTGACCCCGGCGGACAGCGCCGCGGTGGCCCGGGTCGCCACGGCGGTGGAGGCGCGGAAGATCAAGGACGTGCTGGGGGTCACGCCCGGTCAGGTCTCCCCGAACGGGCTGGTGCAGACCGCGATGGTGGCCATGCCGGAGGTCAAGGACCCCAACGACGAGACCCCGCAGGACGCGGTCGAGACGATGCGCAAGGAGGTCAAGGCGCAGATCGCCGGGACCGACCTGACCGCCGGGATCACCGGCTCCGCCGCCCAGGCGCTGGACGAACGGGACTCGTCCGAGACCGCCGGCACCCTGGTCGCGGTGGGCACGATCGTGATCATCGTGCTGTTGTTGCTGATCATCTTCCGCAGCCCGATCATCGCGCTGCTTCCGGTGGTGATCATCGGATTGATCTCGCCGATGGCCACCGGGCTGATCGCGTCGGCCAACAAGGTCTTCGACATGAAGGCCGACAGCTCGATCGAACAGCTGCTCACCGTGGTGCTGTTCGGCGTCGGCACCGACTACGTGCTGTTCCTGCTGTTCCGCTATCGCGAGGTGCTGCGCGAGGGGGTCGATCCGAAGAACGGCATGGTGCGCGCGGTCTCCCGGGTGGGCGAGGCGATCGCCTCCGCCGCGGCGGCGGTGATCGTCGCGTTCGCCGCGCTGACCCTGTCCACCCTGGGGATGTTGCGCTCGATGGGGCCGGCCCTGGCGATCGCGGTGTTCGTGACGTTGCTGGCCGGTCTGACGCTGGTGCCGGCCGTGGTCTCGCTGCTCGGTACGCGCGTGTTCTGGCCGTCCAAGTCCTGGCGGGCGGCCCCGCACGGCACCGGCTTCGCCCGACTCGGGCGCGGCATCGGCCGGCGGCCGGTGGTGTTCGCGGTGGCGTCCGCGCTGGTGATGGGGGTGCTCGCGATCGGCGCGCTGGGCTACAAGGCCAACTTCGACCTCGCCGGCTCCTCGCTGCCGTCGAACAAGGAGTCGGTCAAGGCGATGAAGAACCTGGAGAAGGGCTTCCCGCCGGGGACCACCGACCCCACCGAGGTCTACCTCGAGTCCACCGCCGGCCGGCCGCTCACTCCGCAGGAGCGGGCCGCGTTCGAGGCGGAGCTGCGCGGGGTCGAGGGGGTCGGCTCGGTGGCCGAGCCGGTGCTCACCCCCGACCTGGCGACCGCGTTCTACTCGGTGGTGCTGTCCGACTCGCCGGCCACCGACACGGCGCTGTCCACCGTGAAGAACCGGCTGCGGCCGGCCATGCACCGGGCCGCGCCGGACGGCACCCGGGCGCTGGTGGGCGGGATCACCGCGGTCTACGTGGACATCAACCGCGCGGTGGACCGGGACTACTCGGTGGTCTTCCCGGTCGCGGCGGTGTGCATCATGATCATCCTGGGACTGCTGCTGCGCAGCCTGGTCGCGCCGTGGTACCTGATGGCCTCGGTGGCGCTCGGGTTCGGCGCCACCCTCGGGGCGACCTCGGTGTTGTTCCAAAAGATCGGGGACCAGCCCGGGCTGATGTTCATGCTGCCGGTGATCATGTATCTGTTCGTGGTCGCGCTGGGCACCGACTACAACATCCTGATGGTGTCCCGACTGCGCGAGGAGGCCCGCGAGGGGCACGACCCGCACGACGCGGCGGCCGTGGCGGTCAAGCACTCCGGGCCCACCATCGCCGCCGCCGGCGTGATCCTGGCGGGCACCTTCGCCACGCTGATGCTGGCGGGCAACTCGACGCTGTCCCAGATGGGCTTCGCGCTCTCCAGCGGGATCGCGATCGCGGCCTTCATCATGGCGTTGATCTTCACGCCGAGCCTGACCGCGCTGATCGGCCACACGGCGTGGTGGCCGGGGCACGGGGACACCAAGCCGGCGGGGGAGAAGGAGCGGGCGGGCACACCGGTGAGCTGAGGGGCGAGGTGGGCGGGGCGGTCGGGAGCGGGCGGCCCGCCCGCTCCCGGGTCAGGGCAGCAGCACCCGGAACGCCGCGCCCTCGCCGGGGGCCGTGCGTACCTCCACCCGGCCGCCGTGTGCGTTGACCAGGGCGGCGACGATGGCCAGGCCGAGGCCGGAACCGCCGCCGGCGGCGCGGCTGCGCGAGGAGTCGACCCGGTAGAAACGCTCGAACACGCGCTGGGCGTGGGCCGGGGTCAGGCCGGGGCCGGCGTCGGCGACCTCCAGGGCCGCGCACCGCTTTGGCGGCCCGGCCCGGCCCACCGCGATCCGGATCGTGGTTCCGGCCGGGGTGTGGGTCAGCGCGTTGGAGACCAGATTGGCCACCACCTGGCGCAGCCGGGACTCGTCGCCCAACACCGTCACCGGATGCGCCGGGCCGCCGTCCAGGCCGGTCAGCGTCACCGCGCGGTCCGGGGCCAGGGTCTTGATGTCGTGCACCGCGTCGGCGGCCAGGATGCGCAGGTCCACCGGCTCGTTGCACAGCGGCCGCTGCTCGTCCAGGCGGGCCAGTTGCAGCAGGTCCTCGACCAGGCCGCCCATCCGGATCGCCTCGTCCTCGATGCGCCGCATCGTGCGGGCCACCTCGGCCGGATCGGTGAGCGCGCCCATCCGGTACAACTCGGCGAAGCCGCGCACGCTGGCCAGCGGGGTGCGCAGCTCGTGCCCGGCGTCGGCGACGAACCGGCGCATCCGGGTCTCCGACTCGGCGCGGGCCGCGAACGCGGTCTCGATCTGCGCCAGCATGCCGTTGATCGACGTGGACAACCGGCCGATCTCGGTGCCGGGCGCGGGCACCGGGACCCGGTGGGACAGGTCGCCCGCCGCGATCGCCGCCGCCGTCTCCTCGATCCGGCGCAGCGGACGCAGCCCGCCGCGCAGCGCGAACCAGCCGGCCGCGGCCAGCACGGTCAGGCAGGTCAGGCCGATCAGCAGACACACCGTGCGCATCCGGTCGACCGCCGCCCGGACGTCGTTCAGCGGCTGGGCCAGCACCACGCTGCCCTCGCCGCCGGCGGTCGGCACCGCGAGCACCCGCCAGCGGGTGTCGCCGGACACCGAGTCGGTCTCGAACGGATGCCGGTCCAGCGCCGCCACGGTGAGCGCGTCCAGGCGGGGCAGCCGCGGGCCCAACTCCTCCTCGGCGCCCGGCGAGCGCACCCGCTGGCGGGTGGTGCCGTCGGGGTTCAGGTACTCGGCCACGATCCGGCTCGGCAACACGCCGAACGCCCGCCCGCGACCGCCGGGTGGCGGCCCGTTGCCGCGCGGCTCGCCGGGGGGCTCGGGCGGGCGGTACGCCATCCCCCGCGCCGCCTGGCCCAGTTGCCGGTCCACCTGGTCGGTGAGGTAGCCGCGCAGCGAGCCCACCACGACCGTCTGGCTGACCAGCAGGGCGACGGCGACCAGCGTCATCGTGATGATCAGTACGCGGATGCGCAGCGATGATCGGCTCGGGTGCGGGAGGCGCATCCCGGCGCCGTCAGGCCGACGGCTGCGGGCGCCGCAGCACGTATCCGACCCCGCGCACGGTGTGGATCAACTTGCCGCCGTCGACGTCGAGTTCGATCTTGCGGCGCAGGTAGCTGATGTACGACTCGACGATGCTCAGATCGCCGCCGAAGTCGTACTGCCAGACGTGGTCCAGGATCTGCGTCTTGGACACCACCCGGCCGGTGTTGAGCATCAGGTAGCGCAGCAGTTTGAACTCGGTGGGCGACAGCGACACCGGTCGTTTGCCGCGCAGCACCTCGTGACCGTCGGGGTCGAGTTCGAGATCGGCGACCACGATCCGGTTGGAGGAGGTCGGCGGTTCCTCGCCGCCGTGCACCCGGCGCAGCACCGCGTGGATCCGGGCGATCAACTCCTCGAGGCTGAACGGCTTGGTGACGTAGTCGTCCCCGCCCAGGGTCAATCCGGTGATCTTGTCCTTCGTGGTGTCCTTCGCGGTCAGGAACAACACCGGCAACCGGGTGCCGTCCGCGCGCAGTCGGCGGACCACCTCGAAGCCGTCCAGGTCGGGGAGCATCACGTCGAGCACGACCAGGTCCGGCCGACACCGCGCGACGGCGGCCAGCGCGTCGGCGCCGTCGGCCGCCGAGTCGACCTCGAATCCGGCGAAGCGCAGACTGGCGGAGAGCAGTTCGCGGATGTTGGGCTCGTCGTCGACCACGAGCAGGCGGGTACGGGCGCCCTCGGCGGGCGTGGCCACCTAGCCCGCCCCGCCGGTCGCGCCGCCGGCGCCGCCCGCCGTGCCCGGGTTGCCGGTCGTGCCCGCGCCGCCGCGGCCGACGGGAGCGGTGCCCTGGGCGACGGAGGTCGCGGTCACCGCGCCGTCGGCGCCGGTCGCGCCGCGCACCACGACGGTGTCGCCCGGCTTCAGGTCGACGGTGCGCCCGTCACGGGTCACCTGGATCTTCGTTCCGGCGTCGGTCTTCACCTTCACGATGTTGCCGGCCGAATCTGAGACGTAGATGAAAGAGTCGTCCACGACCTTGACCGTCCCGGTGGTCAGGTCCGAGCCGGAGCCCGCGCCCGCGCCGGATGTGGCGCCGCCGGGCGCGGCGGCCGCGCGGCCGCCGCCCGGCTGGGAGCCGCCGGCGGTGCGGGCGGTGAACGGGTTCGCGCCCTGCTGCGCCGCGCCCTGCCCGGTGCCGCCGCCGGCATGGTCCTTCTGTACCTCGACGCCGGCGAGGAAGCCCGCGGACAGGAGCACGCCCGCGCCCAGGGCCAGGGTCAGCGCGGGCAGTCGGCGGCGGGGCGGGGCGGCCAACTCGTCGGCGACGTCGCGGGCGGCGGGCGGTCGGGCGAGGATGTCCTCCGGCGACTCGTCCGGCGTGGCACCGGCGGCCGGTTCGGTGCGGAAACCGCCGACGAAGCCGGTCGGCTCGGGCGCGGTGGGCCGGGGCGCGTCAAAGTCGGGCGCCGGCTCGCCCGGGACGGGGTCGAGGGGGCGGGTGTCGTGCGGGTCGAGGCCGGGCTGCGGCGTCATGGTCGGGATTCTCCTCCGGAACGGCGGTGGGTGGTCGGGCTATTCGTGCCGCAGTGCTTCGATCGGCCGCAGCGCGGCGGCGCGCGCGGCCGGGTAGCCGCCGAAGAACAGGCCGATGGCGACCGATACGGCGAACGAGCCGACCACCGAACTCGGAACCACGACGGGCGTGATCCCGACCACCTCGAAGCGCGCCGCGAACAACCCCGCGGCCACCCCCAGTCCGCCGCCGACCACCGACAACAGCGTGGACTCGGCGAGGAATTGGCCCAGGATCGCCCCGCGCGGCGCGCCGATCGCCTTGCGGATGCCGATTTCGCGGGTGCGTTCGGCGACCGTCACCAGCATGATGTTGGTGATGCCGATCCCGCCGACCAGGAGCGAGATCGCGGCCACCGCGGCGAGCAGCACGGTGAAGGTCTTGTTGGTCTCGTCGTTGGCGCTCAGCAGCGACTGCTGGTTGGTGATCCGGAAGTCGCTCTGCGCCGCATCGGCGATCCGGTGTCGGTTGTTCAGGATCGAGGTGACCTCGTCCTGGGCGAGCGCGGTGTCGTCGGAGGAGGTGGCCTGTACGGCGATCGCGGACAACGAACCGTAGCCGGTCAGGCTGTCGCGCATGGTGGTCACCGGGAGCACGATGGTGTCGTCGGAGTCCGCCGCGCCGTTGCCGCCCTTGGTGCGCAGGACGCCCGCGACGCGGAACGGCACGCCGCCGACCAGGATTTCCTTGTCGATCGGGTTCTCCGTGCCGAACACGTTCTCCACCGTGGTGCTGCCGAGGATCGCCACCCTGCGCCGGGAGTTCACGTCGTCGGTGCCGAACAGCGCGCCCTGGCCCAGGTCGTGGTTGGTGGTGGCGAACCAGTCCGGCGTGGTGCCGACGATCTGGGACACGGTGACCGACTGGCCGGCGTAGGTGACGCTCTGGGACGTGGTCTGCACGGGGGCGGCCGACTTCACGTGCGGGGCCAGGGTCTTGTCGACCAGGGCCTGTGCGTCGTCGGGGGTGAGGTCCTTGAGCGTGCCGCCCTGTCCGGCGGCGCCGAATCGGCCGCCGCCCGCGGTGTGCGAGACGGTGAGCAGGTTGGTGCCGAGGCGCTGGATGGAGGCCTGTACCGACTTGGACGAGCCGTTTCCGACGGCCACCAGCAGGATCACCGCGCCGACCCCGATCAGTACGCCGAGCATGGTCAGCGCGGTCCGGATCTTGTTCGCGGCCAGGCCCAGGACGGCGAACCGAAGCACTTCGACGGGGTTCACCGACGCGGCCCTTCCACGAGCGGGCCGGCCGCGACGGGTTCGGGGACGGTCGGCGCGGATGCGGGGGACCGCCGGCGGTCGGACACCACGAGGCCGTCGACCAGGCGCAGGACCCGTTCGGCGCGGGCGGCGACCTCGTCCTCGTGGGTGATGATCACGATCGTGCGGCCGGCCTCGTGCAGCCGGTCCAGGATGCCCAGCACCTCGCGGGTGCTGTGGCTGTCCAGGTTGCCGGTGGGCTCGTCGGCGAGCAGCAGGGCCGGGGCGGTGACCAGGGCCCGGGCCAGCGCGACCCGTTGCTGCTGGCCGCCGGAGAGTTCGTTGGGCGCGTGGTCGGCGCGGTCGGACAGGCCGACCAGATCGAGCGCGGCGCGGGCGCGGCGGCGGCGTTCCCGGGCGCGCACCCCCGCGTAGGAGAGCGGGAGTTCGACCTGGGCGAGTGCGGTGGTGCGCGGGATCAGGTTGAACGACTGGAAGACGAAGCCGATGCGGCGGTTGCGCACCAGGGCGAGTTGGTGCTCGTCGAGCCGGCCGACGTCGAGGCCGTCGAGGAGGTAGCGGCCCGAGGACGGGATGTCCAGGCAGCCCAGGACGTTCATGAGGGTGGATTTGCCCGAGCCCGAACTGCCCATGACGGCCACGTATTCGCCGACCTCGATGGTCAGGTCGACGCCGCGCAGCGCCTGTACGGCGGCGGGGCCGCGGCCGTACGACTTGGTCACCGCGCGGACGTCGATCACCGGCGCGGGGCGGCCCGCGTGCGGCCCGCTCATCGTGAGCCGCCGCGCGGGAAGCCGCCACCGGTCGCGCCGCCGTTGCCGGCGCTGCCGCCGGGGAAGACCGCGCCGCCGCCCGGGATTCCGCCGCCACCGGTGCCGCCGCGGGTGGATGAGCCGGAGCGGCCCGACGTGGAGCCGGTGCCGCTGCCGGCGGCGACGGTGCCGATCACGATCTCGTCGCCCTCGGCCAGGCCGGAAAGGATCTGCGTGGTCTGGTCGCCCACCACGCCGAGGGTCACCGTGCGGCGCTGTTCGACGCCGTCGACGAGGACGCGTACGGAGGCGCCGGCGCCGGCGCCGCTCGTGCCGCCGCCGGTCACGGCCGCCGAGGGCACCTGGAGCGCGTTGTCCGCCTGGGCGACGACCACCGAGATGTTCGCGGTCTGACCGGTGCGCAGCGTGGACACGTCGCCCTGGAGTGCGATGGTGGCGCCGTACTTGACCGAACCGGCCGATCCGCCGCTGTCCGGGAGCGGATTGACGCTCACCACCTTGGCGTTCAGCCGGATCGCGGAGTTCACGTTGAGGGTGACCGTGGCCGGCTGTCCCGCCTTCACCTTGGCCGCGTCGGCCTCCGAGAAGGACACCCGGCTCTCCATGCCGGTCGGATTCGCGAGCACCACGAACCCGCTCGCCGTGCTGTTCGAGGTCGCGGCCGAGCCGCCCTGGCCGCCGCCGGAACCGCCCGAGCCGGTGGTATTGCCGGTACCGCCCGAGCCGCCGGCGGTCACGCTGTCGCCGACCTTGCCCGACACCGAGGCCACCACGCCGTCGGAGGGGGCGATCAGCGTGCAGCCGTCCAGGGCCCGTTGTGCGTCGGCGACCTTGTTGTTCGCCGCGACCAGGGCCGATTCGGCCTGGGTGACCGCCGCGGCGTCCACCGTCGTGCTCGGCGACGGGGTGGCCGTCGCGGTTTTGGTGACGGTGACGGTGACGGTCGGGTGCGGCTGGGCGACAGGGGTGGACGCGGACCCGGGCGGCGCCGTCGTGGGCGTGGCGGCGGGCACATCGCGGGAGCCGGTGGCGCCGGTGCCGCCGCGTACGGCCGTGTCCTCGATGCCGGAATTCTGGTTGCCACTGCCCTGGTTGCCGCCGCCACCGCCGTTGCTGCCGCCTCCGTTGCCGCCCCCGCCCTGCTGGACCGGGGTGCCCGCGCGGGCCTTGGTCAGATTCGCCTGGGCCACGGTCACGGCCGACTTCGCCGCGTCCAGCGCCTCCTGGGCCTGGGCCGGATCGATCCGGGCCAATACCTGGCCGGCGGTGACCCGGTCGCCCACCTTGACCGCGACCGCGGTGACCTTGCCCGCGGCGGAAAAGGCCACCCCCGTATCGGAGGGCGAACTCAACGACCCGGACGCGGACACCGTGGCCATCACCGTGCCCTTGGTGACCTTGCCGGTACGCACCCGGCCGGCGCGCGTCGATCCGCCCCCGTCGTCCACCGCCGCGTAGGCGAAGCCGGCGCCGGTGACCAACGCGGCGGCCAGGGTCAGGTTGAGCAGGACCGACTTGCGTCGTAGTCGTACACGCCTCATGGCGGCCAAGACTGACCCGGACACGTACCGGAAGGCTGTCGGCGGCCTGGGAGTTGGCCGGCAACGCGACGGCTGATCGAGGCGGCGGACCGAACGTATACCGGATGAAATCCTGGTCATCGCGACAAGTCGTCCCCCCGATGCGGCCCGGGCTCCCAGCGAACTCCCAGGCGGCGCGCGGCCAACCACCATCCCGCCGTGCTTGAGTCCGGGGCGGATGGGCGGTGCGCCGTCCGGCGGCCGTTCCCGAGTCGCGTGGGAAGGACGTCATGACGAGGTACCCGGGTCGACCGGCGTGGACCACGGCGGTGGTGCCGGTCGCCGCCTCGGCACTCGTGTTGCTGCTGGCCGGCTGTGGGGGAACGGCGGCAAGAGCACGGGCGTCGCGGGTCCGTCGAGCGCGCCGAGCGCCGGTGCCGACGCCGCGAAGGCGTACACCGACTGTCTGCGCGCGAACGGGGTCACGGTGCCGACCGGACGGCCGGGTGGGGGAGCCCGCCCGTCGGGTCGGCCCGATGGCACCGCCCGCCCCTCCGATCGCCCGAGCCGCCCGGCCGGCGAACACCCCTCGGGCTTCCCCGGCCGCCCCCGCGCAACCGATCCCGCCCTCCGCAAGGCCGAGGAGACCTGCGCGACGCTGCGCCCCTCACGCACACCGGGCAGCCGAGGCACAGCCGCCCCGAACGGCGGCCCGAACGACTCCGGCACCCGGGCATTCGCGAGTTGCCTCCACGACCACAAGGTCGAGGTGCCCCCGGGCGGCCCGTCTGCCCTCGACCGCACGGACCCCGCGACAGCCGAAGCCCTGAAGATCTGCGAGGCACTCCTGCCGACACCACACCCGAGCCCGGCGGCTTCGTCGTAGACGACACCCGACGGGCGAGGCGAAGCCCGCGCCCGCACCGTCACACGGCTAGCGCAGCAGGCGGAAGAAGCGGCGGACCTCCGCCACGAACAGCTCCGGTTGTTCGAACGCGGCGAAGTGGCCGCCCCGGGGGAGTTCGTTCCAGTAGCGCAGATCGCGGAAGCGGTTGGCGGCCCAGCGGCGTGAGGCGCGGATGATCTCGTGCGGGAAGACCGAGCATCCGGTCGGCACGTCGACCTCGGCCAGGTCCGGGTCCCGATAGCTCTCCCAGTACAGGCGGGCCGAGGACGTGGCGGTGCCGGTCAGCCAGTACAGCATCACGTTGTCGAGCATGTGGTCGCGCGACAGCGCGTTCTCCGGGTGCCCGTCGCAGTCGGTCCACTGCCGGAACTTCTCCACGATCCAGGCGAGTTGTCCCACCGGGGAGTCGGTCAGGCCGTAGCCGAGGGTCTGCGGCCGGGTGGACTGGATCTTGCTGTAGCCCGAGTCCCATTCGGAGTGCGTGGCCAGGTCGGCCAGCGCTTGGCGCTCCTCGGGCGTCGGGTCCCGCATCGCCTCGGCGTCCGGCATCGCCACCGGCATGTTCAGGTGGATCCCGAGCACGTGCTCCGGGTCCTGGCGACCGATCGACGCGGTGACCATCGAGCCCCAGTCGCCGCCCTGCGCGCCGTAGCGTTCGTAGCCCAGGTCGGCCATCAGGCGCGCCCAGGTCCGGGCGATGCGGTCGACCCCCCACCCGGTTTCGGTCGGGCGATCGCTGAAGCCGTAGCCGGGCAGCGAGGGCAGCACCACGTGGAACGCGTCCGCCGCGTCCCCGCCGTGTGCGACGGGATCGGTCAACGGGCCGATCACGTCCAGGAATTCGATGATCGAGCCGGGCCAGCCGTGGGTCAGGATCAGCGGCACCGCGTCCGCGTGCGGCGAGCGCACGTGCAGGAAGTGGATGCCCAAGCCGTCGAGTTCGGCCCTGAACTGCGGATGGGCGTTCAGCGCGGCCTCGGTCTCGCGCCAGTCGTAGGTGGTGCGCCAGTACTCGGCCAACTCCCGCGTGTACCCGAGCGGGACGCCCTGCGACCAGTCGGCCACGGGCTCCGCCTCGGGCCATCGGGTGCGCGCCAGGCGCTCCCGCAGATCGACCAGGTCGGCCTCGGGTATGTCGATCCGGAACGGCGTGAAATGCGACGGGGTGGACATCGGCCGGCAACTCCATCCATGTGGACGTCAGGGCGAATCCCCGGGACGAACCCCCGGATCGGGTCTCCGGAGCGGGTCTCCAGGGCGGTACTCAACCCGAACACCCGAGCGCATACCAGAGCCGGCCGCCCCCGTTCGGCTCGAAACTCGAACACCGCCGGCGGTGCGCCGCGCCGTGCTCCGTATGGGTGAAGTCCGGGTCCGACGTGCCCGATCGGCTTTCGTCGGGGTCGCCGAAGCCGCCACGTTGGTGATTTCGTCCCGCTCCCGGAAGGCCCCTGATGAACCGTCACCTCCGCGGCGGAGTCGGCGTCGTCGCCGCGCTCCTGTCCGCCTGCTCGCTCGCCGCCGGCGCCCCCGTGGCCGCCGACGCCCGGCCCCCGCTGCCGCAGCCGAAGGCGTCGACCAACGCCGAGTTGCCGCCCTGGCCGGTGCCCGCCGACAGCGCGCGGCGAGGGGCCGACGCGGGGCTGGCCCTGGACACGATGGAGGGCGCGAAACAGCACTTCCATGTGCATCTGGACATCTTCGTCGGCCTGGAGCGCGTCGAGGTCGCCCCCGATCTGGGCATCGACCACGGGTCCGGGCTGCTGGCCGACCTGCACACCCACGACAACAGCGGCGTACTGCACGTGGAGAGCCACGACGCGAACGCCCGCTTCGTCCTGGGGCAGTTGTTCGCGATGTGGAACGTCAGATTCGACGACACCCACCTGGGCGCGCTCACCCCCGACGCCACGCACACCTACCGCACCTACCTCAACGGCGCGTTGGTGACCGGCGATCCGGCCCGGATCGAGCTGCGTCCGCACGACCAGATCTCGGTGATGTTCCAGGGCGATCAGGTGCGGATCAAGCCGCCGGCCTCGTACGACTTCCCGATGGGCCTTTAGGGTCGCGCTCGTTCACGACAGTATGGGGGTGGGTGTCGGACCGTCACGACGAGACAGGGGTTGCCGCCATGACCGATCTGGAAACCGCGGCCCCGGCCTTCGTCGCCATGGCCCACTCGATCGTGTGGGCCTCCATCGCCACCGTGGACAGCGCCGGTCGCCCTCGCACCCGGATCCTGCACCCCTACTGGGTGTGGGAGCACGGCCGACTCACCGGTTGGGTCGCCACCGCGCCGACCGCGACCAAGCGCGCGCACATCGCCCGCAACCCGTTCGTGTCCTGCAACTACTGGTCGCCCACGCACGACACGTGCGCCGCCGAATGCCGCGCGGACCTGCTCTTCGACGAGGAGGTCCGCGAGCGGGTGTGGCACCTGTTCCGGGACACCCCGGAGCCGCTGGGCTACGACCCGGCCGGGGTGCCCGGGTGGGAGAAACCCTCCTCGCCCGACTTCGCGGTGATGCGCCTGTCGCCGTGGCGACTGCGGGTGTTCCCCGGCGCCGGCCTCAAGGCCGGGCTCGGGAGCGCGGTGCTGACCTGGCAGGAGCCCCGCCCGGAGCTGACCCCCCAGGGCGCGGGCTGACCCGACGCCGCGGCGTGCCACCCGATGTCGCGGTGTGCCGACTGAGCCCGCTATGTAATCCCTGAGACAAAGCTGTCTCATCCGGGCTAGAATCGATCCATGCCCACCGACAACGAGCAGGTGCTGCGCGCCGCCGTCACCCTGCTGCTCCGGCGCCCCGCCTCGTCCATGGACGAGATCGCCCGCGCCGCCGGGATCAGCCGGGCCACGCTGCACCGGATGTTCCCCGGCCGCCCGGCGCTGATCACCGCGCTCGGCGCGGAGGCCTCCGCCCGGATCGGGCACGCGATCGACGCCGCCGACCTGAGCGCCGACGACGTCCCCCGGGCGCTGCGCGACCTGGTCGAGCAGTTGATGCCCTGCGCCGACTACCTGGCGTTCCTGTACGGCGAGAGCTCGCTGGTCGGCGACCCGGACCTGGAGCGGGCCTGGAGCGTGATGGACGAGCAGGTGGCCGCCGTGGTCCGGCGTGGCCAGGAGAACGGCTCGATGCGGGTCGACCTCACCGCCCAGTGGGTCACCGAGGCGCTGTTCGCGTTCGTCGCCGCCGCCGGCTGGGCCGTGCACGAGGGCCGACTCGCCGGCCGCGACGCGGCCCGCTCGGTCACCGAACTCCTGCTCGGCGGCGCCCGGCGTACCCCGGGCAACCCCGACTGACCCCCCGGGGCGACGCGACACCCGATGCGTCGCCCCACCCCTGGTTCCATCTCTTTTTTGGACTTTCGATCATGGCCGCTCCCCCTTCCCCGACCCCCGCTCATACCGGCACCGGCAGCCCCGCCAAGGGCGCGCCGGGCCGCTGGATCGCGCTCGGCGTACTGACACTGTCGGTGCTGCTCGTGGCGATCGACGCCACCGTGCTCGGCCTGGCCATCCCGTTCCTCAGCGAGGACCTGGAGCCGACCGGCACCCAACTGTTGTGGATCGGCGACGTCTACTCCTTCGTCATCGCCGGTCTGCTGGTCACCGCCGGCACCCTCGGCGACCGGATCGGCCGCAAGAAGCTGCTGCTCTTCGGCTCGGCCGCGTTCGGCGCACTGTCCGTGGCCGCCGCCTACGCACCCAGCGCCGAGGCGCTGATCGCGGCCCGGGTCGCGATGGGCGTCGCCGGCGCGTCGCTGATGCCCTCCACGCTCGCCCTGGTCCGCAACATCTTCCCCGACGCGCGCGAACGCAGCTTCGCGATCGGCGTGTGGGGCGCGATGTCGATGGCCGGCGCCGCGTTCGGCCCGGTCGTCGGCGGCTTCCTGCTCGAACACTTCTGGTGGGGCTCGGTCTTCCTGATCAACCTGCCGGTGATGGCCGTACTGATCGCCGTCGGCATCAAGATGCTCCCCGAGTCGCGCAACCCCGATCCGGGCCCGTGGGACATGCTCAGTGCCGCGCTGTCCCTGGTCGGCATGATCGCGACCGTATACGCCGTCAAGGAGGCCGCGACCCACGGCCTGCTGCGCCCCGACGTGTGGGTGGCGGCGGCGATCGGGGTGAGCGCGCTGGTGTGGTTCGGTCGTCGGCAGTTGTCGCTGCCGGTGCCGCTGCTCGACATGCGCCTGTTCCGCAACCGGGCGTTCTCCGGATCGGTACTGGCCGACCTGCTCACCGTGCTCGGCATGTCCGGGCTGATCTTCTTCCTGTCCCAGTTCCTCCAACTGGTCCAGGGGCGCAGCCCGTTGCAGGCGGGCCTGGCCGAGCTGCCGGCCACCGTCGGGGCGATCGTGTCGGGTCTGCTCGCGGGCGCGGCGGCGCGCCGGCTCACCCCGCGCGTGGTGGTGACGTCGGGCCTGACCGCGATCGGGCTGGCCCTGGGCGCGCTCACCGTGCTGGCCGAGGACACGCCGTACCTCTACCTGGGTGGCGTGCTGCTCCTGGTCGGTGTCGGCGCGGGCTTCTCGTTCACGGTCACCGCGGACCTGATCCTGGGCAGCGCGCCGAAGGAGAACGCGGGCGCGGCCTCGGCGGTCTCGGAGACCGCGTACGAACTGGGCGCGGCGCTGGGCATCGCGCTGCTCGGTTCGGTCGTCACCGGGATCTATCGGGGCCATCTGACCGTGCCGGAGGGGGTGTCCGGCTCGGCGGCCGACGGTGCGCGCGAGTCCCTCGCCGGCGCCGCCGAGGCGGCCGACACGGTGTCCGGACAGGTCGCCGCCGACCTCACCCACTCGGCGAACGACGCGTTTTTGGAGGGACTGCGGATCGCGGCCGGCGCGGGCGCGGTGGTGCTGCTCGCCGCCGCCGTCGCGGCCTGGTTCATGCTGCGCGGCGCGCAGACCGCAGGCTCCGACGTGGAGCACTGACGACCGGGCCGCCGGCGGGGGTGACCCCGTCGGCGGCCCGGCTCGGCGCTCCCCCCGCCGACGAGCGCCGATCCTCGCCACCGGCCGCGACGACACCCCCGGAGGATCCTCGGGAACGCCCTCAGAGCGCCTTCGCGAAACACATGCTGCTCGGGTAGTCCCGGTAGTAGCCGAACCCGGGGATGCGCTCGTATCCGGAGGACCGGTACAGCGCGACCGCCTCCGGCTGCTTGGCCCCGGTCTCCAGGACCACCCGCAGCCGACCCGCCGCGCGGGCGGTCTCCTCCAGGTGCGCGAGGATCACCCGGGACAGCCCGCGGCCGCGGGCGTGCGGCACCACGTACATCCGCTTGAGCTCGGCGTCGCCGTCGTTCAGGCTCGGGTCCTCCGGTGACGCGCGGCGGGCCCGCCAGCCCCCGCAGGCGATCGGGGCGCCGTTGTCGTACGCCACGCAGAACAGGCCCTCGGGCGGCAGGAATTCGGCCGGGTCGACCGCCGTCTCGTCGGGGCCGCCGTAGCGGTGCACGTATTCCTGCTGCACATCCGCCACCAGCTTGCGCACGTCGGGGTGGTCGTACCCCAGAGTCTTGATCTCCACGGGAGGACGCTACCCGTGTGAGTGACGCGATCATCGGCGGGCCCGATCCCCGGCCCGGGACCGCACCGGCCCGCCGACGCACGCGGGTCTCAGACCTTCGGGCGGTAGCCGCCGAAGCTCCAGAGGTTGCCCTCGGGGTCGCGGACGGTGTAGCCGCGACCGCCGTAGTCCTGGTCCTTCGGCTCCAGCACCACCGTCGCGCCCGCCGCCACCGCCCGCGCGCAGTGCGCGTCCACGTCGCCGTCGATCACGCCGTAGAGCGCGGAGCCGCCGACGGGCCACCGCAACCGGTCGCCACCCCCCTCCGGCAGGTTGCTGCCGAGCATCACCATGGCGTTGCCGAAGGTCAGCTCGGCGTGTGCGACGGTGTCGCCGTCGCCCGGGACCACCATGACGGCGGTCATCCCGAACGCCTCCCGGAGAAAGGTGATCGCCGCCGTCGCGTCGTTGTAGCGCAGGGTCGGGACGAGGTCGGCGATCAGCGGGTTGTCGCTCATGGTGCGCTCCTTGCGGCCGGATGCGGCGGCCTGTTCCGGTGGGCCCGACGTGTGCCGGGTGGGTCGAGACCAGCTTCCGGCGGGTGACCCCTCGCGGTATTGGATAAACGGGAACGAGCGCCGCCGGCCGTGCGGCTCAGCCCGCGAAGCCGCCGCCGGCGGGCAGCCGGGAGCGCACATGGGCACCGGGCGTGCAGCCCGCGAGCACCTTGAAATCCCGATTGAAGTGCGCCTGGTCGTAGTAGCCGGCCTCCGCCGCGACCTCCGCCCACGAGCGCGGCGAACCGTCGAGCAGCGTGATCGCGTGCCGGAAGCGCAACACCCGGGCCACCGTCTTGGGCGGCAGGCCGACGGTCTCCCGGAAGCGGGCGCCGAGGTGGCGCCGGCTCCATCCGGTCTCCCGGGCGAGCGCGGTGACGTCGATCCGGCCGGCGCTCGCCGTCAGCAGGTCCCAGGAGCGGATCACCTCGGGCCGCGGCTCGGGGCCGATCGCCAGGCGGCGGAGCAGGATCTCGTCGAGGTGGGCGAAGCGGGTCGACCAGTCGGGCGCGGACACCAGCCGGTCGACCAGCGCGTCGCCGTCCCATCCGGGCAGGTCGTCGAGGTGCACCACCCGGTCGGCGATCTCGGCCAGGGGCAGGCCGAGCAGCGTGTAGGCGCCGAGCGGGGTCAGGTCGAGTTGCACGCCCGCCTGTCGGCCGTCGTGCTCGACGATCGCCGGCCCGTCGTGCAGCCCGGCCACGAACGAGCGGGTGCTGCCCGGCGTGTGCAGCCCCGCGTGCGGGGCGTGGACCCGGATCGGCACGAATCCGATGATCACGGTGATCGAGTCGGTGGCCACCTCACGGCGGCGCAGCGGCGCGTGGGTGTGCTCGTCGTAGCCGAGGTAGGAGGCGAGCAGGGGCGCGAGCGCGGGATGCGCGGATGCGGACACCATCTCCATGGACCCGAGCGCGGAGGTGTGTCGGGTCACGTGCAGAGTGTCCGTGGGGACCATGCTGTCCAGTCTCACACCCGGTGCCGACAAGGTGCCGACCCGACCAGACGAAGTACCGACCAGGGAGTATCCGATGCGCATCGCGATCTCGGCCGACCAGATCAAGGGCTGCGGCCTGTACCTCGCCGACGAACTGCGCAAGCGCGGCCACGAAGTACTGCCGTACGGCGCCTTCGACCCGGCGCACACACCCGAGTTCGCCGACGACTGGGCACCGGTGAGCGCCGCGGCCGCGCGCGAGGTGGCGGCGGGGCGGGCCGATCAGGCGATCGTGTGTTGCTGGACCGGTACCGGTGCGTCGATCGCGGCGAACAAGGTGGACGGGATTCGGGCGGCGCTGTGCTCGGACGCGGAGACGGCGGCCGGCGCGCGGCGCTGGAACCACGCGAACGTGCTGGCGCTGAGCATGCGGCTGACCTCGGGGCCGGTGCTGATGGAGATCCTGGACGCGTGGTTCGCGACCGCGCCGAGCCGCGAGGTCGCGGACGTACTCAACGTGGAGCACGTGGCGGAGATCCGCCGCTGAGCGTCGGCCGGTCGGCGGCGGCGCGATCGAGGTGGTCGGGCAGATCGGCGAAGTGCCCGATCACCCCGATCGTGTCGGCCAGACCCCTCGGGCGCCCGGTCGGTGCGACCAGCACGGCGCGCATCCCGTACAGGTGCGGCGCGGTGGCGTCCTTGCTCGGGGTGTTGCCGACGAACACGATCTCCTCGCGCGGGACGCCGCAGGCGCGTTCGACCTCGGCGTAGAAGTCCGGGTGCGGTTTGCGCAGGCCGATCGCGCAGGAGAGCACGAGGGCGTCGAAGCAGTCCTCGATGCCCGCCTCGACCAGGGTGCGCCGGCGTACCGACTCGGGTCGCTGGGTGTCGCACGCGAGGACGCAGACCAGATCGCCGCGAGCCCGGATGCGCAGCAGCGCCTCGGCGGCCCGGCGGATCACCCGGGAGTCCGGGACCCGCTCGAAAACCGGTTCGAGGGCCGCCTCGGGGTCCGGGATCCGCGCCCCGCACAACTGTGCGGCCCAGTGGATCTCGGTGGCGAAGGAGGTGTGCGTGTCCCGGACGCGGTCGCCCTCGCGGGTGATCCGGTGCACGTGGTCGTACGCGGCCACGAAGGTGTCCGGGACGTGCGTGCCCGGCAACTCGCGCAGCACCTCCAGGACGACGCGGCCGTCGGGATTGGGTCCGGGTACCGCCAGGGTGTCCCCGAAGTCGACGGCCAGCGCGCGTACGTCCATGCCCGGCCGGTCCCCGGTCCGCGAGCCGCCTACACCGTCCCGCACACCGTCGCGGCCGGGTCGGTGCGGGCGGCGCCGTCGGCGGGCCTGCGATAACCTGCCGGGCGATGCCGATCTCCCGCCAACCGCTCGCCGAGCCGCCCACCGGCTTGAGTACGAACACCCGTCACCTGCCCGCCGGGGGCGGGGTGACGGCGCACCGGCACGAGGTGCACCAGGTCGTCTACGCGGGTCGGGGCGTGTTGTCGGTGAGCACCGACGCCGGCACCTGGGTCGCGCCCGCCACCCGCGCGTTGTGGATCCCGGCCGGCACCCCGCACCGGCATCGCGCGCACGGGCGGACCGTGCTGCACGCGGTGGGCATCCCCGCCGGCGCCGAACCGTTGGATCCGGCCCGCCCCGCGGTGCTCGCGGTCGGTCCGCTGCTGCGCGAGTTGATCATCGCCTACAGCCGCCCCGATTTCGTGGACGCCGACGAGCGGCAACGCCTCCTCGCGGTCCTGCTGGACCGGCTCCGGCACAGCCCCCGGCAGGCGCTGCACCTGCCCACCGGCCGGGATCCGCGCCTGGTGGCGGTCTGCGCGCTGCTGCGGGCCGATCCCGCCGACCAGCGCACCCTGGCCGCCCTGGGCGCGGCGGTGGGGGCGGGCGAGCGCACGCTGACCCGGCTGTTCGCGGCCGAGACGGGCATGACGTTCCCGCAGTGGCGCACCCAGGCCCGCCTGCACCACGCCCTGGTCCTGCTCGCCGAGGACGTACCCGTGACCACGGTGGCGCACCGCTGCGGGTGGTCCTCGGCGAGCGCGTTCATCGACGTCTTCCGGCGCGCCTTCGGCCACACTCCGGGGGCGCACCGCGCGTGGGGATGAGCCGCCGGTCGCCGTCGTTCAGTTGCGTACGCCCGGCAGACCGGCGACGAACGACGCGAACGCGGACGGGTTGCGGGTCTGGGTGAGCACCCGGCCCGGCCCGGTGAAGTCGAAGACCAGACCCTCGCCGGAGGCGACCGAGGCGATCGTGCGCCCGCGCGCGGCCCGACGGGTGGTGAAGGTGATGGTCGGCGCGTAGGCCACCACATGGCCCGTGTCGATCACGACCTGCTCGCCCGCCTCCAGATCCAGCACGTCCAGCGCGCCGTAGCAGCCCAGGATCACCTCGCCCTGCCCGGACGCGTGCACGAGGAACCCGCCCTCGCCGCCGACCAGGTTGCGCAGCCCGCCCCACCGGGTGTCGATCTGCACCCCGGCCGAGTTGGCCAGCCAACTGGTGCGGGTGAGCAGGAACTCGGGCACCTCGGGGGTGAGCGTGACGTTGGCGATGTCGCCGGGCAGGGCGGTGGCCACGTCGACCCACCCGCCCCGCGCGGGCGCGGTGAACGTGGTCTGGAAGAACGACTCCCCGCCCAGCACGCTGCGTTTGAGGCCGCGCATGAGGCCGCCCTCGACCTTGGCGGAGATCTCCACGCCCGCGCTGTGCGCCATCATCGCGCCGGATTCGGCCCGCATCGCCTCGCCCGGATCGAGCAGGCAGCGCGCGGCGGCGAAGGCGGGACCGTGTCTGACTTCGACTCTCATGCGGCGAACGTGACACGCCCCGCCCCCGGCGCCCGACCAAAGCAACCCGACCGGCCGACCGGCATCACCCGATCGGGTCCGGCCGGGGCGCGCTCACGCGGCTCTGGCGCCCAGCACGCTGCCGAGGAGGTCGTCCAGGCCGACCAGGCCCAGGAGGGTGCCGTCGGCGGCGTGCACCAGGGCCAGCGACGCGCGGCGTTCCTGGAGGGCGGCCACGGCGCGCTGGATCGGGGTGTCCACGGTGAGGGTGAGCACCGCGGTGGCCAGTTCGCCGGCGGTGTTCCCGGACGCCTGGGTGCGCGAGGTGAGCACCTTGCGGATGTGCACCACCCCGAACAGCGTGCCGTCCCCGCTCCGCACGAGCAGCCGGTTGCGACCGTTGCGGCGGGAGACCGCGGCGATCTCCTCCGGCCCCGCGTCGGCCGGCACCGAGTCGATCTCGGCGGTCGGCACGATCAGCCGGGCCAGCGGCTCGGTGTGCGTGCGCAGCGTGCCCGAGAGCACGTCGTGCGAGGCGTTGTCGATCAGGCCGAGCCGGCGGGACTCGCCCACCAGGCGGCGCAGCCCCTCGGCGTCCTTGGGGTGCGACAACTCGTCCTTGGGGTCGATCCGGGCCAGCCGCAGGATCGCGTTGCTGACCCCGTTCATCGCGCGCAGCAGCGGCCGCACCACGCGCGTGTAGCCGCGGAAGGACGGGGCCAGGACCAGCGCCACCTTCTCGGGGCCGGCGATCGCCCACGACTTGGGCGCCATCTCGCCCAGCACCATGTGCAGGATCACCACGACCACCAGCGCGATCGCGAACGCCACCGCGTGCCCCGCCGCGGCCGGCATGCCGACGGCGTCGAAGAGCGGGTCGAGCATGGTGGCGATGGCCGGCTCGGACACGATGCCCAGGCCCAGCGAACACATGGTGATGCCCAACTGGGCACCGGCCAGCATCAGGGACAACTCCCGTACGCCCGCCAGCGCCGACTTGGCGCCGCGCTTGCGCTCGGCGGCCAGCGCCTCCAGGCGGTGCCGCCGCGCGGCGACCATCGCGAACTCGGCGGCGACGAAGAAGGCGTTGCCCACGAGCAGCGCGACCGTGACGGCCAGGGCCGGCCACAGGCCCAGCTCCATCGAGCCCAGGCCGCCACCGGAGGCCAGGGACGGGGTCATGCGGTCACCTCTGTGGTGCGTGTGTCGTGTCCGGAGCGCCGATCGGCGCTCCATTCGGGGATCTCGCGGGGGAACGCGGGCTCGGAGGTCAGCACTCGGAGCCGGACCAGGGCCGGCACGTGCCGCTCGACCGCCAGCACCTCGATCTCGGTGTAGCGGATCGGCTCGTCGTCCTCCTCGGCCGAGCGCCCGGCGCGGACCTCGTCGGGGTCGGGGACCCGGATCCGGTCGCCCACCTCGGGCAGCCGACCCAGGTGCGCGATGACCAGACCGCCGAGGGTGTCGTACGGCCCGTCGGGCAACTCGGCGCCGACGATCCGCTCGGTCTCGTCCACCCGCAGTCCGGCGTCCAGGCGCCACCAGCCGTCCTCCGGCTCGGTGTCGACGGGGTCCTCGTCGTCGCTCTCGTCGGCGATCTCGCCGACCAGTTCCTCGGCCACGTCCTCGTAGGTGACGATCCCGGCGAGTCCGCCGTGCTCGTCCAGGACGACCGCGAACTCCTCGTTGGCGGCCCGCAGTTGTTCGAGCAGCGAGGCCAGCCCGGCGGTGTCGGGGACGAGCAGCGCGGGTCGGGCGATGGATCCGGCGGTGACGTGCGCGGCGTCCTCGGGGGCCACCTCGAGCAGGCAGGCCACGCCGACCACGCCCAGAACGTCGTCGACCCGCTCGCCGACCACGGGGTAGTGCGAGTGGCCGCACTCGGCGACCAATTCGATCAGCTCGGCGGCGGTGGTCTCGGCGCGCACCCGGACCACGTCCGGTCGCGGCACCATCACCTGGTCCACGGTCAGGTCGCCGAACGCGATCGCGCGGCGCAGGATCCCGGACAGACCGGGGTCGAGGTCGCCGTCGCGGCCGGCCTCGTCGACGATGTGCGCCAATTCCTCGGTGGTGGCCCCGCCGTGCAACTCCTCGACCGGTTCGATGCCGATCGAGCGCACGATGCGGTTGGCCAGGGTGTCGAACAGCCGGATCAGCGGGCCGGCGACCTTCAGGTACACCAGGGTGGGCCGGCCCAGCAGGACGGCGACGCGCTCCGGTTCGGCGATGCCCCAGTTCTTCGGGACCAGCTCGCCCAGCACCATCTGGATGGCGGTGGCGACCGCGAAGCCGAGGACGAGGGAGATCACCGGGACGGCGCCGTCGGGCACCGAGACCAGTTCGAGGAGGGGGGAGATCACGGCGGCCAGCGCGGGCTCGGCGATGAAACCGACCAGCAGGGCCGTCACGGTGATGCCCAGCTGGGCACCCGACAACATGAACGACAGTCGCCCCATCACGGTCATCGCCCGGGCCGCGGCCTTGTCACCGGCCTCCGCGCGACGGCGCAGCAGGCTCCGGTCGGCCGCCACGTAGGCGAATTCCTGGGCGACGAAGAAACCGGTACCGAGGGTCAGCACGACGATCGCGGCTATGCCCAGTGCCGCGGTCATGAGACCGCCTCCCGGACGTCGCGGCTTCGATCACAGTCTCGGGAGGGACCGGTACTAGGGGGGTCCGTCTCTTGGGCGGACACGCACGCTCCTTGCTCAACGGGCAATTCGGGGTCAAACACTTACCACGCCGAACGTATCATCGCGCGCCCTTGTTCCCCTGGGGCGGGCGTTGATGCGGGCGGGAGGGGTCTGATTCGAACCAGTATCAAAAGATGCTTGGCTTTCCACCCCGCGTCATGACAATCTGTGCGTCCTCGAACACCGTGAGGTGATGAGGGCCCGTCCGGTGCGTGCGACGCACACACTGCGGCGGGGGAAGTAGCGAAAACCCGCGCCTCCTGCCACAGGCGTCGCGAAGTTCATCCGTACGGGGGAGCGACCCACGCCCTCCCGTCCGGAAGATTGGTACCGGGAACCCGCACCGCCGCAATGACGTTGACAACATCAGACGGGGGCAGCGTGTACGACAGCAGCCCTGATCCGGCCGACGCCGGCTCGCCCGAGGCGCCCGGATCGGACCTCTCAGCGCGCGAGAAGGAGACCATGCCTCGCACACTCGACGACTACGCCGTGTCGCTCGCCGCGTTGAAGGCCTACGACATCACCGGCGTTCGTCCACGCGACCTCCGCCGATTCCGCGACTTCGGCGAGCTGCCGGAAGGGGTGCCCGAGGCCGTCGTCCTCCGGGCCCAACGCATCGTCGAGGAGGAGCGGGACCGCCTGCTGCGCCTGACCACCGGCTCGTGACCATCGGCTCCCGACGCGCCGAGTGAGCCGGGACGAAGGCGCCGGCTCCCCGCCCGCACGGCTGGGGTGAGTCGCCCCTGCGCCGTCCGGGCCGAGCGGGTGCGACCACCGCGATGTGATCGCCCGCTCGTGATGTCCGGCCGGGTCCGCGGTCGGTGGCGGTTCGCCTAGTTGGTTCCGTTGAGGTAGGCCAGAACCGCCAGGACACGACGGTTCGTTTCGTCCGATGTGTCGATCGACAGCTTGGCGAAGATGTTCGTGGTGTGCTTGCTCACCGCGCCCTCCGAGACGAACAGGCGGCCCGCGATGGCCGCGTTGGAGCATCCCTCCGCCATCAGCTCCAGGACTTCGCGCTCGCGCGGCGTCAGCTGGGCCAGCGGTTTGTCCCGCACGTTGCGGGCGAGCAGCTTCGAGATCACTTCGGGGTCCATCGCGGTGCCTCCCGACGCGACCCGGCGGACCGCGTCCACGAACTCGTCGGTGTTGAACACGCGGTCCTTGAGCAGATATCCCACCGCGCCGGTGCCGTCCGCGAGCAACTCGCGGGCGTAGAGCTGTTCGACGTACTGCGACAACACCAGGATCGGCAGGCCCGGGACCTGGCGACGGGCCTCCAGGGCGGCCTGGAGGCCCTCGTCGGTGAAGGTCGGCGGGAGCCGGACGTCGACCACCGCGACGTCGGGCCTGTGCTGCACCAGGGCCCGGAGCAGTTCGGGCCCGTTGTCCACGGCCGCCACGATCTCGAAGCCGTGCGCCTGGAGCAGGCGGACCAACCCGTCCCTCAAAAGGGCGAGGTCTTCCGCGAGGACAAGTCGCACGGCAGCTCCATGATCACAGTCGTCGGGCCGCCCACCGGGGAGTGCAGGGCGAGCGTCCCGTCGAATGTATCGAGTCGGCGCTGGATGCCGCGCAGTCCCGTGCCCTTCATCAGATCGGCGCCGCCTTCGCCGTCGTCGGTGACCGTGATCCGCAACGTGCCGTCCGTGTACGTGAGATCGATCTCCACGTGCCGGCCGCCGGAGTGTTTGGCCGCGTTGGTCAGCACCTCGGTGACCGCGAAGTAGGCGGCGGACTCCAGCGGGAGTTCGGGCCGGCCCGGCAGCGAGACGTTGACGTTGACGTCGAGCGGACTCTCCAGGGCCACCGCGCGCACCGCGTCGGCCAGGCCCCGGTCGGACAACACCGGCGGGTGGATGCCCCGGACCAGGTCGCGCAGTTCGTGCAGTGCCTTCGCGGACGCCTCGCGGGTCTCGGCGAGCAACACGCGGGCCGCGTCGGGGTCGGTCTTCATCAGCGCCTCGGCGGCGCCCAGGTTCATCCCCATCGCGACCAGGCGGGCCTGTGCGCCGTCGTGCAGGTCACGCTCGATCCGACGCAGCTCGGCCGCCGAGGCGTCCACCGCGTCGGTCCGACTCTCGGTCAGGTGCTGGACCCGCAGCGCCAACTCGGCCTGCTTGGTGGGGGCGAGCAGGGACCGGTTCCACAGTCCGTTGACCCGGGCGAACCAGGGCGCGAGGGCGAGGCCGGCGGCCACCTGGACCAGGCCCCACGGCACCGCGAGGCCGGCCCGCTGCACGCTGTTCACCTTGATGAACGTGTACCACTGCGCGTCGTCGACGTGCCGGTAGGCCACCTCCCACAGGAACGGCATCAGCACGCCGTGCAGACCGTTGACGATCAGCAACATCGGGAAGCACGCGATCAGCAGGCTCGACGGCAGGTAGAGCAGCGCCCACAGCAGGTCCCGCCAGGTGGCCGCCTCGGTGATCATGCGCTTGGTGCGTGCCCACAGCCCGGTCACGCCGCCGCCCGCGGGCAGTCGCCGGTAGGGGGTTCCGATCGGGACGTGCGCCCAGGAGGCCATGGCGCTTCGGGTCACGTTGGCGGTGGCGCGCAGCAGCAACATCAGGGGGAAGAAGAACAGCAGGCCGACGCCTATCGGCAGCAGCGCCATGAACACCACGCAGGTGATGAACAGCGCGAGGGCGGGGATCGAGAGGAAGACCAGAGCGAAGCCGCGCCAGGCGCACAGCAGCGCCCAGCCGAGCCGCCACCGGGTGGCCGGCGGGTCGGCTCTGTGTGGCGTGAGCGTGCTCATGGGGTCCTCCCGTGGATCTGCTGTGACCTTCGATGTTCTCTGCCATCAGTGTGTCGGGCGCCGACCGGGCAGGTCACGGGGGAGGCACCCCGAACCGGGGTGGGCCTGGGCCCACCCCGGAGCCGGGGTCAGCCGGCGATGTCCGACAACAATTCGGCGAGGTCCTTCGGGCGCGAGAACATCGGCCAGTGACCGGTCGGCAGGCCGTGCACCGTGCGCTGCTCGGCCGCGGCGAACTCGGCCATGAACGGGTGCCCGGCGGCGATCATGGCCTCGACCTGCTCGGCCGGGAACAGGCAGGTGATCAGGTGGGCCGGCACCCGCAGCCGGGCCGGGTCGGCGACCTGCTGCGCGCTCGCGGCCACGGCGTACGGCTGGGGCATCGCACGGGCGCGCAGTTCGGCCAGGTCGGTGCCGGACAGTCCGTCGAGCATCGCCGGGTCGGCGGCCGGGTCCCAGGGGTAGACGTAGCGGCCGTCGCCGCGGGCGGCGACCTCCGCCTCGATCCGGGCCCGCTCCTCGGGCTCCTGGAGGTCGAGGAGCGAGATGCCGGCGGCCACCGGGCCGGCGTCCACGTAGACGATCCGGGCGATCCGCTCCGGGATCCGGTCCAGCGCCTCGTACGCGGCGAACGCGCCGCCGGAGTGGGCGGCCAGGACCACGTCGGTGAGGTCGCGCGTGGTGATCTCGTCGATCAGGGCCCGGGACTGCGCGGCCAGGTCGACGCCCGTCCCGTCGGTGCGGTCGGGCTCCAGGCCGGGCAGGGTGACCGCGACGACCTCGTGGCCGGCGGCCCGCAGCGATTCGGCGACCCGGTCCCAGGCCCACGCGCCGAGCCAGTAGCCGGGCACGAGAACGATGTTCGCCATGGTGATGCTCCTCGATCGTGGTTCGGTGTTCGTCCTGCGATCAAGATCCTTCCGGGTGTACCTGACAGATCGCGACAGGTTTGATGCCGGGAACGGGACGCGTCGACGGTTCCCGGCGCCTCAGAGCCAGTTCCGGCGCTTGAAGACCAGGTAGAGGACGGCGCAGACCACGAGCATCAGGCCGATCGCGTACGGGTAGCCGTACGCCCAGTGCAGTTCGGGCATGTGGTCGAAGTTCATCCCGTACACGGTGCCGATCAGGGTCGGCGCGAAGAGGATGGCCGCCCATGCGGAGATCTTCTTGACCTCCTCGTTCTGCGCGTTGCTGGCCGCGGTGAGCTGCTTCATCTCCTCGTTCTGGGCCTGGGTCACCACCACCGCGTTGACCCGCATGATGCCTTCGAGCAGTTGTCGGAAGCCGACCACGCGCTCCACCGCGATCGTCGCGTGGTCCTGGACGTCGCGCAGGTAGCGGCGCAGCTCCTCGTCCACGTGGTACTTGTCGAAGCCGGTCGACAGGTCGGCGAGCATGTGCAGCAGCGGGCGGGTCGCGCGCTGGAACTCGATCACCTCACGGGAGAGTTCGTAGATGCGCCGGGAGACGTTCGGGGCGCCGAGGAAGGCCTCCGCCTCGATCTCGTCGAGGTCGTTCTGCAGCCCGCCGACGACCGGGGCGTAGGCGTCCACGACGCTGTCCAGGATCGCGTAGAGCACCGCCTCCGGGCCCTGGCGCAGGAGTTCGGGCCGCTCCTCCGCCCAGCGGCGCACGGCGGACAGGTCGGGGGACTCGGAGTGCCGGACGGTGACCACGAAGTTGCGGCCGAGGAAGACGTGCAACTCGCCGAAGTCGACCTCCTCGACGTCGTCGAGATAGCGGGCGGCCCGCAGGACGACGAACAGGGTCTCGCCGTAGCGTTCGAGCTTGGGGCGCTGGTGGGCCACGATCGCGTCCTCGACGGCCAGCGCGTGCAGGTCGAACTCCTGGGCGGCGGAGAGGAGTTGGCTTTCGGTGGGGCGGTACAGGCCGATCCAGGCCATGGCGCCCGGGCGGGCGTGCAGTTCGCGGTAGGTGTCGGCGAGGGTGGTCGGCGAGGCGACTCGTACCCCCTCGACGTAGATCGCCGTGTCGATCAGGCTGCGCTCGACGGGCGGGGGCTCGGGGGTGTCCGCCGCGCGGGGGTCCATCGAGCGTTCGGGCGGTTCGGGCGTGCCGTGCCTGCGGGCGCGGAAGGGCAGACGCCGATCGGACATGCGGGGCTCCGGGACACTGGGCGGCGACGAGCACGGACACCACATCGGGCCGATCGCGCCGGGGGGCGCGGTCGGCCCACCTTCGTATTGTCCATATTTCCGCGCAGATATCGCGTATGTATGCCATTCAGGGCATCGCCCGGCGCGGGCCCGTCGAGGTCCGCCGGATCGGGGCCCGGGTCGACCCCGGCCGGGTCGGGGCGGATCGAGGCGTCCCGATCCGGCCGGGGTCGGGCTACGGCAGGACGAACGGTCCCTTGCCCATCTGCTGCCGCACGGTGACCACCGGCGGGTTGACCAGGCCGCGGCGCTGCCAGTTGGCGCCGTCCACGACCAGGGTGTGCCCGGAGACGAAGCGGGCGTAGGGCGAGGCCAGGAACGTCGCGGCCCAGCCGAGTTCGCGCAGCCGGCCGACGCGCATGGCGGGTTGGCACGGGTCCTTGTCGTGGGTGCCGGCGAGGTTGCCCTTTATGTCGGCGGTCATGTCCTCGTGCGGGAACAGGCCCGGGACCAGGCCGTTGACCTGGATCCCGTACGGGCCCCACTCCACCGCCAGGGTCTCGACCATGTTCTTCACCCCCGCCTTGGCCGCCGCGCTGTGCGCGAAGCCGGGGCCACCGGTCCAGGCGTAGGACGCGCCGATGTTGACGATCGAGCCGGGGGTGCCCGCCGCCAGGTGTCGGCGGGCGAATTCGCGCGCGCAGAAGTAGGTGCCGTTGAGGGTGATGTCCACGACCGTGCGCCAGGCGTTGGGCGACATCTCCTCGGCGGGCACGGGGAAGTTGGCCGCGGCGTTGTTGATCAGCACGTCGGGCGGCCCGAACGACTCGACCGCCGCGTCGAAGGCGGCGGTGATCTGCTCGGGCTCGCGGATGTCGCAGCTCACGGTGCGGACCTTCGCGCCGGTCTCGGCCAGCGTCTCGCGGGCCGCCGCCAGGTGTTCCTCCTTGCGACTGGCGACGACCAGGTTCGCGCCGAGGCGGGCGAACTCGAGGGCGATCGCCCGGCCCAGGCCGGTGCCGCCGCCGGTGACGAAGACCGTACGGCCCGCGTAGGTGCCCGCGGGCAGCGCGCTCGCGCCGAGGGCGGGTGGTTCGGGCAGGCCGATGATGCCGTCGGACGCCCCGCTCGTTTCGCTCGTCCCGCTCGTCCCGGTCGTCTCGGTCATGGGTCAGCTCCCCGTGTAGTGGGCGGGCCGCCGTTCGGCGCGCGCGGCGCGGAACTCGGCGTAGTCGTCCGACTTGTTGACGAACGTCTGGGCGATCAACTCGTCCGCCATCGATGCGCGTACGGCGGGTTCGGCGAGCCGGCCGAGCATTCGGCGGGCGGTCTTGATCGTCACGGCCGGCGCGGCGGCGATGCGCTCGGCCATCTCGCGCACGGTGGCGTCCAACGCGTCGGCGGGCACCACGCGCGAGACGATGCCGTGCGCGTACGCCTCGGCGGCGTCCATCGGCCGCCCGGTCAGCACCAGGTCGGCCGCGACCCCGTGGCCGCAGATCTGGAACAGGCGGGCCACCCCGCCGGTGTCCGGGATCACCCCGTGGGTGGTCTCGGGGAGCATGAACCGGGCGCCCTCGGCGGCGACCCGGATGTCGCATAGCAGCGCACGCTGGAAGGACGCGCCGATCGACCAGCCCCGGCAGGCGACCAGTACCGGCGCGTCCAGGTCGAACAGCTGCTGGATGCCGCGATGGCCGCGCGTCATCAACTCGTGGTGCGTGTCCTCGACCCGGTGACCGCCGATCGAGGACACGTCGCGGCCGGAGGAGAAGGACTTGCCCTCCCCGCGCCAGATCACCGCCCGGATCTCGGGGCGTTGCCGCAGTTCGCCGAGGATGCGCCAGAGCAGCGCGTCCATCTCGTCGTCGAACGCGTTGTGCCGGTCCGGGTTGTTGTTGGTGATCGTCGCGATCGGACCGTCGTAGTCGAGGAGCAGCTTGTCCGCCATGACACCCTGGGATATCCCAACGGTGCACAGGAATCGAGAGGCGTGGGCCCGGGGGGCGCGCAAGCGGCCAAGATCACAGTCGGCCGCGCGCGGGGCGACCGGCCGTGGCCGGTCGCGGGGTCGGCCGTGTGCGGTTCGGCGCCGCGCCGGGTGGGCGGCGGGGCCCGGTCAGGGGTTGCGCTGGGTCAGGCCGTAGAAGTTGCCCTCGTTGTCGCGGAAGGTGGCCCACCACCCCCATTCCTGCTGTGCGGGCTTGTCCGGGAAGTCGATGCCCCTCGCGCTCAGCTCGGCGTAGGTGCGCTGCACGTCGTCGCAGGTGAACAGGACGTTGTTCAGGCTGCCGACCTTCTCCATGTCGAAGCGCTGACTGAACAGGATCAGCGTGATGCCGTCGCCCGGAGCGCGGACCTCGATCCAGCGCGGGCTGCCGGCCTCGCCCATGGGGGTGTCCAGCACCTCCTCGAAGCCCATCTTCTCCACCCAGAAACGTTTGGCCGCGTCCTGGTCGCTGACGTTGAGCGAGACCTTGCCGACCTGCAATGCGACCTGCGACATGCGAACTCCCTCGGCTGGGGCCACCGGCCGTCGGCGGCCCGGCTACCGGTGATCGACCGGCTCGCCGAACAGTGCCTCCTGACCGACCGTCGCAAACAGCCTTCCCGCCGCGTCGAACAGCCGGCCGTGCACGGTGCCGTGCGTGCCGTGCAGCGTGGTGCCCTCCTGGTCGAACAACCACCATCGGTCGGCGCGGAACGGGCGGTGGAAGCGGATCGTGTGGTCCAGGCTGGCCCGCGGCATCCAGCGCCCGGCCAGGGTGTCCGCGTGCGGCAGCACCAGCGTGTCGAGGAAGGTCAGGTCGGTCGCGTAGGCGACGGCGCACGCGTGCAGCAGCGGGTCGTCCGGGAGTTCGCCGTCGGTGCGGCACCACAGCGCGTTGTGCGGCGGGCGGGCGGTGAACGTCTCGTCCGCCCACGTCGGCGGGTCGACGAAGCGCATGTCGATCGGGTTGTACCGGACCAGGCCCGGTCGACGCAGCGGACCGCGCAGCGTGTCCAGGAGTTGCCCCAGGGTGGCCAGCGTGTCCGGGGCGGGTGCCGCGGGAGCGCTCGGCGCGTGGTCGAACGGGCTCTCGGGGCGGGTCACCCGGAAGGACGCGACCAGGTGCACGACGATCCTGTCGCCCTGGAGCACGTCGACCCGGCGGTGGCTGAGCGTGCGTCCCTGGAGGGTCCGGGTGACCCGGTAGGTCAGCGGCAACGTCGCGTCGGCCGGCCGCAGGAACGAGGCGTGCAGCGAATGCGGTACCCGGTCCGCGTCGACCGTGGCCCCGGCGGCGGCCAGCGCCTGGGCCACGAGCCAACCGCCGAACACTCGGAAGGCGTCCGGATCGGGACTTTTCCCCTCGAAAAGATCGAACTTGAGTCCACTGGGCTCAAGTTTCTCGGGATTGAGTGTGGAAGGCTCAACTTCGATGGCCCCCGGTCCACTACGCTCGACCTCCTCGGGCCTGAGTCTGGTGGGCTCAACTTCTGCGACGAATCGGTCGACGGCGCTGCTCATGGCTGCAAGTAGAGCAATGACGGGCGCGACACCGACGACGAGGGGCGTGGTGAAGGCGTGGCGTGGAGTGGGGTAGCGGTGTTCCGGGACCGCAACGCGGGCCTGTACCTGAGCGGGGTGGTGATCTCCGGTTTCGGCAGCAGCGCGATGACCCTGGTCGCGGGGGTCTGGGCCAAGTCGCTCACCGGATCGGACAGCATCGCCGCACTGATGGCACTCGGCGTGTTCGCGCCGACCCTGCTCGGCCCGCTGCTCGGCGCGTTCGCGGACCGATGGCCGGCCAAACGGCTGCTCGTGGCGGTCAACACGATGCTCGCCGTACTGCTCACCGCCACCCTCACCGTGCGGTCCGAGGCGCAGGTGTGGATCCTGTTCGCGGTGATGCTCGGCTACGGCTTCGGCTTCGTGCTGATCGACGCGGCGGAGTCGACCGCGCTTTCCGCGGCGGTCGCGCCGGGCATCCTCGGCGATCTGAACGGGCTGCGGCTCAGCGCCTCCGAGGGCATGAAACTGATCGCCCCGCTCGCGGGCGCGGGCCTGTTCGCGTGGTCGGGCGGACACACCGTCGCACTGCTCGACGCCGGCACGTTCGTGCTCGCGGCAGGGGTGTTCACGCTGATGCGCTTCGAACAGCCCGTGCGGGAACGGACGGCGAACGGATGGGTCGCGGAGACCTCGGAAGGGGTGCGCCACCTGTGGGCGAACCGTCCGCTGCGCCGCCTGGTGGTCGCCGGCGGGCTGGCGATGGTGGTGTCGGGGATCAGTGGCGGGGCGATCTACGCCGTGGTCGACGAGGGGCTCGGCCGCTCGCCCGAGTTCGCCGGGGTCCTGTACATGGCCCAGGGCGCGGGCTCGGTGGCGGCGGGGTTGGCGGCCGGCGCGCTGATCCGACGGCTGGGCGCGAAGGGGTTCGCGGTGCTCGGCCTGGTGTTGTTCGCCATCGCGGTGGGGCTGCGGGCGCTGCCGTGGCTGCCCGCGGTGGTGACCGGCAGTGTGCTGAACGGGTTCGGGTTGCCGGCGGTGCACGTGGCGGCGATGACCGTGCTGCAGCGGGAGACGCCGGCACATCTGGTGGGCCGGGTCGCGGCGACGGCCGGGACGATCATGTTCGCGCCCACCGCGTTCGCCGTGCTCGGCGTGGCGGGTCTGTTGATCGTGGTGGACTATCGGCTCATCCTGCTCGGGGCCGCGGCGCTGGGTGTGCTGGTCGCGCTGTACTGCGCGGCGGGACGCGGGGAGGCGGGGCCGGTGGAGGAGGCGACGCCGGCGACCGCGCCGGAGGATTCGCGGCATATGTGACGTACGCATGTCCTAGGTGTCGGGCATTCCGCCACCTACGATGATCCGCATGTATGAAGCGGCGGAAATCCCGGCGGAGCTGATTGCCCTTCAGCGGGACCGCGACCACGCGGCCGAGGTGGTCACCACCTTCGCGCGCGAGAACCCGGGGCGGTTGGACGCCGAACTGACCCGGCAGTGGTCGGCGGCGGTGCGTGCGGAACGCAACGCCATACACGCGCTGCACGCGCACCCGATGATGGTGCTGGGGCCGAACCGGTTCAAGGTCATGCGCGCGCTGCGGGCGGCGGCCCGGCTGTCCTGACGACGGTCCGGGCCGGACAGGGGCAAGAGGGTGCCGGACCGGACCGTCGAACCCCGAAGGCTACGCGCCCGGTCCGACATCCAGACTCCGCTCGAACCGCATCCGGTCCCGACCGGGGCCGTCCAGGTCCGTGACCGGGCCGTGCACGGTGAAGCCCATCGCCGTGTGGAAGCGGATCGAACCGGTGTTGCCCGGCCCGGTGATCGCCCGCACCCGGACCCGCCCGGCCGCCCGCGCGAGCGCGAGGAAGCGCTCGTACAACGCGGCCGCCAGGCCCGATCGGCGCAGGTCCGGGCGGATGCCGACGAAGTGGATGTACGCCTCGTCGACGCGCGCGGGCGAGAGCAGGCCGATCAGGAAGCCGCCGAGCCCGTCGACGTCCTCGGCGAGCAGGCTCGTGGTGTGGAAGTGGTCCAGGAACAGGCGGGGCAGGGCGGCGGTCATCGGCCGGCCCCACCAGTCGTCGACGACCGCGACGATGGCGTCGTAGTCGTCGGCGCGGGCGCTGCGGATCGTCGGAGCGGTCATGCGGTGGCGCTCCCGGGGCAGAAGGTCCGGCGATAGTTCTGCGGTGTGGTGCCGCGGCGGCGGAGGAAGTGGTGGCGCAGGGTCGCCGCGCTGCCGAAACCGGAGCGCTCCGCGACCGCGTCGATCGACAGTGCGGTCTCCTCCAGCAACTCCTGGGCGAGCAGCACCCGTTGCGCGATGAGCCAGTCGTAGGGCGTGGTGCCGGTCTCCTGCTGGAATCGGCGGGCGAAGGTGCGCGGGGACATCAGCGCGTGCTCGGCCATGCGCTCGACGGTCAGGTCCCGGGCCAGGCGCTCCGTCATCCAGGCGAGCGTGGCCTGCAGCGGGCTGGCGGTCGGCCCGGGCAGCGGGCGGGCGATGTATTGCGCCTGGCCGCCCTCGCGGTGCGGCGGTACGACCATGCGGCGGGCGATCGCGTTGGCGACCCGGCTGCCGTCCTCCAGGCGGACCAGGTGCAGGCAGGCGTCGATCCCGGCGGCGGTGCCGGCGCTGGTGATCACCCGGCGGTCCTCGACGTAGAGCACGTCGGGCTCGACGATGGCCCGGGGGAACAGCCGGGCCAGGCGGTCGGTGTACTTCCAGTGCGAGGTGCAGCGGCGGCCGTCGAGCAGGCCCGCCCGGGCCAGGGTGAACGCGCCGGTGCACACGCTCATGATCCACGCGCCCCGGGCCTCGGCCGCCCGCAGCGTGTCCAGGAGCACCGGGTCGGAGGCCACCTGTTCGTCGTGCTCGACGCCGGCCGGGATGGCGATCAGGTCGGCGTCGGCGACCCGGTCGAGGCCGTGTTCGGCGTACAGGTCGTAGCCGGCCTTGGCGCGCACCCGGCCGGGGGTGGCCGCGCAGACCGCGAAGTCGTAGACCGGGCAGCCCTCCTCGCTTCGGTCGATGCCGAACACCTCGCACAGCACCCCGAGTTCGAAGGGTGCGACCCCGTCCTGGACGATCACGACCACGTTGCGCAGCATGCGTCCAGGATGCCGGCGCGATGATCGCGGGGACAGAGGGTCGATGGCAGGATGTTGCGGTAATCAGGCAGTCCGGCCACTCGATGCATGTGCAAGCAAATGGCATGCTCGGGGTATGACAGTTCTGGCGATTTTCCTGGTGATCACGGTGATTCTCGGTGTGCTGTCCGCCCTGGGGCGGTCGGCCGATACGCGCGACGGGGGCAAGACCCGGTCGTGGCACCACTGATGCGGTCCGGCGCGGGGCCGGACATGCGAAACGCGCGCCCGGACGGGGGGACCCGGCCGGGCGCGCGTGGTGTTTCGCGCGCTCGATCAGCTGCGGCGCTTGAGGGCGCGCCAGACGAAGTAGAGGATGATCGCGAGCACGATGATGCCGATGATCGCGAAGATGAACTTCCCGGCCTTCTTGAAGAAGCCCTTCTTCTTTTTCTTGGTCTTCTTGGTCGGGTGCAGCTGCGGGACGGAGGCCGGCTGGGCGGCGGTTCGAGCGGAGGTGTCCGCGACCGTGTGCACACCGGTCGACACCCCGGTCGAGGCGAGCGAGGTCTGCGTCGAGGCGGACGAGACCTGACGCACCTGAGCCCGGTCGGGCGCGGCCTGTGCGGGCGCCGCGGTCAGGACCGCCGCGAACACGGCGAGCAGGATCGGACCGGCGAGACGCCGAAGAAAACGTTGAACCATCTGACAAGCCCCCATTTCGAACCCCGCGGAACACGCGCCTCGCGGTGTCGCCCCGGCCCCGTGGTGGGCCGATGGCGGGACGAAGCTACCCGACGCGCCAATGTTCACGTACGAAAAAGGGTCAAGATTTGGTTTGGGCGCCCCCCATGCGACACGTGTCAACGCGGCTTCCGCTACGCTCACGCCTCATCAGGTTGTGGTGGCCCGTTCGCCGGTGAGGGGTGAACGGGCCTCCCAATTCCTCTGCCCGGGGCGACTTTTGCCTTGCCGGCGTTGTGCTCGTGGCGTTGATAAAGCCCCAGGTCGGGCCGGTGCCACCGAAGGAATCCGCTGCCTGCACCCCACTCGTTGTGCGTCCGTGCGATGCCACCCGCCGGGTCCGACAGTGCGGCGGTGGGCGCGGCCGGCGATCGGGTGGCCTGCTACCAGGCGATGGCGCGGGTGACGGAGACGGCGAGGACCGATCCGCTGACGTCGTAACGGATCACGACGCCGGCGATGGTGGCGTCCCGGCGGTCGCGGTCGGAGCCGACCTGGGAGGAGCCGTGCCCGTAGGGATCGTTGCCGATGGTCGAGTCGACCGTCGATTTGAAGGCGCGGATCCGCGCGGCGGACAGGGGCTTGAGGCCGTCTTCCGCCTCGTCGGAGTACTGGACGTAGTATCGGCTCATCGGGGGACCGCGTTTCCGTCGCTGTCGGTCCACTGGGCGAAGCCGAAGTCACCGGCCTTGATGCGGCGGGACGCCTCGTCGTCGTCCTCGTGGGCTTCGGGCGGGAGGGCCCAGTCGATGAGCGCCCGGCGTTCGAGCTGGTCGAGGGGTGTTTCGTAGATGACCTTGTCGAACTCCGCGCGCCGTTCCTCGGGGAGTGCGGCCCGGATCTCGGCGAGTGTGTTCGGCAGTTCGATGCGCTCGCCGCGGACGACGGTGGTTCTGGGCATGGACGCCTCCTCGGGTGTCGGGGTTCCGAGGGTGGCATCGTTGCCCGCGTGATCGGTAGCCGGCGCACTCGGGTGGAGCACGCGCCGGGCGGGGATCTGCGTCAGAGCCCTCGGAGCCGGTGCAGCATCAGGAGCGCGGCTACCGCGTTCGCGGAGCGCACCTCCCCGCGAGCGACCAGGTCCGGCACTTCCTTCAGTGGCACCCACTCGACCCGGGACGACTCGAACGCGTCCTCGGGCTCGCCGACGTGCTCGCCGCTGTCCGACCAGTAGACGTGGTGGACCGCGTCCGAGAGGCCGTTCGAGGGCTCGACGCTGAGCAGGTGCCGCAGCGGGCCCGGCCGCCAACCGGTCTCCTCCAGCATCTCCCGCGCCGCGGCGTCCTCGACCGTCTCACCCGCCTGTTCCTCGACGACACCGGCGGCAAGCTCCCAGCCCCACGTGTCGGTGATGAAGCGATGCCGCCACAGCAGGAGTACACGGTCCTGGTCGTCGACGATGGTCGCGAGGGCGACGGGCCTCTGCCGGATGAGGTAGTGGTCGAGGTGCCGCCCGTCGGGCAGCTCGACATCAGCGAGTCGGATGGTGAACCACTTGTTGCCGTAGACGTCGGTCTCGCTGTGCTTGATCCACTTGATGCGTGGTCTCCTTGCGGGCGGGGTGCTGCTCGTCAGTAGGGCATCGCCAGGACAGTCTTGACCTTCTGGGTGACCTCGCGCACCGCCGGTACGCCCGTGTGGGGTGCGAGCTTGCGGTGCATACCGTGGAGGCGGTCCGTGAGGCGCCGGGATTCCATTCCCTGTGCGGCGTCCAGGGTGGCCGCTGCGGATACCGAGGCCCGGTCGAGGTCGCGGCAGGCTACCGCCACGGAGGTGAGGGTGGCGAGGCGGTGCACCCTGCCGCGGGCATGGGTCTGCGCGTCGACAGCCTCCTCGGCGTACCGCAGCGCAGGCCGATGATCGCCGAGGCTGAGCAGGGTCTTGGCGCCCTGCGCTTCCACCAGGCCAGGCTGGACGTAGCCGGTCTCCGGCGGCTCCTCCGCGCGTCGGAGCTTCCCGTATGCCTGCTCGGCGCGGTTGAGGCTGTCGCGAGCGGCGCTGGAGTGTCGCATGCGTGCGAACGCCTTGGCCTGCATGGCGTGCAGGTCGGCGGCCAAGCCCGGGGAGATATGGGGGCCGGCTGTGCGGAGCCCGGCTTCGGCGAACGCGGTGGCCTGTCGGTAGTCACGCAGGTAGATGGCCTGGTTGACGAGCAGGGCGATGACGTAGCCGCCGAACGCGTATTCGCCGCTGGCTTTGGCCATGCGCAACGCCTGGTGGAAATACCTCTGCGCGAGGCCCTGTTGGTCGGAGTCGTAGGAGCAGATACCCGCGACGGCCACCAAGCCGCCTGCCGCCCGGAACAGCTCGCGGCCGACGCGGTCGGGGTAGCTGCCGCGCATGGCCGGGGTTACCTGCTCGGCAAGGAACCGGATCCTCCGCGGCCGGGCCGCCGACCTGCTGGTACATGGGCACGTAGTGACTACGGGCGCCGCGCAGCATCTCCAGGTCCTCGGCTCCGACGCGGGCCGTCCCGCGATGGGAGGCGTCGGCGTCGTGGGGCGGGTTCTCCCACTCCCAGACCGGGGCGATCGCGGCCATGCCGGTGACGGCGGTCTCCTGTGCGGTGGGGGCATTGCGGTGGTCGGACGTCCACAGCGCGGGCGCGCGCTCGACGAACACCGGCAGGGTCGTGCCGGTGGGTCCGTCCACGGAGGTGTCGAGGTCGATGTCCTGGGGCGTGATTTCGCGGCCGAGCCGCTCGCCCAGGACAGTGCAAACCAGCTCGATCGAACGGCCCCGCGGGCGTTGCCCTTTCAGCCATCTACCGACGGAGGTGTGGTCGTAGCGAAGGCGGAGGCCTGATGCCGCGCCGAGGTCGTTGACACGTTGCGCGAGTCCGGCGCGGGACATCCCGGCGTCGTCGAGTGCGGCGGCGAGCAGGTGGTTCGTCGGGCTCATGAGTCCCCCGGGGTACGGCTTGTCAAGCCCTGGTCATCGAGCCTGACGACTCGGCGTTCACACCCGTGTGAATCGTGCACTTGCGCGGCCGGTTCTCACACCTCCCGCAGTCGGTGGTGAACACGGGAGGCTGTCCATACAGCAGTCGACCAGGCGAGGAGATCTCGGTGACGTACAGGCCGCTCATGGTCCAGGTGCTCGCGTCGGGTGATCCGGGGCGCCCTATTCGGGTCATGCTCGACGTCGGTGACGAGGGCGATGCCCAGGCCTACGACCTCGACCGCGATCAAGCGCGCTTCCTCGTACACCAGTTGCAGGTCGAGCCGGCGGAGACGTCCCGGCTCCCTCCTGCCGGCCGGTTCTCGAACTCGGGCGGCTGACGAGCCGCCTTCCTGCCGCTGCGGCTCGGGACCGCACGCGGCCTCCGGCCCGGCCCGCGACTCCCACCGCGCCGCCGGGCCGGCTTCAGCGGGCCGACCGGCCGTAGCCAACCCCCCCCGACGGCGGCCGGGCGGGACACCTCATGCAGCACCGCGAGCCCCCAACCCATCGCCGGAGTCATCGTGACCGAGACGTTCGTGCGTCTCTCTGCGGCCGTTGCCGCGCACCGGCGCCTGCACGCGACGTGTCCGGACCCGACATCGGCTGTGCACACGCCTCGCGACCGCTGTCGTGCCGCCGCGGCGGAGGTGCGGATTGCCGTCGCCAACGCCGCCCGCGACCGTGTGCCGGTCCTCCTCGCTCGCGTCGATCAGAACCTGCGCGTTGACATCCTGCGGGACGAGGTGCGTAAGGACCGTGGCGTTCGCATCCGACGTGCCGAGGTCATGGGGCAGAGGCTCGACGCGAACCACCCGCTCACCGCGTCCATCCTCGCCATGGACGATGGGGACTGACGCCCCTTCGGGGAGCAGTCCTCCGACTGGGCCTTTGCGGGCTCGCACGCTTGCCGGTGAGGGGTGCCGGGTGTTGGTGGGGGGTCAGCCCGAGACCACCGCGCGCAGGCTTTCCTTGAGGGAGCCCATCGTGGCCAGGACGGCTGTGGGCTCGTAGCCGCAGTGCGCCATGCAGTTGTCGCAGCGCGGGTCCTTGCCCCGGCCGTAGTTCTCCCACTCGGTGTCGGTGAGCAGCTCCTTGTAGCTCTGCACGTAGCCGTCGCCCATCAGGTAGCACGGCTGTTGCCAGCCGAGCAGCGAGTAGGACGGGATCGCCCACGGCGTGCACTCGAAATCGCGCTTGCCTTCGAGGAAGTCGAGGAACAGCGCGGAGTGGTTGAGTCGCCACTTCTTGCGGTTGCCGCCGGAGAAGGCCGACTTGAACAGCGCGCGGGTCTGCTCGACGCCGAGGAAGCGGTTCTGCACCGGCGCCTTCTCGTAGGCGTATCCGGGGGAGATCTGGATCCGGTCGACCTTGAGGTCGTCGTTGAGGAAGTCCAGCACGTCGACGATGGTCTCGGGGGAGTCCGTGTTGAAGAACGTGCTGTTCGTGTAGACCTGGAATCCGGCCGCCTTGGCCATCCTGATCGCGGCCACGGCCTCGTCGAAGACGCCGTCCTTGGCCACCGCCTGGTCGTGCTTCTCGCGCAGGCCGTCGATGTGCACCATCCACGCGAAGTTCTTGTTCGGCTTGAACTTGTGCAGGTGCTTGGGCAGCAGTACCGCGTTGGTGCAGATGATCACGAACTTCTTGCGCTTGAGCAGTTCCTCGACGATCAGGTCGATCTGCTTGTGCATCAGGGGTTCGCCGCCGGCCAGGGAGACCATCGGGGCGCCGCACTCCTCGACCGCCGCCACCGCCTGCTCCACCGACATGCGCTTGCGCAGCACGTCGTGCGGCTGCTGGATCTTGCCGCATCCGCCGCACTTGAGGTTGCACGCGAAAAGCGGTTCGACCTCCACGATCATCGCGAACTTGTCCACGCGCTTGATCTTCTGCTTGACCAGATGCGTGCCGATTTTCACTGCCAGGTTCAGCGGCAGGCCCATGACCGTCGCACCTCTCTATCCCCGTACCCGGGGGCGTCGGCGTCCGCTGAAACCGTGCTCGGCGTGGCGTCGTTGCCCGGGGGCGCCCGATGATGACAACATCTTCAACATACAGGCTGTACGTCACGTGGGGGTTGTATGGCGGTCACGCGTCGGGCACAACATGTCGCAGACACCCGTGCGGCCCTGCTGGCCGCCGCCCGCGAGCTGTTCGCGACCCGGGGCTACGCCCAGACCGGTACCGAGGAGATCGTGGCGCAGGCCCGGGTGACCCGGGGTGCGCTCTATCACCACTTCAAGGACAAGGCCGACCTGTTCCGCGCCGTGATGGAGACCGTCGCGGCCGAGGCGGCCCAGGCTCTCGTGGCCCACGAGATGAGTCATGCCCAGGACCATCCGAGTGAACCTTGGGATCAGTTGCGACACGGATTCCAGTCGTTCCTGGATGTGTGTACGACCGGGGACTTCCAGCGGATCGTGCTGGTGGACGGCCCGGCGGTGCTGGGGCCCGGATCGTGGGACGCGCTGGTGGACGAGCACGGGCACGGGTTGCTGGCGGCGTGGTTGCGGCAGGCGATGGACAACGGCGAGATCGACGAGCTGCCGGTGCCGCCGCTGGCCCGGTTGCTGGCCTCGTTGATCTCGGAGGCGAGCCTGTACACCGCGCGCGCCGCCGATCCGGCGGTGGCGCGGCGCGAGGTGGGGGAGGTCGTCGATCGGGTGTTGGCGGGGTTGCGGAAGAGCTGAGCGGGGGCGGGTCCGTCGCGGCCGGGGCACCTGGCGCGGCGCGGTCAGCGGGACAGGGTGGCGGTCATGACCGCCTTGGCGATCGGGGCGGCGAGGCCGCCGCCGGTGATGTCGGCGCGGTCGGCCGCGCCGTCCTCCACGACGACCGCGACGGCGACGGTGGGCTTCGCGTCGGGGCTCGGCTTGGCGTACGCGATGAACCACGCGTAGGGGACGGCGCGGTTGTGCTCGCCGTGCTGGGCGGTGCCGGTCTTGCCGCCGACGATCGCGCCGTCGATCCGGGCGTTGCCGCCGGTGCCGGTGGTGACCACGTCCTGCATCATGCGCTGGAGTCGGCGGGCCACCGGCGCGGGGACGGCGCGGGCCAGGGACTGCCGTTCGGTGCCGCGCACGGTGCTGCCGTCGTGGCGGGTGAGCCGTTCGACCAGGTACGGGCGCATCACCTCGCCGTCATTGGCGATGCCGGCGGCGACCATCGCCATCTGGAGCGGGGTGGCGCGGGTGTCGAACTGGCCGATCGAGGACAGCGCGGTCTGCGGTCGGTCGGGGCTCTTGGGGAACACGCTGGGGGTGACCGCGACCGGGACGCGCAACTTCGGATCGTCGAAGCCGAACGCGGTGGCCTGGCGGCGCATCACCTCGGCGCCCATGTCCACCCCGAGCTTGGCGAAGACCGTGTTGCAGGAGACGGTGAGCGCGTAGCGCAGCGAGGCGTTGCGGCAACCGTCGGCCTCGTTGCCGAGCAGGGTGTGGGTCTCCGGCAGCGGATAGGGGTCGGGGGTGGTGGTCGGCTGGTCGGGATCGGCGACCGTGCCGGAGGCGAGCGCGGCGGCGGCGGTGACCACCTTGAACGTGGACCCGGGCGGATAGGTCTCGCGCAGCGCGCGGTTGAGCATCGGCCGGTCGGGGTCGCCGTCGAGCGCGGCCCACGCGGCGCGGGCGCCCTTGTTCGCGCCGGCCACCGCGCCCGGATCGTAGGACGGCGTGCTGACCAGGGCCAGGATCGCGCCGGTGGTGGGGTCGAGGGCGACCACCGCGCCCTTGTTGCCGGTGCTCGCGAGGCCGTTGAACGCGGCCTGTTGGGCGGCGGGCAGGATGGTGGTGGCCACGTTGCCGGCGGCGGCGCGCCTGCGGGTGACGGCGGTGATCACCGGCCAGGCGCCCAGGCGCGGATCGGTGCCCGCCAGGATGTCGTCCTCGACGCCCTCCAAGAGGGAGGTGCCGTAGAGCTGGGATGCGTAGCCGGTGACCGGGGCGTAGAGCGGGCCGTCGGTGTAGCTGCGTCCGTAGGCCAGGTCGAAGGATTCGGCCGTATGGGGCGATCCGGTGATCGGCGCGTCGGCCACCAGGATGTCGCCGCGCGGTTGTTGGTAACGGACGATCTGCGGACGGCGGTTGCCGCTCATGTGGTCGTAGGTGTCGGCCCTGTAGGCCTGCACCCAGGTCGCGTTGCCGAGCAGCGCGAGGAGCAGCAGCAGGCAGAATCCGGCGGCGCGTCGGGCGGTGACGATCACGCGTGCACCTCCTCGGGCAGCGGGACGGGTTCCTCGATCGGCGCGAGGGGGCGGCGGCCCCGGTCGCTGATCTTCATCAGCAGGGCGATCAGGGCCCAGTTGGTGACCACGGAGGAGCCGCCCTGGGCGAGGAACGGCATCGTCATGCCGGTCAGCGGGATCAGTGCGGTCACCCCGCCGGCGACCACGAACACCTGGATCGCCAGCACGGCGGACAGCCCGTAGGCCAGCAGCGAGCCGAACGTGTCCGGCGCGGTCAGCCCGGCCCGGAAGCCGCGGGCGACCAGGAGCGCGTAGAGCACCAACAGCGCGGCGATGCCGGTGAGTCCCAACTCCTCGCCGACGGTGGCGAGGATGAAGTCGCTCTTGGCGGCGAACCCGACCAGGATCGAGTGGCCCAGGCCGAGCCCGGCGCCGAGCAGGCCGCCGGCGGCGAAACAGAACAGCGACTGGGCGAGTTGCCCCGGGCCCAGGCCCGCGTGGATGCTCGCGAACGGGTCCAGCCAGTTCTGGACGCGGCTGTGCACGTGGGGTTCGGCGGAGCCGACCACGAACGCGCCCACGCTGATCAGGATCAGGCCGACCACGATCCAGCCGATCCGGGCGGTGGCCACGTAGAGCATCACCACGAACGCGCCGAAGTAGAGGAAGGACGTGCCCAGATCCCGTTCCAGGACCAGGATGCCGACCGAGGCCAACCACACGGCGAGCACCGGTCCCAGGTCGCGGCCGCGGGGCAGGTTCACACCGCAGAACCGGTGCCCGATCATCATCAGCGTCTCGCGAGTGCGGGCAAGGTAGGACGCGAAGAAGACGACCAGGATGATCTTGGCGAACTCGCCGGGCTGCAACGAGAACGCGCCCGCCCGGATCCACACCTTCGCGCCGTTGATGGCGGGGAAGAAGACGGGAACGATCATCAGGAACAGCGCGACGGCGGCGGCAAGATAGGCGTATTTGCCCACAGAGCGATGATCGCGCACGGCGATCATCACGGCCGCGAACAGGATCACCCCGATGGCCGACCACATCAGTTGCGAGGACGCGGCCTGCGCCTTCGGCGTCTCCAGGTCGAGCCGGTAGATCAGCACCAACCCCAGACCGTTCAGCAGGGCGGCGATCGGCAGCAGTACCGGATCGGCGTAGGGCGCGAAGAAGCGGACCAGGATGTGCGCGATCAGGACCAGCAGGCCCAGCCCCAGGCCGTATTTGGCGGTGTCCGGGGGGATCGAGCCGTGTCGGGCCAGGCCGACGTTCGCGTAGGCGAAGACCGGGACCAGGACCGCGAACACGAGCAGCAGGAATTCAGTGTTGCGCCGCGTCGGCGGCAGGGGCTCGCCTGCCGCCGTCGTGCGCCGCCGCCATCTGGACATGCGCTCTGGAGTTCCCACAAGTGACCGTGGGTAACCGGAGTGTCGCGGTGCATACGGCGTCGTGGTGGTGACGGCGATGTGATGGCTACGGCGTTGCGTTGCTTACACGTCGCGCCGGCGGAACACCGCCACCGCCGCGACCACCGCGGCGATCGCCCACAGCGCCATCACCGCGACGCCCGGCCACGGGGCGAGCTCGTAGGCGCTGAACTCGCGCAGCCGCATGACGCGTTGCCCGGCCTTGTCCGGCAGGAACCTGGCCACCTCGCGCACCCCGGGTATCGCGGTGAGCGCGGCCGTGCCGAGGAAGATCAGCGGGATCAGCAGGCCCATCGACGCCATCGGCGTGCGCAGTACGAAGGTGACACCCGCGCAGATCACCGCGAGCAGCACCAGATAGACCACCTGACCGAATGCCGTACGCCAGGTGGCCGCGGCGGTCAACGAGATGTCGCCGGCGGGCAGCAGCAACCTGGCCGCCAGGGTGCAGGTCAGACTCGAGACGATCGCCGTGACCAGGGCCACGGCGGTGATCACGATCAGCTTGGCGGCGACGAAGAGCCGCCGGTCGGGCACCGCGGCCAGCGAGGCACGGATGGTGCCCGCGCCGTATTCGCCGGCCACCGCCAGCACCGCGAAGGCCACCAGGGCCAGTTGGCCGAAGTTGACGCCGTAGTGCACGAGGGTGAACGCGTCGTATTCGGCACCGTCCTCGCGGCGTTGGCCCTCGGCGACGAACGCGTCGACCAGGGCGCTCACCCCGGCGATCGAGAGCACCGTGGCCAGGGGCAGCCAGCGCGTCGACGGCACCGAGCGGAGCTTGATCCACTCGGCCTCCAGAGCCGCCGCGAAGCCGGTTTTGGGCACCCGTGTCGCCCCGGTTTCCCGCGTGGTCGTGGTCTTTCGCATCGCCGTGGTCATCACCGGCCACCTCCCGCGTATTGCTCGTGTCCGGCGGTCAGCCGGAGATAGACGTCTTCCAGGGACGGGCCGTCGCCGACGAAGTCGGTCAGCGTGGTGTCGGCCAGCAGGCGCCCGCCGGCGATCACCACCAGGTGGTCGGCGGTCAGTGCCATCTCGCTCATCAGATGGCTGGACACGAACACCGTGCGGCCCTCGGCGGCCAGCGAGCGGATCAGCTCGCGAATCCACCGGATGCCCTCCGGATCCAGGCCGTTGACCGGCTCGTCGAAGATCAGCACGCCGGGGTCGCCGAGCAGCGCGGCGGCGATGCCCAGGCGCTGGCGCATCCCCAGCGAGTAGGTGCCGGCGCGGCGGTGGGCCGCGTCGGTCATCCCCACCTGCGCCAACACCTCCTCGACCCGCGACCTCGGTATGCGGTTGGACCGGGCCAGGAACAACAGGTGGTCGTAGCCGCGCCGGCGTCGGTGTACCGCCCCCGCGTCCAGCAGGGCGCCCACCTGGCGCAGTGGATCGGGCAGTTCGCCGTAGGCCCGGTCGTCGATGGTGATCCCGCCCGAGGTCGGGCGGTCCAGGCCCAGGGCGATCCGCATGGTGGTCGACTTGCCCGAGCCGTTGGGGCCGAGGAAGCCGGTCACGGTGCCGGGCGCGATCTCGACGTCGAGGTCGTCGACGGCCAGGACGTCGCCGTAGCGCTTCGTCAGATTTCGGATGCGGATCATCTGTGCTGCTCCCCGGGCCGGTTCGGCCGAGTCGATGCGGAGGGTGTCGGGCCCGAGGACCTCGTCGACACCCGGTGGTCGCCGCCCGGTTGCTGCGGTGCCTCAAGACTGCGATCCGAGGACCCCCGGCCGGATCCCCCAACCGTGGGGACGGTCTCCCCCGGGCGGGGGAGGTCGCCGGCGGCGCGACCATGCAGGATGGCGGGGTGTTCCGCATCGTTTCGTCCCGCAGTTCGCCGCGCGCCCGGCTCCGTCGCCTCGCCGGGCCCCTGGTCACGGCCGCCACCTACACGCGTGGCTTCCACCTGTTCACCGGCCTGCTCCTGGGCGTCGCGATCGCCATGGTCTATCCCGGCCTGGAGGGCGACGGCGGGCTCGGCTACCGCGTCGCGCTGCTGGCCGTGCCCGTCCCGATCCTGACCGCGTTCGGGCTGATCGCCGAGGCGCGCCGGTTCGAGGGCTTCCAGGCCCGGCTGCTGCTGCGCCCCGGCGACGAGAGCGACATCGCGGTCACCCGATCGCAGACCTGGCCCGACCGCTGGCGCACGGCACTGTGGCTGGTGTTGCGGGTCGAACTGGGCTGGCTCGGGCTCGCGCCGGCGGCGTCCGCGATCTTCACCGCCGTGGCGATGATCGGGTCGCCCGCCACCGATGACGGTCTGGTGTTCGACGGGGCGAGCTTCCCGGGCGGCGCCGCGCACTGGTGGCTGGTCCCGCTGGGCCTGGCCGTCATCCTCGCGGCGTTGTCCTACCTGGTCGGCGCGGGTCTGCTGCTCACCGTGCTGGCCAAGCGGCTGCTCGGGCCGTCCGCGAGCGAGAAGCTGGCCGCCCTGGAACGGCGCACCGAGCAACTGCTCGAACACAACCGGCTCGCGCGCGAGTTGCACGACTCGATCGGCCACGCGCTGTCGGTGACCGTGCTCCAGGCGGGCGCGGCACGGCAACTGCTCGACACCGACCCGGCCTTCGCCGACCGCGCACTGGACGCGATCGAGGTGACCGGGCGGCAGGCCCTGGAGGACCTGGAGCGCATGCTGCTGCTGTTGCGCGACGCGCCGGAGCCGGCCGCGCCCCGACCGGGGCTGGCCGAGCTGAAGGTGCTCGCCGACACCACGCGTGGCGCGGGTGCCTCGGTCGAGGTGCGCGTGCTGGGCTCGCTCGACGCGGTGCCGGCGGTGATCTCGCGCGAGGGCTACCGGATCGTGCAGGAATCGCTGACCAACGTGCTGCGGCACGCGGGTCCGGTGCCGGTCGAGGTCACCGTCGCGGTGCACGACCACGAGGTCGAGCTGACCGTGCGCAACGACACATCCTCGGCGGAGGCGGGGCGGAGGGGGACCGGCGGGGGCAGCGGCAGCGGGCTGCGGGGCATACGGGAGCGGGCCGCGCTGCTCGGCGGCGAGGCCACCGCGGGGCCGCACGACGGCTACTGGCGGGTGCATGCCCGGCTGCCCCTACGGTGGGCGTCGTGACGATCCGGATCCTGCTGGTGGACGACAACGAATTGGTGCGGGCCGGCCTGCGGGCCGTTTTGGACGCGCAGCCCGACTTCGAGGTGGTGGGCGAGGCGGACGACGGCGCGGGGGTGCTCGCGCTGGTCCGGTCGCTGCGCCCGGACGTGGTCGCGATGGACGTACGGATGCCCCGGGTGGACGGCATCCAGGCCACCCGCGACCTCCTCGCGCACCTCGATCAGCCGCCCAAAATCCTGATCGTCACCACGTTCGAGAACGACGAATACGTCTACGAGGCGCTTCGGGTCGGCGCGCACGGCTTCCTGCTCAAGCGGGCCCGACCGGCGGAGATCACCGACGCGGTGCGGACGCTGGCGACGGGGGATTCGCTGCTGTTCCCGGCGAAGCTGCGCGCGCTGGCCGAGCGTTTCGGGAAGACCGCGCGCAGCGACGCGGTGGCCCGGGCCAAGCTGACCGATCGTGAGGCCGACGTGTTGCGGGCGATGGCGCGCGGATTGAACAACGCCGAGATCGCGGCGGAGTTGTACCTGGGCACCGAGACGGTCAAGAGCCATGTGAGCGCGCTGCTGGCCAAGTTGAGCGCGCGTGACCGCACCCAGGCGGTGATCGCGGCCTACGAGTCGGGATTCGTCGCGCCGGGCTGACCCCGGGAGGCGCCGGCGGGCGACGGGTCGGGCAGTTGCCGATCGCCGCGCGGGAGGCGGGCGAGCCGATCGATCGCGTTACACAAGAGAGATTTTCGTACCATGTGTGACCCCTTCGGACGGCGCTCGTTGGCCATCGTGCGCACGGCCCCGCACCCAGTCGCGGGTGCCGACCACGGCGCGGCGAGAGGGGACCCATCACATGCCAAGCGGCGGTCACGAGAGCGCGTCCGAACCGGCGGCCGAGCCCGTCCGGGACCTCGGGAGCGACCCGGGCATCGGGGGCCGGGCGCGACGAGCCCGAGCGGGCCTGGCCGACCTGTGTCGACGGCGGCTCGACGGGCGCGCGGTGCGCCGTACCGAGGCCTTGGTGGTCGGCCGATACCCCGAACTGGTACGGCTCGCCTACCTGATCCTGCCGCCCGGCCTGGAGCGGCATCGCCGGGTGCTCACGGCCCACGCCCTGGTCCAGGGCGCGTTGCCCGGTCGCCGGCGCGACCTGGGGCGTCGACCGGGCGCGGCGGGCATGGACGACGCGGAACTCGTCCGGCTGCGGATCGTGCGCGGCGCGCTGCTGCGATGTCGGTCCACCGGGCGGTGGGCGACCCGACCGGCGGTGTTGCCGCAGGTCTGGGGGCTGCGCCTGTTCCCGCCGACCGGCGGCGTCGACGAGCCGGCGATCGAGCAGGCGCTGGGCCGACTGTCCGGGCCGGGGCGGGCCGCCTACGTGTTGCGAGTGCTCGAACGCCTCGATCCGGTCGGGGTGGCCGAACTGCTGCTGATCGCCGGCGTCGAGGACATCGCGAGCGCCGAGGCCGAGGCCGACGCGCTCGCGGCCGACCCGGTGGGGCTCGCCGACGGGCCCGGATCGGCGGCGGGCCGACTGCTGCACGCCGCCCACTTCGACCCGTGCACGCTCCGGGCCACCCCGTCGGACCTGCTGCGCCGACGGCGCCGCAGGCGTACCGCGCTGGTGGCGGTCGCGGTCGCGGCGGTGCTGGCCGCCCTCGTCCCCTATGCCGGCGACGCGACCGAGTCCGGCGCCCCCGCCGCACCCGCCGCCCGGGCCGTGGTCGAGCCGCCCCGGGTGGTCCCGGCCGACGCCTGGACCACCACCACCCGGCTGGACTTCGACGTCTGGTCCACCCGGGGGGCGCGGGCCGGCGACCAGGCGCTGACCCGGCGCGCGGTCCGGGCCTGGGTCGAGCCCGAGCCCGGCACCACCGTCGCGCTCGGCCCGGGCGCCGCCGCCGGCCCACCGGTCGGCCTGCCGCGCCTGCTGTACGCGGGCGACGTCGCGGGGGCCGCGGTGGTCCTGCTCACCGACGGCACGCGCCTGGCCCGCTACACCGAGGAGCAGGGCGGCCGCCGTCTCGACGTGGCCGCGGCCGACGACTCGGACGCCCGCTCCGCCTCGGCCGTGGTGCTGCACCGGGGCGTGGCGGGTGTGCGGATGTTGCTCGCGCCGTGGGTGGACGAGGCGGCGACGCGGGATCTGCGCCGGCCCGACGACAAGAGCAGGCCGCTGCCGGTCACCGACGGAACGACCGCGCCGATGCCGGATCCGGGCACGGTGGCCAAGGGCTGCGCGACGGTACCGGTGCTCGAACTGGTGTCCAGGCGCGCCGCCGACGGTCACCCGTACCTGCTCGCGGACCTGGGCGAGGTGTCCGCGACCCACCTCACCTACATGCCGCCGCCGGAGTTCGCGCACACCGGCCGGCCGGCGGAGGCGGCCTCGACCGAGCGCGCGCTGACCGTCTGGTCGCGCACGGCCTGTGTGCTGGAGACGCTGCGCGGTCGGGGGCTGCGACTGGTGGACAACTGGGAGTTCGCGCACTTCGACCTGCCGGAGGCGGCCGGGGAGGGCATGTGGTCGTGCGTGCACGCGTTCGACCGCCGGGGTGGCGGTGACGTCGTGGTCCAGTTCCTGCCGCCCGGGGCCAACGCGACCGGGGCGCAGACCGTCGAGCGGCTGGCCGATTCGCCCGCGTGCAGCCGTTCGGCCAACGACATCGTCACCGCCACGTGGTGGCGCGCCCGATCCGGCGCCTGGTATCTGGTCGCGGCCGGTAGCCGGGACGTGGTCAGGCTGACCACCTCCGCCCCCGTGACCGGCTCGGCGGACGCCCGCCAACTGATCCTCAAGTCCCCCGGCACCACCCCGAACACCACGGCCCGCCCCCAGTTGGTGGCCACCCTCAAGTCCGGCAGCACCATCAAACCCCTCACCTGACCGGAAGGCGGCACCCCCGACACCCAACCGCCGGTCGCTGCCGGGCCGCCGCGCACAAGGGCCGCGCGGCGGCGGCCGAGTGCCGAGCGGGCGCGGTGCGGTGTGGCCGTGGGCCGCCACCGAGGAGGACGCCACAGTCGCGCGCTCGGCCCAGGCCCTGTCCGGCGGACCCTGGCGGCCTCGCGCCGCCCGGTTTCGCGCCGCGAGGTATGGCGCTGCCCGGTTTCGCGTCGCCCGGCGCGGTGCTGCCGGTTTCGCGCCGTGCGGCACCGCGTTGCCCGGTATCGCGTCGCCCGGTTTTGCGCCGCGAGGTATGGCGCTGCCGGGTATCGCGTCGCCCGGCACTGTGTTGCCAGGTTTCGCGTCGTGCGGCATCGTGCCGCCCGGTTTCGCGTCGTCGGGTTTCGTGCCGCGAGGTGTTGCGCCGCCCGGTTTCGCGTCGTGCGGCGCCGTGCCGCCCGGTTTCGCGCCGCGCGGTGTCGCGTCGCCCGGTCTCGCGTCGCGAGGTGTTGCGTCGCCCGGTCTCGTGCCGCACGGTGTCGCCCTCGGGCATCGCGTCGTGCGGCACCGCGTTGCATCGCGTTGTCCGGTACGCGCCGCCCAGCACCGCGCCGCGACGTATGGCGCTGCCGGGTATCGCGTCGCCCGGCACCGTGCTGCCAGGTTTCGCGTCGTGCGGCGCCGTGCCGCCCGGTATCGCGTCGTGCGGCGCCGTGCCGCCCGGTATCGCGTCGCCGGTGTTGCGTCGCCTGGTCTCGTGCCGCGCGGTGTTGCGTCGCCTGGTCTCGTGCCGCGCGGTGTTGCGTCGCCTGGTCTCGTGCCGCGCGGTGTTGCGTCGCCTGGTCTCGTGCCGCGCGGTGTTGCGTCGCCTGGTCTCGTGCCGCGCGGTGTCGCGCCGCGCGGTGTTGCGTCGTCCGGTCTCGTGCCGCGCGGTGTTGCGCCGCGCGGTCTCGTGCCGCGCGGTGTCGTGCCGCGCGGTCTCGTGCCGCGCGGTGTTGCGTCGCGCGGTGTCGCGCTCTCGGGCATCGCGTCGTGCGGCACCGCGTTGCATCGCGTTGTCCGGTACGCGCCGCCCGGTTTCGCGCCGCGAGGTATGGCGCTGCCCGGTATCGCGTCGTGCGGCACCGTGCTGCCAGGTTTCGCGTCGTGCGGCGCCGCGTTGCCCGGTATTGCGCCGTTCGGTTTCGCGCCGCGAGGTATCGCGTTGCGCGGAGCCGCGTTGCCCGGAATCGCATCGCGTTGTGCGGCACCGCGTTGCCCGGTATCGCGCCGCCCGGCAGCGCGTCGTGCGGTACCGGAGAAGCGGCCGGAGGGGACCCCTTTGCGGTTGTTTTTCCGGTGCGCCGCGGCACGGCACTGGACGGCGCGGCCCGATCCACCGGGGGCCGCCGGACGGGGTCTGGGTCGCAGTCGACCCCCGGGCCACGCTCCCGTCTTCCGCGTGTCCGGCCCGTTCAGGGGGATGCCCGCCGGCGGCGGGGGCCCGCCGACCGGGGGGCGGCTCGCGGGTGTGGCTCCGGGGGTGTTCGCGCGTGCGTGTCGTCCGTCGGTGTTCTCGGCCGGGTCGGGCGTTTGGGGGTTGCGGAAAAGTGATATCACTTTGCTATGGTGTTGATGCCAGGTTGGTCGAGTGAGGAGTGGCGTTGTGAGTGATTTCGGGTCCGCGGCCGTTGTGGAGATGCCGGCGCCGCAGGTGCGGGAGCGAGTGGTGACGGGGGCGGCCGGGCTGCCTGCGTTGGTCGTGGGGGTGGCTTTGGTTGCCGGGGGAATCGTGTTGACCGTGGTCGGCTCGCTCCTGGACGACGGGCAGAAGGTGGCCGCCATCGCGAGTGGGATCGTGATCATCGTCCTGGCGCTGTTCGGGCTGTGCGGGCTGACCACCGTCGCGCCCGGCGAGGCGCGGGTGCTCCAGCTGTTCGGGCACTACAAGGGCACGTTGCGCAAGGACGGGCTGCGGTGGGTGAACCCGTTCACCGACCGCACCAAGGTCTCCACCCGGATCCGCAACCACGAGACGCAGACCGCCAAGGTCAACGACAACGACGGCAATCCGATCGAGATCGCCGCGGTCGTGGTCTGGCAGGTCGAGGACACCGCGCAGGCCAAGTTCGAGGTGGACGACTTCGAGGAGTTCGTCGCCATCCAGACCGAGACCGCCGTGCGGCACATCGCCAACAGCTACCCGTACGACGACCACGGCCAGGGCGGCATGTCCCTGCGCGACAACGCCGACGAGATCACCGGCAAGTTGTCCGCCGAGATCGGTGCCCGGGTCGCCTCGGCCGGGGTCAGCGTGGTCGAATCGCGGATCACCCGGCTCGCCTATGCGCCGGAGATCGCCCAGGCGATGTTGCGTCGCCAGCAGGCGGGTGCGGTGGTCGCGGCCCGGCAGCGGATCGTCGAGGGCGCGGTGGGCATGGTCGAACTGGCGCTGAACCGGCTGGAGGAAGGCGACCTGGTGGAACTCGACGACGACCGCCGGGCGGCCATGGTGAGCAACCTGCTCGTCGTCCTGTGCAGCGAACAGGCCACGCAGCCCGTGGTCAACACGGGCTCCCTCTACGCATAGTCGGTCCCCGTGACCGAACGGAAGAAGATCCTGCTCCGACTGGATCCGGCCGTGCACGACGCGATCGCCAAGTGGGCGGCCGACGAACTGCGCAGCACCAACGCCCAGATCGAGTTCCTGCTGCGCCGTGCGCTCGGCGACGCCGGTCGGATGCCGGGCAATGCCGGGCGACCGGCCCGACGGGGCCGACCGCCCAAGCCGACTCCGACGGCGGGCCCGGCTCTCGATCCCGACAACGGCCCCGAGACCGATTCCGATGCCGAGCCCGGGGGAGGCGCCGGTGGCGATCGAGGCGACCCTGGCGGTTCTGGTCGGCGTCGTCGCGACCGTGGCGACGGTGGCGACCTCGAGGCCGCGCCGTGACGACAAACCCGAAGACGACGTGACGCCCTGGCGCCGAGGAGGTCGACGTGAACCCGTCCCTACCCCAACGATTGTTCCTGCTCGCCTACAGTCCCGAGCGGCAGCGCCTGGTCAGCCGGACCCACCTGGGCGCGACGCTCCAGGCGGCGGCGCTGTACGAGCTCCGCGAACAGGGCCTGATCCACGACGAGGGCGGCAAGGTCCGGGTGACCGCGACCCGCAGGGGCGGCCCGCACCCCGGCGCGACTCCCCGGTGTGAGCTGGCCGCCGACCTGCTGGCCAGGATCGGCGAGACCGAACGGGCGCGCCGCTGGCGCCACTGGGTCAACAAGCGCGACCGGCAGGCCGTCGACCGGGTCGGCGCGGCGTTGGAGCGGGCGCGGGTGATCCGGTACGAGCAGCACCGGGTCCTCGGCCTGCTCCCGCTCCGACGGATCGTGCTGCGGCAGACGTCGCTGCGCGGCGCGGCAACGAAGGCGATGTGGGGCGCGCTCAAGGACCGGGCGGCCGAGGTGCCCGACCAGGACGCGGCGCTGGCCGTACTCGCCTACCACGGCGAACTGCGCGGAGTGCTCGGAGGGCGGGAACGCCGGGCGGCGAAGGGCCGGATCGACGATTTGTCGACCCGTCTCGGCCCGGTCCCGGGCGCGCTGCGCGAGGCGGTACGAAACGCCAAATCCTCAGCTGCCGGCTGACCGGCTTGACGATGTCCGTAGTGTCGGGGAATGACCTCCCGCACCACCACCGACGCGCCCGCGCGCGCACCGCACGCCCTCGCCGACCGGTTGTTGCCGGGACCGCGCGGGCGTGCGGTGTTGTTGGTGTTGGCGAGCGCGTGTTCGATCCAGTTCGGCGCCGCGTTCGCGGCCCGGCTCTTCCCCCAGGTGGGGCCGGCGGGGGCGGTCACGCTGCGCCTGGTGATCGCCGCCGCGCTGCTGCTTGCCTTCTCCCGGCCCCGGGTGCGCGGGCGTTCGCGGGGCGACTGGCTGGTGGTGGGCGGCCTGGGCGTGATGTTCGCGGGCATGAACATGTGCTTCTACGAGGCCATCGACCGGCTCCCGCTGGGACCCGCGGTCACGCTGGAGTTCCTGGGCCCGCTCGGCCTGGCGGTGGTGTTGTCCCGTCGACTGCGCGACATGGTGTGGATCGTGCTCGCGGCCGGCGGCGTGCTGCTCCTGGGCGGCGGGGGGTTCGGCGGCCTCGACCCGGTCGGGGTGGTGTTCATCCTGGCCGCGGCGGCTTGCTGGGCGGGCTACATCGTGGTCGCCTCGAAGATCTCCGCGCGCTTCGACGGCATCGAGGGCCTGGCCCTGGGTTTCGTGGTGGCCGCGGTGCTGGTGACGCCGCTGGGTGTGGCGACGGCCGGCTCCGCGCTGGTCGAGCCGAAGATGCTGGGGCTGGGCGCGTGTGTCGCGCTGCTGTCCTCGGCGCTGCCGTACAGCCTCGAGATGCTGGCGATGAAGCACCTGCCGCCGGCCACGTTCGGGTTGCTGGCCAGTCTGGAACCGGCGGTGGCCGGGATGGCCGGCTTCCTGGTGCTGCACCAGTCGTTGGCGCTTGTGCAGATCGCGGGCATCGCGCTGGTGGTGATCGCCAGCGCGGGTGTCACCCTCGCCCAGTCACCCCGCGAGCCCCGGCGGACTCGGCAGACTCGGCAGATTCGGCGGACTTGGCAGATCCGGCGACCCCGGCGGCCTCGGTCGATTCCGGGAACGTGCGGTACACCCGGGCCCGGGCCCGATCCACGAGCAACTCCCGATGCAGGTGCCACCCCCACTCCGGCCGCAACACCGGACGCTTGTGCGGAGTCACCACAACGAACGCCGTCGTGACCTCGGTCAGCGCGTAGGCCAGCGCCGGCAGCCGCGACTCGGCGAGCAGATGCAGCGCGTAGCTGCACACCACGAGCGAATACGTGCGCCCGGCCAGCGCGCCCGCCGCGATCTGCTCGAACCGCAACGGCTCGGCCGGCCGCCCGGTCCGCTCCAGGTAGGCGTCGCCCGTGTACGGATCGACGCCCGTCACCTCCCGCGCGCCCAGGTCACGCAGCGCCAAGGTGGCCTCGCCGCTGCCGCAGGCCAGGTCCAGCACCGAGGCCGACAATCCGGGCTCGGCCGCGAACGGCCCGGTCAGCACCTCGGCCAGCACCGCCCGCACCCGCGGCTCGTGCGGGTTGCGGTACTCCGCCCCATGGCGGGCGTAGAAACCCTCGGCGCCCAGTTCCTCGTAGGCGGGCCGAATCTTGTCCATGCCGTCGATTGTCCCCTTGCCGCCATCCGCGCCATCGGGCGCCTCGGTGGGCAGGGGCGTCGGCGGCGCGGCGCGTACATGATCGGCGCCACGCCGCGCGACGCGGCCGAACACTCGACACACGCGCACCGGCCCGCCGGACGTGCCCGATCGTGGACGGCCGGTGAGAGCGGGGTCGGCGGCTCGGTAAACTCCCCGGTCGTGACGTCCCAGCCTGTGCGCAAGCCCCGCATTCCGAACGTTCTGGCCAACCGCTACGCCTCCCCGGCGCTGGCCACGCTGTGGTCCCCCGAGTACAAGGTGGTGCTCGAGCGCCGACTGTGGCTCGCGGTGCTACGCGCCCAGGCCGACCTGGGCATCGACGTGCCCGAGGGCGCGGTCGCCGACTACGAGCGGGTGGTGGAGCAGGTCGACCTGGCCTCGATCGCCGAACGCGAGCGGGTCACCCGGCACGACGTCAAGGCCCGGATCGAGGAGTTCAACGCCCTCGCCGGCCACGAGCACGTGCACAAGGGCATGACCTCGCGCGACCTGACCGAGAACGTCGAGCAGTTGCAGATCCGCTCCTCGCTCGAACTGGTCCGCGACCGGGTGGTGGCGCTGCTGGTACGGCTGGCCGAGCTGTCGGCGCAGCACGCCGAGCTGGTCATGGCCGGCCGCTCGCACAACGTCGCCGCGCAGGCGACCACGCTGGGCAAGCGGTTCGCGTCGGCGACCGACGAGCTGCTGGTGGCCTACCACCGCCTCGAGGACCTGATCGCCCGCTACCCGCTGCGTGGGATCAAGGGCCCGGTCGGTACCGCGCAGGACATGCTCGACCTGCTCGGCGGCGACGAGGACAGGCTGGCCGAGCTGGAGGGGCGGGTCGCCGCGCACCTGGGCTTCGAGCACGCGTTCGTCTCGGTCGGACAGGTCTACCCGCGCTCGCTCGACTACGACGTGGTGACCGCGCTGGTCCAGCTGGCCGCCGCGCCGTCGTCGTTGGCCAAGACGATCCGGCTGATGGCCGGGCACGAACTGGTCACCGAGGGCTTCCAGCCCGGGCAGGTCGGGTCGTCCGCGATGCCGCACAAGATGAACACGCGTTCGTGCGAGCGGGTCAACGGCTTCACGGTGATCCTGCGCGGCTACGCCTCGATGGTCGGCGAGTTGGCGGGCGACCAGTGGAACGAGGGCGACGTGTCCTGCTCGGTGGTGCGGCGGGTGGCACTGCCGGACGCGTTCTTCGCGTTCGACGGGCTGATCGAGACGTTCCTGACCGTGCTGGAGGAGTTCGGCGCGTTCCCGGCCGTGGTCGCGCGCGAACTCGACCGCTACCTGCCGTTCCTGGCCACGACCAAGGTGCTGATGGCCGCGATCCGCGGCGGGGTGGGGCGCGAGGCCGGACACGAGGTGATCAAGGAGCACGCGGTCGCCTCGGCGCTGGCGCTGCGGGAGGGTGTCGAGCGCAACGAACTGCTCGACCGCCTGGCCGCCGACGAGCGGCTGCCGCTGGACCGGGCCGCGCTCGACACGCTGCTCGCCGACCGGCTGTCGTTCACCGGCGCGGCGGCGGCCCAGGTGGCCGAGGTGGTCCGCCGGGTGGAGGCGGTCGCGGAGAAGCACCCGGAGGCGGCGAAGTACCGCCCGGGCGCGATCCTCTAGGCGCAATCGGACCCGTCGGCGAGCGGTCCGGGGCGCGCGAGGCGCGGGTCGGGTCGGGTCGTGTGGGCGACCGGCCTCGACCCGCTTGCCGGATCGTGCGGACGCCGATCGCCTGTGCGCACACGGTCTGCGGCGTGACGGCCACTGTCGACGGTCCCAGACGCACAAGGCGTGCCCCCGTCCTACGGCACCGGCCTTGTGGTTGCGACGCGTCGGCCGGGCGGGAATCGCCGTGTGGGTGGCCATCGGCGTACCGGTTTTCGGGGCGCGCCGGGGGCGGGGGCCGAGTCGCGTTCCGCGGTGCCGGAGCCGTTGCGGTGGGGTGACCGGGCGAGAGGGCGATGGCCATCGGTTTCGGTTGCCCGTGGGCGGGTGATCCGAGGCCGGGGATTGAAATGTGGTCTCGGCGGTCATGGTGGGGGGAGTCGTCGGGAGGAGTGGTGGGCGTGGCGTCGCTGTCGTTTCGTGAGGTGGCCGTCGTGTCCGGGGAGATCGCGGGGGAGTCCGGGCGGACCGCGAAGGCGGAGTTGGTGGCCGGCTGTCTGCGGCGGGCGGATCCGGCCGAGGCCACCGTGGTGGTCGCCTATCTCGCGGGCACGCTCACCCAGCGGCAGATCGGTGTGGGGCCCGCCATGCTCCGCGCGCTGCCCCCGCCCGCCGCCGAGCCGTCGTTGACCCTCCTGGAGGTGGATGCCGCGCTGGCCGCGATCGGGGCCACCACCGGCGCCGGCTCGCAGGCCGCCCGACGGGCCGCGCTCGACGCGCTGTTCGCCCGCGCGACCGAGGTCGAACAGGGCTTTTTGATCGGGCTGTTGGTCGGCGAGGTACGCCAGGGCGCACTGGACGGGGTGATGGCGGACGCGATCGCCCGCGCGGCCGAGGTCCCGGCCACGGCGGTACGGCGGGCGCTGATGTTGCGCGGCGCCGCCGGACCGGTGGCAGCCGCCGCCCTCCAGGGCGGGCGAGCCGCGCTCGACGCGCTCACCCTCGACGTCGGCCGCCCGGTGCGCCCGATGCTCGCCGCCGCCGCACCGGACGTGGCCGGCGCGCTGGCCAAGCTGCGGGCCAAGGACCCCGCCGCCGAGGTCGCGTTGGAGTGGAAGATCGACGGCATCCGGGTGCAGATCCACCGCGACGGCGATCGGGTCACGGTGTTCACCCGCAGTCTGGACGACATCACCCCGCGCGTGCCCGAACTGGTCGAGGCGGTAGGCGCGTTGCCGATGCGTACCGCGGTGCTCGACGGTGAGGCGATCGCGCTGCGCCCGGACGCTCGGCCGCACCCGTTCCAGATTACCGCCTCCCGGACCGGGACCCGCGACGCGGCGCGGCTGCGGGCCGAGACGCCGCTGACGGTGTACCTGTTCGACGTGCTGCACGTGGACGGCGAGGACCTGATCGACCGCCCCGGCGCGGATCGCTGGGCCGCGCTCGCGGACCTGGCGCCGCCCGAACTCCTGGTGCCCCGGCTGGTCACCGGGGACGACGCGGCGGCGGAGGCGTTCTTCGCCGACGCGGTCGGACGCGGGCACGAGGGGGTGGTGGTGAAGTCCCTGGACACCCCCTACACGGCGGGTCGGCGCGGCGCCGGCTGGGTCAAGGTCAAACCCCGGCACACCCTCGACCTGGTGGTGCTGGCCGCCGAGTGGGGCCACGGCCGCCGGAGCGGCACGCTGAGCAATCTGCACCTGGGCGCGCGGGATCCGGGCGGGGACGGGTTCGTGATACTCGGCAAGACGTTCAAGGGGCTCACCGACGAACTGCTCGCGTGGCAGACCGAGCGGTTGCGGGAACTCGAGGTGCGTCGGGACGACTGGACCGTGTGGGTGCGACCCGAACTCGTCGTGGAGATCGCCTTCGACGGCTTGCAGACCAGCACCCGCTATCCGGGCGGCCTCGCGCTCCGCTTCGCACGGGTGTTGCGCTACCGGGAGGACAAGACGCCCGCGGAGGCGGACGACATGGACACGGTCCGGGCGCTCGCGGCCCGGGAGTAGGGCCCGCCCGCCGGCCCGACGGACGCCGCCTACCCGCGCGGGCGGTAGAGGGCGTGTGCGTTGTCGTACAGGACGGCGGGGGCCAGGTCCGGCCCGAGCGTGTCGGCGACCAGGTCGAGGTCGGCGTTCCGGAAGGGGCGGGGCGCGCGGGTCGAGGGCAGGTCGGTGCCGGCGAGGAGGGCCTGCGGGTCGACGGCGGCGACGGCGCGCAGTGTCGTGGGTACGTCCGCGTCGAACCGGCCGAAGCCGGTGGCCTTGACCCGGGCGCCGTGTTCGACCAGACGCAGCAGATGCGGCAGCCCCTCCCGGGACAGGCCCAGGTGGTCGATGCTCACCCTCGGCAGCGCGGTCAACACCGGCAGCAGGTCGGGCAGATCCCGGGCGTCGAGGTACAGCTCGGCATGCCAGCCGGCGATCTCGTGGACCCGGCGGGCGAGTCGGTCCAGGTGGTCGAGAGTCGCCGAGCCGCCGCGCCGGACGTTGAACCGGATCGCCCGCACACCGGCCGCGTCCAGCTCGGCGATCCGCCCGTCGGGGACGTCGGGCGGCAGTTGGGTCACCCCGACGAAGGCGGGGCCGAGTCGGGCCAGCGCGTCGAGGAGGTAGGTCTGGTCGAAGCCCTGGAAGGAGCCGGACACCACCGCGCCGCCGGTCACGCCGAGCGGGACGGCGCGGGCCAGGTAGTCGGCCGTGGTGAAGGTCGGCGGCAGGTAGCCGTGGTTGGCGACGAGCGGGAAACGCGGGTCGACGATGTGCAGGTGTGCGTCGAACACGCGACGAGTGGGCCATTCGGACACGGCGGTGCCTCCGTCGGCTACGGGAATGCCGCATACCGTACCCGGGCGCCGGACGAGCGAGACGGATTCACCGGCCGGAGAAGTTGTCGAATGCAACTAACTTCTTCTATGGTTGTGGAACGCAACAGATTCGCCGCGGCGCGGGCGTACGACCGCCCGCACGCAGGAAGGAGCGAGCCGCCATGGCCACCAGGGAAGCCTGCCGGCACCTGCTCACCGAGTTGGAAGGCATCGTCGGCGTACACCGCGGCCTCGCCAAGGCCGTCCCGCCCGGCAGCCTGCCGCCCGGCTCCGCGGTCCTGTTCGTCCTCGGCCGCGGTGCCGAACCGCTGCGCGCCGGGCGCGTGGCCGAACTCCTGGACCTGGACATGTCCGTGGTCAGCCGACACCTCGCGCACCTGGTCGAACACGGCTGGGTGACCCGCCGCCCGGACCCGCGCGACGGCCGGTCGGTGCTGCTCGGACTCACCCCGGAGGGGCGCGCCGTGGTCGACCGGGCCACCGAGAGCTGCCTCGCGGTGATCGCCGAGCGGCTGGCCGACTGGCCGGACGAGGACGCCGAGCGCCTGTCCGAACTCCTGGGCCGGTTGAAGGCGGGCTTCGGAGTGAAAGCGGGCTTCGGACACCGGGCCGAACCGGTGCCGACGGCCGTGTCACACTGACCCGCATGCCGAAGTCCGCCGCGGAACTGCGCGCGCATCTGGAGATCTTCTACGACGCGGTGCCCCGCCGGTTCACCCGCACCGAGGCGATCGGCGCGCTGACGCTGTTCGTCCGGGAGGGCGAGGGGTGGCCCTACTATGCCCGACCCACGCTCGGCGCCCTCGCCGAGCCCACCGTCGCGGACGTGCGCGCGGTGCGGGCGCGGCAGAGAGAGTTGAAAGTGCCCGAGACGTTCGAATGGGTCCACGAGACCACCCCCGCACTGCGGGCGGCCGCGATCGAGGCCGAACTGCATGTCCACGAGCACCCGCTGATGGTGCTCGACCCGGACGAACATCCGCCCGCCCGCCCGGGTCTGCCGGACCTGGTGACGCTGCGGCAGATCCGCGCGGACGCCACCGACCTCGCGATCGTGCACAGCGTCGCGGCGGTCGGTTTCGCCAACCCCGGCACCGCGCCCGGCTCCGACGGGCCCGCCGAGCGGGACACCATCGCACTCGGCCAGGACCCGGGCCTGCTGTCCTACCTCAACGAGCGGTTGCGCAGCGGCGAGACGGTGATGTTCGCGGCGTACAGCCCGGCCGGACCACTGTGCGTGGGCAGCTACCAGCACCTGCACGACACGACCGAGATCGTCGGCGTGGCCACCCTCCCGGCGGCCCGGCGCAGCGGCCTCGCGGCGGCGGTGACGTGGGAGTTGGCCCGGCACGCGCTGGACAGCGGGAGCGAGACGGTGTTCCTGAGCGCGGGGGACGAGGATGTCGCGCGGGTATACGATCGGATCGGCTTCCGGTCGGTGGGCACGGCGCTGATCGCGGAGGCGCCGTGAGCCGGAGGGACGAGGCGGAAGCGGACCGGGCGCGGGCGGCCGAGGCCGACGCGGGCAAGGCGGAGGCGGGCAGGGCCGGCGCGAAGACCGATGCCGCCGCGTCGATCGTGCTGCCGATCCCGCCCGGACGCAATCCCACCGCCGACGAGTTGGCCGCCGCGCACGGTCGGAGCATCCCGGATGTGATCGCGCCGAACCTGCGGGTGTTGTTCTGCGGCATCAACCCCGGGCTTTGGTCGGGCGCCACCGGGCGGCACTTCGCCCGTCCCGGCAACCGGTTCTGGCCGGCCCTGTACGCCTCGGGCTTCACGCCGCGCCTGATCGAGCCCGCCGCGCAGCGCGAGTTGACCACGCTCGGCCTCGGCATCACCAACGTGGTGGCCCGAACCACCGCGCGCGCCGACGAGTTGACGAAGGAGGAGTATCGGGCCGGTGGCCTGGCGCTCACCGCCAAGGTACGCCGGTACCGACCGGCCTGGTTGGCGGTCCTCGGCATCGGCGCATACCGAACCGGCTTCGGCCGCCCCAAGGCGGTGGTCGGCCGCCAACCGGAGACGATCGACGACACCGGAATCTGGGTACTCCCCAACCCCAGCGGCCTGAACGCCCACTGGACGGCCGCAGCCCTGGCCGAGGCCTTCACCCACCTCCGCACCACCGCCTACCCACCACCGGGCACGACCGAGTAGAACGCGGCGTGGGTCGGGTGCGGGCATGCGTCGGCCGGGCGGCACAGGCGACACGAGCCGCTGCCCGGCCGAAGCGCAAGGCGCCGGGGTCGGTCCGCGCGTTGGCCGGGCGGCACAGCAACACGAGCCGCTGCCCGAAGCGCAAGGCGCCAGGGTCGGCCCGCCGTCCGGCGCCGTGGCCCGGACAACCGAGCGCTGTGTGGAACACGAGGGCGGCGCCAGGCGCGGCGTGGGTCGGTCGCGGGAGCTTCGACCGGGCGCGGGAATCCGCGGGCGAGGCGCGCGTATGCAGCCGCCACGCGGCGCCTGAGCCGTGCGCACGGCCCGACCCGAGAGCCCGGTCCGGGTCGAGCGCCCGCCGGTCGACCGGGGCATGGAGCCGGCGTGCGGCGTCCGACCCGAGAGCCCGGTCCGGGTCGAGCGCCCGCCGGTCGACCGGGGCATGGAGCCGGCGTGCGGCGTCCGACCCGAGAGCCCGGTCCGGGTCGAGCGCCCGCCGGTCGACCGGGGCATGGAGCCGGTGTGCGGCGTCCGACCCGAGAGTCCGGTCCGGGTCGAGCGCCCGCCCCGGGCCGAGTCGGGTGCCCGGTCGGGGCGTCATGGTCCGACCCGCGCGCGGGGCCACACCGGGCCGCTCGCCGGGTGCGGCGGCGCTCGGCGCCGGCGACCCGACCCGGGGGCGGGGCCGTCAATCGACCGAGTGGCATCACTCGGTTGGTGGTTACTTCGCGCCCCCTCGTGCGGTTGGATCGGCATGAAGATCCTGCGGGCACCGTTCGGGCCGTGGCCCACCGAGACGTTCGAGACTCCCGTCTACGAGGCGCTGGTCGCCGAATGGCGCGACTCGGGCCGGGAGGTGCCCCGGCCGACGGACCGACCGCAGGGCAGCCCGCCCCGGCACGCCCGCCCGCCCGGACCGGGCCCGCGCACGCGCCGCCCGTGACCCGGCCACCCGGCACGGTCCGAGCCCGGGGCGGCCCGGTAGATGGAGCGACCGCGGGGGAGTCCGGCACCTGCCTCACGGGTGGGCCCGCGCACGCATCGGCCGTGAGCCGCCTTCGTGGCGCGATCCGGTCCGGGGGTGCCCCGGCCGACGGACCTACCGTGGCGACGCGGCACGCCCGCCCGCGTCGAGGCCGCGCACCCGGCAGCCGGCTCCTCGATCCGGGCCCGGAGACGCCCCTGCCCGTCCCGACCCGAAGGCCGGGGTCGCCGATTCGTCCCCGCGCATCCGGCCCGGCCGCGACGCGATGTGCTTCTTGTCACGCGTCCTTCGACACGCCCGGCGAGGAAGGGATTTGCCGGCCGATCGGCGCGCCGGCCGACGCGCCATCCGCCGTAGATCCGGTCCGGTCCCCGCCGCGCACTCGCCGCCCCCGTGCCCGTTCCGCGCAGCCCGCGCAGGGCCGGTGGGCCCGGACGGCCGCCGGGAGCGCGGGTGTTCGGGGCGCTCGACGCGCGTCGCATTGCTCGCCGGCCGTACCATCCGGGCACGTCTCCGGCGAACCGTGACACGCCGGGAATCGGGACGCGACACAACACCTGGGGGTGCGACGACCACCCCGCCACTACATATATGCTCTGCGACGCAGCTGGTTCGCCCGACCGAAGTTTCCGGGAAGGCGAGGCAAGAGGGAATCCGGTGCGAGGCCGGAACTGCCCCCGCAGCGGTGAGCGGGAACAAAAGTCGTCATAGAGCGCCGGACGCCGAAGGGCGTACGGGAAGCGACGGCCACTAGGCACTTCGCGGACCACCGAGCACACGCCGTGCCCGGCGGTGCCCCGGCATGCCCGCGAGTCCGAATACCTGCCGGCTGCCCACGCCTTCGGGCGTGGGGTCACCTGTACGTACGAGCTCGCGAGGAGAGAGCACGTGACCGTTGTGGACAGCGTGGGCGCGACCCGGATGCGGGTCGACGAGAGCCCCGAGGACCGCCTTGCCACCCTGGTGCGCACCCAGGCGCGCGATCTGCCGGAGGTCGATCCGGATCGGGTCGTCCGCCGGGTCGTCGCGGGTCTGAACGAGGGCGCGGACCGCGGCGCGGCGGCCGACCTGGCCGTGCGCACCGCCGCCGAGCTGATCGCCGAGGAGCCCGCCTACTCGCGGCTCGCCGCGCGCCTGCTGGCCGGCCGGATCGCCGACGAGGCCGCCGAGGCAGGCGTCGCCTCCTTCAGCGCCGGCATCGCGCTCGGTCACCGCGAGGGCGTCATCGGCGCGGAGACCGCGGCGTTCGTCGCCGCGCACGCCGCCGAGCTGGACGCCGCCGTCGACGCCGACGGCGACCGCCGCTTCGAGTACTTCGGCCTGCGCACCGTCTACGACCGCTACCTGCTGCGCCACCCCGTCTCGCGCAAGGTGGTCGAGACCCCGCAGCACTTCCTGCTGCGCGTGGCGTGCGGCCTGTCCAAGGAGCCCGGCGAGGCCATCGGCTTCTACCGGCTGATGTCCTCGCTGGCCTACCTGCCCAGCTCCCCGACGTTGTTCAACTCCGGCACCGTGCACACCCAGATGTCCTCGTGCTACCTGCTCGACTCGCCCAAGGACGAGCTGGAGTCGATCTACGACATGTACGGGCGGATCGCCCGGCTGTCGAAGTTCGCCGGCGGCATCGGCGTGGCCTGGTCGCGGGTGCGCTCGCGCGGCTCGCTGATCCGGGGCACCAACGGGCACTCCAACGGCATCGTGCCGTGGCTGAAGACCCTCGACTCGTCGGTGGCGGCGGTCAACCAGGGCGGCCGGCGCAAGGGCGCGGCCTGCGTGTACCTGGAGACCTGGCACCCCGACATCCTGGAGTTCCTCGAACTGCGCGAGAACACCGGCGAGGACGCGCGTCGCGCGCACAACCTCAACCTGGCCAACTGGGTGCCGGACCTGTTCATGCGGCGCGTCGAGGAGGACGGCGTCTGGTCGCTGTTCGACCCGAACGAGCTGCCGGAGCTGCCCGACCTGTGGGGCGCCGAGTTCGACAAGGTGTACGAAGCCGCCGAGCGCGACGGCCGGTTCGTCCGGCAGATGCCCGCCCGCGACCTGTACGCCCGGATGATGCGCACCCTCGCGCAGACCGGCAACGGCTGGATGACCTTCAAGGACGCCGCCAACCGGACCTGCAACCAGGCCGCCGAGCCGGGCAACGTGGTGCACCTGTCCAACCTGTGCACCGAGATCCTGGAGGTCACCAGCGACGGCGAGACCGCCGTATGCAACCTCGGCTCGGTCAACCTCGGCGCGCACGTGGTCCCCGGCGAGGGCATGGACTGGGACAAGCTGCGCGCCACGGTGCGCACCGCGGTGATCTTCCTCGACCGCGTGATCGACATCAACTACTACCCGACCGACCAGGCCGCCGCGTCCAACCCGCGCTGGCGCCCGGTGGGCCTGGGACTGATGGGCCTGCAGGACGTGTTCTTCACGCTCGGCCTGCCGTTCGACTCGGCCGAGGCACGCGAGTTGTCCACGCTCATCTCCGAGGAGATCTACCTCACCGCGCTGGAGACCTCCTCGGCGCTCGCCGAGGTACACGGCCCGCACCCGGCCTACGCCCAGACGCACGCGGCGCGCGGCCGGCTCCAGCCGGACCTGTGGGAGGGCGTGTACCCGACGCAGACCAAGCGCTGGGACGCGCTGCGCACCCGCGTGGCCGAGCACGGGCTGCGCAACTCGCTGCTCGTGGCGATCGCGCCGACCGCGACCATCGCCTCCATCGCGGGCGCCTACGAGTGCATCGAGCCGCAGGTGTCCAACCTGTTCAAGCGCGAGACGCTGTCCGGCGAGTTCCTGCAGATCAACGGCTACCTGGTGCGCGAGCTCAAGGCCCGCGGCCTGTGGACCCCCGAGGTGCGCGACCGGATCAAGCGCGCCGAGGGCTCGGTCCAGGGCATCGCCGAACTGCCGGAAGACGTACGGGAGTTGTACCGCACCGCGTGGGAGCTGCCGCAGCGCGCGCTGATCGACCTGGCGGCGGCCCGCTCGCCGTACATCGACCAGTCGCAGTCGCTGAACCTGTTCATGGCCGACCCGACCATCGGCAAGCTGTCCTCGATGTACCGCTACGCGTGGTCCACCGGTCTCAAGACCACGTACTACCTGCGCTCGCGCCCCGCGACGCGCATCCAGCAGGCGACCGTGCCCGCGCAGGCGTCCGCCGCGCCGGTCGAGGAGATCTCGGACCTCGAGGTCATCGCCTGCTCGCTGGAGAACCCCGAAGCATGTGAGGCGTGCACGTGAGCCTGCTCGATCCCGGAATGAACCTCACGCTGCGCCCGATGCAGTACCCGGACTTCTACGAGAAGTACCGCGCGGCGATCCGCAACACGTGGACGGTCGAAGAGGTCGACCTGCACAGCGACCTCGCCGACCTGGACAAGCTCAGCCCGGCGGAGCGGCACCTCGTGCAGCGCCTGGTCGCGTTCTTCGCGACCGGCGACACGATCGTGGCGAACAACCTGGTGCTGAACCTGTACCGGCACATCAACTCGCCCGAGGGCCGGCTGTACCTGTCGCGGCAGCTCTTCGAAGAGGCCGTCCATGTGCAGTTCTACCTGACGCTGCTCGACACCTACATGCCCGACCACGAGGAGCGCGAGCAGGCGTTCGCCGCGGTCGAGCACATCCCGTCGATCCGGCGCAAGGCGGAGTTCTGCTTCCGCTGGATCGACTCGGCGATGGGCCTGGACCGGCTCGAATCGCGGGACGACCGGCGGCAGTTCCTGCTCAACCTGATCTGCTTCGCGGCGTGCATCGAAGGGCTGTTCTTCTACGGCGCCTTCGCCTACGTGTACTTCCTGCGCTCGCGCGGGCTGCTCAACGGCCTCGCCTCGGGCACCAACTGGGTCTTCCGCGACGAGTCCGCGCACATGGACTTCGCGTTCTCCGTGGTCGAGACGGTGCGGGCCGAGGAGCCCGACCTGTTCGACGACGAGCTCGCCGAGGACGTTCGGCGGATGCTGGCCGAGGCGGTGGACGCGGAGACGGCGTTCGCCGAGGACCTGCTCCAGGGCGGGGTGTCCGGGATGACCGTCGCCGACATGCGCTCCTACCTGGAGCACGTGGCCGACCGGCGGCTCGCCCAGCTGGGCATGGCGCCGGTGTACGGCTCGGCGAACCCGTTCGGCTTCATGGAACTCCAGGACGTGCAGGAGTTGTCGAACTTCTTCGAGCGGCGGGTGTCCGCCTATCAGGTCGCGGTCACCGGATCGGTCTCCTTCGACGAGGACTTCTGACCCGGGTCCGCGTGCCCGGGTACACCACCGCCGTGCCGTCCCGATTCCGGGGCGGCACGGCGGTTTCGCGCGTTTCGGGGCGGCCGGCCCGCTCGGCCCGCGCAGGGCTCACGCGCGCTCGGCGGCGCGGCGGCGCAGCGCGGTCGCGGTCGCCTCGTCGGCGGGCAGGAACGCCTCGAGGTGGAGTTCGGACACGGTGACGTCGGTCGCCGTCGCGAACGAGGTGATCGTGGTGAGCAGGCGCAACTCGACCCCGCTCGCCGTGTCGCACAACCGCAGCGGCACCGCGAAGCCGAGGTGGTCGGGGCCCGGTTCCGCGTTCGGGACGTAGCCGCGCAGCTCCTCGATGAACGTGTCGAGCAGCGGATCGGGGCTGCGCAGCGCCCGGGCCCGCATGTTCTCCAGGATGTGATGGCCCCACGCGCCCAGGTTCTCCACCCGCGCCGCCATGCCCGCGGATGCAGCATCAGCCGCAACATGTTCATCGGCTGCCCGAGCAGCTCCGGGGCCGCGCCGTCGGTGAGCACGTCGATCGCCGCGTTGGCCGCCACGATCTGCCCGTACGGCCGCAGCACCATCGCCGGATAGGGCAGATGGCCCTCGATCACCGCGCTCAGCGCCTCCTGGACCGGCCGCATCATCGGGGCGTCCCAATCGGACTCGGGGAACACCGGCGCGAAGCCGGCGGTGTGCAACAGCGCGTTGCGCTCGCGCAGGGACAGTTCGAGGGATTCGGCGAGCCGGATGATCATGGTCCGGCCGGGCCGGGACCGACCGCTCTCGATGAAGCTCAGATGCCGCTGGGAGGTTTCCGCGCGGGCGGCGAGCTCCAGTTGGCTCAACCGCCGAGCGGTACGCCAGCGCCGCAGTTCGGCGGGGAATTCCGGGCCGTGGGTGATCGTGCTCATGGGGCAGTTCTAGGCAGGTGCGGGGACCCCGGGCAATTCCCTCGCGGGAATTGTCCTGTCGGGCGGGTCGCTCGGAGGATCGTCCCCACGGCCCGCCGAGCGGCGGGATCGTCGCACCGTCCACGCAACGCGGAAGAGGCACCACCATGAAGAGCTACCACCTGCGGCCGGGCGCGGGAATCGACGGACTCACCGTGCGGGAGCACGACGAGCCCGCGCCGGGTCCGGGTCGGGTCCTGGTCCGGGTCCGGGCCTCCTCGATCAGCCTGCGCGAACTGCTCGTCCTGGCCGGCAACTATCCGCTGCCCGTGTCGCCCGACATCGTCCCGGGCTGTGCCGGGGTCGGCGAGGTGGTCGCGGTCGGGCCCGGGGTGACCCGGGTGGCACCGGGGGACCGGGTCGCCGCCACCGTCTTCCCGGACTGGATCGACGGGCCGTTCGGCCTGGATCTCGCGGCCCAACTGGGCAGTTCGCGCGACGGCGTGTTCACCGAGTTCGCGCTCGCGGACGAGCGGGCGCTCGTGCACATCCCCGCGCACCTGTCCTTCGCCGAGGCCGCCACCCTCCCGCTGACAGCGGTGACGGCGTGGAACGCGCTGACCGGCGGCCGGGCGCCGATGCCGGGGGAGACCGTGCTCACCCTCGGCACCGGGGGTGTGTCGTTGTTCGCGGTGCAGTTCGCCAAGCGGTCCGGCGCCCGGGTGATCGCCACCACGTCCGGCCCGGACAAGGCGGAGCACCTGCGGGCGCTCGGGGCCGACGAGGTGGTCGACTACCGGCAGCACCCCCGATGGGGCGAGGAGGTGCGGCGGCGTACCGGCGGGCTCGGGGTGGACCGCGTCGTCGACGTCGTGGGGGACCTGTCCCAGTCGCTCGCGGCGACCGCGCTCGGCGGCGAGATCGCCTTCGTCGGGCACTGGTTGGGCTCGGACGCCCCGGGTCGCACGCCGTCCCCCGGCGACTTCTTCACGGCCGGCGCGGTGCTGCGTCCGCTCGCGGTGGGCAGCCGGGCGGCGTTCGAGACGATGAACCGCGCGCTGGACGTGTGGCAGGCGCGGCCGACGATCCACCGCGAGTTCGGCTTCGACGAGATCCCGCAAGCGCTGCGCCACCACGCCGAGGGCGGCTTCGTGGGCGCCGTGGTCGTGAACCACGGCTGACCGACGATCCGTCGGGTACGGCCGCCCCCGGTCGCCCCGGCCGGCGCGCGGTGGTGGGCGAAACCCCGTTGGTCCGGGCGATCGCTGCGCGCACAATGGCGCGCATGGCCATTTCCCTGCATCACATCGTCATCGACGCACACGACCTGCCCGGACTCGCTCGTTTTTGGGCCGAAGTATTGGGTTGGCGGGTGTTGTCCGAACGCGAGCGCGAGGTGGTCATCGGCACCGAGCCGGGAGCGCCCGTCGGCATCTGCTTCATGCCGGTGACGGACGTGAAGACGGTCAAGAACCGACTGCACCTCGACCTGACCCCCGGCGCCGGTCCCGGCGAGCGGGACGCGGAGATCGAGCGGCTGATCGCGCTCGGTGCCCGCCGCGTCGACGTCGGCCAGACCGGCACCGAGTCGTGGACGGTGCTCGCCGACCCGGAGGGCAACGAGTTCTGCGTGGTCCGGGCGAAGGCGACGTTGATCGGGTGACCGGTCGGCCGGGGGATCGGTCCGTGCCGGGGAGGAGGGCCGCCGGGTGGTCGGCGGGGCACGGAAGGGGTCACTGCCCGGGGCGTTCGCGAGCGGTGCGCGGGTGCGGGCCGATGCGTTCGCCCCGGCTCGGTGGGTCAGGCCGAGGTGGTCGGGGGGTTGCCGGGGCCGCTGTTGCCGCCGCGACGGCGGGTGAGTCGGTCGCGCAGGTGCCGCTTGCCCTGCTCGACCTGGCGCGGATTGCGGCGGATGTACCCCTGGATCTTCTTCACGGTCTTCGACAGCGCACTCATGTCGTGGTCCCTCCCTGATGCCCGAAAAGCGGGCGTCGGCGTCCCCGAGGGCGCCGATAACAGGTGTTTGCCCCGGTCTGGACCGGGATACGCGGTACGGTCGGGCCGAATCCCCCGGAACACCCCGGGAAAACGGCCGAATCGGCCCGCCGGGGCCCGTCGGAGGCGAGCCGGTAGCCTGCCGGTATGTCTCACGTCCTCTCCGTGAACCTGGCCCACCCGCGCGCCAACCCGGTGAAGGCCGGGGTCGATCTGACCGGTATCGACAAGCGGCCGGTCGACCACGCGGTCGCCGTGCGAGCGCCGGGGCCCAAGTACGGCGGCCGGGGCAGCGGACTGGTCGGCGACGAAATCTACGACCGGCAGAACCACGGCGGCAACGACCAGGCGGTATACGCCTATGCCCGGGAGAACCTGGACATGTGGGCGGCCGATCTGGGCCGCGAACTCGCCAACGGCGGCTTCGGCGAGAACCTGACCACGACCGACCTCGACGTGGAGGCGGCCCTGATCGGCGAGCGCTGGCGGGTCGGCGGCGCGGCGGGTCCGCTGTTGGAGGTCTCCGTCCCGCGCATACCGTGCGCGACCTTCGCACACTGGCTGGACGAGCGGCGGTGGGTGCGCCGATTCACCCAACGCGCCCTGCCCGGAACCTACTTGCGGGTGCTCGAATCGGGCGAGGTGCGCGCGGGGGATCCGATCACCGTGGTCTCCCGGCCCGACCACGACCTCACGGTCGGGGTGTGCTTTCGGGCGCTGACCATCGAGCCCGACCTGCTGCCCCGGCTGATCGACGTCGAGGAACTGCCGGGCGAGGCGCGCGAGGTGGCCCGGAAGCGCACCGGGGTGATCCCGGTGCGGTTCGTCTCCGACGGCGAGTGACCGCTACCGCCCACCGACGAACGTCGGCGGGACGCGGTCGCGCCAGGGCAGGGCCTGTTCGAGCAGCGCGGCGACCCGAATGAGGGTGTCCTCGCGGCCGAACGGGGCGACCAGTTGCACGCCGATCGGCAGGCCGTCGGCGCTGTGCCCCAGCGGAAGGCTGATCGCGGGCTGGCCGGTGACGTTGAAGAGCGCCGTGAACGGGCCGTAGGCGAAGATCGTCTCCAGCCAACCCCGGACCGAGTGTTTCGGGTCGTCGAAGTCCAACGTGCCGTGCGGCGCCGGGAGTTGCCCCAGGGTCGGGGTGATCAGCAGGTCGTGATCGGCGAAGAAGGCCCCGACCGAGCGGGACACCCGGTTGTGCGCGTCGAACGCGGCGATCAGGTCGAGCGCGGTCACCGCGTGGACGTCGTGCAGGATCCGCCGGGTGACCGCCTCCAGCCTGGCCGGGTCCGGCGGGCGGGGCGCGCCGAGCAGCGGGGCGGCGACGAACGACACCACCTCCGCCACCATGCCGTCGAGCAGGCTCTCCCAGTCGACCACCGGGCTCGCCTCGTCGACGCGATGGCCGAGTTTGCCCAGCAGCCCGGCGACCGCCGTGGCCGCCCCCGCCGCTTCGGGGTCGACGGGGACGCCGGACCAGGCACGGGTGGTCACACCGATCCGCAACGACGGTACTTCGGCGCCGAGTTCGGCGGCGTAGGGCCGCAACGGGGTGGGCGCGCCGTACTTGTCGCCCGGCGCCGGGCCGGAAACCGCGTCGAGCAGATGTGCGGTGTCGCGCACGGTGCGGGTGAGCGCGAAGTTGTACGAGATCCCGAAGAACGACTCGCCCAGGTCGGGGCCGCACGGGGTGCGCCCCCGGGTGGGCTTGAGCCCGACCAGCCCGCAGGCCGAGGCGGGGACACGGATCGAGCCCGCCCCGTCGGTGGCGTGCGCGACCGGTACCGCGCCGGCGGCGACCAGGGCCGCCGTGCCGCCGCTGGAGCCGCCGGCGCCGCGCTCCGGATCCCACGGGTTGCGGGTGATGCCGTACTTGACCGACTCGGTCGCGAAGCTGATCGCCATCTCCGGCGCGGTGGTCAGCCCGAGGGTGACGAGGCCGGCGGCCCGGAAGCGGGTCATCAGCTCGCTGTCGTGCGGCACGACCACCCCGGGCAGCGCGCGGCTGCCCAGGAAGAAGGGGACATCGGCCGCGACCGGCCCGGAGTCCTTGATCAGGAACGGCACGCCGGCGAACGGCGCGTCCGGGTCGGGGGAGCGGTCGAGGGCCGGCTCGAACACGGGCAGCGCGAGCCCGTTCAGCTCGGCGTTCGCGCCCTCGATCGCCTCCCGAGCGGCCTGCTCGACCTCGGCCGCGGTGACCTCGCCGCTGCGGATCAGGTCACGCAGGCCGATCGCGTCGTACCGGGCGTACTCGTCGAGCCGCATACCGCTCCGCTCCTGGGATGCCGATGGGTCAGGCCGTGGCGGGGTGGCTCCGGTCGGTGGCCAGCTTGACCGCGAGGCCGCCGAGCACGGTGCCCATGACGTAGCGCTGGATGCGCAGCCACGACGGCCGCTTGGTCAGGAAGATCGCGATCGAGCCGGCCGCGAGGACCAGGACGCCGTTCACCGTCAGACTGATCAGGATCTGGATGGTGCCGAGCACGAACCCTTGAAGCAGCACGTGCCCGGCCTTCGGGTCGACGAACTGCGGGATCAGCGAGAGGTACATGATCGCGGCCTTGGGGTTCAGCAGGTTGGTCAGCAGCCCCATGGTGAACAGCCGCCGGTTGGAGTCCGGCGCCAACTCCTGCGGGGAGAACGCCGAGACGCCACCGGGCCGCAGCGCCTGCCAGGCGAGCCAGCCGAGGTAGGCGGCACCGGCCAGCTTGACCGCGAGGTAGAGCTCCGGCACGACCAGGAACACCGCGGACAGGCCGAGGTTGGCCATCGACATGTAGATCATGAACCCGAGCGCCACACCGAGCAGCGACACCATGCCGGCGCGGCGGCCCTGGGTGATGCTGCGCGAGGTCACGTACATCATGTTGGGCCCGGGAGTGAGCACCATCCCCAGCGCCACGGCGCTGACTCCGACTATCGCGCTTGTCTCGATCACACGTGCCCCCGCTGTCGCACCACCGGCCGCCTGTCACTTGCGATCCGCAATTCTGTCGCCTTCAGGCGTTTCCCGGCAACCGGATTGTCCCCGGCTGCCCCGGCCGCAGCCCATCCCCGGCAATCCCGAGCCGCCGGGCGTGTGCGCGGCGGGTGAAATACGAGCCCGGGTCGTGGACATGCTCCACGCCGCGCCCGCGCGGTTCGAGGTGCGCGGTCGGGTCGGAGGCTTCGCCCGCCGCCCGGCCGTCCGGCCCGATCGCGGCCGCCGGGTCGAAGGCGGGGTTCGGGAAGGACCCGGGCTGGTTCGACGGGTCGGTGACCGCGCATGCGGCACGTTGCGCGTGCCCCGCCATGACGAATGCCCGGTTGATCCGGTCGGCGAACGAGTTCGTCCGCGCCGAGCCCGGCATGGCACGCGTCGACAATGACAGCACGTCACGGATCGGCGATTGGGCCAGGATCGCCGCCAGGTTCGACATCAACCGCCGTCAACCCGCCCGCCGCGCACCAGGTCGCCGGCGCGTTCTCGAACTCGTCGGTGTCCGGGGCGCGGGACACCTCGGCCGGCACCCGCTCGTGGCCCATCGCCCCGAACAGGTCCACGATCCGCCCGACATCCCGGCGCGCGCCGCGCGGTTCGCCGAGTTCGCGACAGTGGCGCGTGCCGGCCGCGGCCGGATATCGGCGCGGTTCGCTCACTCGCCCGACCCGGTGCCGCCCGTCGCCCACCGCAGTGCCTCGGCTCGCGCGTCGAATCGGTCCGACTCGTCCGCGCGCAACCCGGCCGCGATCGCCGTCCCCGTCTCCAGCGCCGTCAGGTAGCGCGTCGCGTCGCGCATGTGGCTGCCGTTGTGGACCACCAGGTCCGTCATCCGCTCACCGAAGGTGTGCCGCAACTCGCGCACCACGGCGACGACATCGCCCGAGTCGGCGATGTTGGTCCAGGCCCGCAGGCCCTGCGGCCACCACCCCATGCCCTCGATCGGGGCCGGTCGCAGCCGATCGTGCACCAACGCGCGCATCCCCAGCGGCGAGCCCAGCGTGACCAGCGTGTCCACCCGGTGTGAGGTGTTGCACAGCGTCTCGTAGGCCACCACCGACCCGAGCGAATGGGCCACCACCACCCGGGTCTCCGGGGTGATCCGCGCCGCGACCCGGGCCCGGGCCCGCGTCCGGATGTCCTCGTCGGTGAGATAGCGGACCATCTGCTTCACGTCGCCGATCAGCGCCCGGTCCGGCACGCCGGTCAGGAAGCGCGCACCGGTCAACGCGTCCAGGGCCGCCCGCACCGCCTTCGGCCGCACCGCCCGCGAGCAGACCGCGCCGCGCGTACCGCCGGAGTCCGGGCCCGGCACACCCGGATCGACCCGCGCGGCCTCCGCCCACCACGCCATCAGCAGGTCGAACTCGTCGTCGTCCACCACGTCGGCCGCGTCGAAGGGCTCGTCCCCCGGCGACCGCGTCCCCGCAGGCCGGAACAGGTCGGCGTAGAACGCGACCCCGACCTCCTCGGCCGTCGGCACCGGCCCGCCGGCCAGGCGGGTCCCGCCCCGCAGTTCGGGCACCACGTCACGAGCGAGCGAGTCCTCGCTCAGGTACTGCCTGCCGACGCCGTGTACAAAAACGACCTTGTTCACAGACCCCCCTGATGTCTGCGGCAAGCCTAGCCGGCGGCATGGGGCCGGTGGTCCGAAAGCCGGGGCTACGCTGGGCGGGTGATCCGCGTCGACCCTCCCGAGGAAGGCTTCGTCTTCGTGCGCGAGGCGAGCCCCGGGCCGATGGCCGGCGCGGCCGTCGGGCGCCGGGTCGCCAAGGCGGACTTCGCGCCGCCGTGCATCGTGGTCGACCGGGAGTTGTCGAGCGTGATCGTCGGCGGGTGGCCGGGCCGGCTGTACCGGGTCGCGGTGACCCCGCCCGCGACGGACGCCGAGCGTGCGGCGCTGACGCAGGCCAACGAGGGGCTGCGCCAACCCGCCCGGTACATCAGGGCGTTCACGGTGGACGTGCTCGCCGAGTGGCCCGCGTCCGCGTTGTTCGGACCGCACGGCGCGGCGGTGGTGGCCGTCCTCGACGCGGCCCGCGCGCTCACCCCGCGGGCCGCCGCCCGGCTCGCGGCGGCCTCGACCCCGGGCGCCGCCGCCCGCTACGGCGCGGCCTGGAATCGCTGGCTCACCGGTGAGCCGAACGCCGCGCCCTACCTCGACCGCGACCACCGCCACACGCTCGCCATCCCCGGCGCGGGTCCGGCCGATTCGCCGATCGGCAAGGGTTTCCTGGCGGTGTCCGCCGCGGTCCGGGCCGCCGCGCGCGATCGCGGCGGCCCGACGGCGTTCGAGACGGAGTACGACGAGGACGACGGGCAGAGCGAGGAGGTGATGGCCCACCCGTGGTCGCACGCGCTGGGCCCGCTGCTGCACGCCGCGATGGCGCTCGGCGCGCCCCACCTGATGTCGGACGCGGACCGGGACGCGCTCACCGCCCCCTGGCGCGCGACCACCGCCGACCGCCCGCCCCGCTGACCCGCGCGAACGCGACACCGGGCCGACCCGACCTCCGCTAACCCGCCCTCCCCGAACCCAACCGCGCCCCGACCGCCGCGACGAAGGCGTCCGCCTCCGCGACCGGGCCCGGACCGAGGTTGAGATGGGTGTCCGCGTTCCAGGCACCGAGCACCGTGACCCGCGCGCGGGTGAACATGTCCAGGCTCTCCTCCAGGACGAAGTAGCGCGGCTCGCCCCCCACATCCGGCCCCAGGAGCAGGGCGAAGTGCGCCTCCGGCGGATGCAGCGCGGGCGGGAAGCGCACCAGCAGGGCGGTTCCGGCGCCCAGCGGCACGTGCGACAGGGCCAGTCCGTCGACGGGCAGCCGCTGCTCCTCGGGCAGTTCGCCGCCGACGCCGATCCACAGGTCCGCCGTCCGCGTGTTCAGTTCGTCGAGCGGCGCGGCGAGCAGCCCGGCGGCGTTGCGCAGCGCGATCGAGCGAAAGACCACGTGGGCGAATCGGTAGTGGTGCGGTCGGGTGCTCATCCGTGGCCTTTCGGGTGGGTCGTCGAGGGTTCGACCGTCGGGCCGGCCAGCGGGAAAAAACCCGTGGCCGGTTCGGCGTTCATCCGTCATCCTGTTCCGCGATGGGAATGATGGACAGCATGGCCGCCAAGGTGGCGCGCGGCGCCACCGTCGAGTTTCGCCCGCGCGGGACCTCCATGGCCCCGCTTATTCGCAGTCGCCAACTCGTGACCGTCGCGCCGGTGGACCCGGCCCGTCTCGCTCTCGGTGACATCGTCTTGGCCAGGGTCGCGGGAAAGATGTACCTGCACCTGGTCTCCGCACTCGATGTCACCCGTTCGCGCGTCCAGATCAGCAACAATCGCGGCCGGACCAACGGCTGGACCTCGTATGCCCGCGTCTACGGGATCTGTGTGTCCGTGGACGGCGTACCGCGTCCCGGTGCCGGCCGCAAGGTCCGCGAGCCGGTGCCCGCGGACGGGTGAGTGCCGCCGCACCGACCGGAGTCCGGCTCGTGGCGGAAGTGCTGAGGAGGAACCACTCCCGCCACGGGCCGGGCGGCACGACCGCCGGAAGGCGATCCACCGCGCCCCGGGACCTCGGTCCCGATGATCGACACGCGTGTCCCGCCCGTCCGGTTGCCGGAATTCGGCGTGGCCCGGTGGATTCGTCCGCGGCGCGGCCAGGTAGAGATGCAGCCATGAAGAAGCTGATCAATTCCGCGCGCGATGTCGTCCCCGAGATGTTGGAGGGGCTGGCGCTGGCCAACCCCGGCATCGCCCTGCTCGACGGCGCGAACGTCGCGTTGCGCGCGGACGCGCGGGCGTACGCGCGGAGCGGCCGGGTCGCGGTGATCTCCGGCGGCGGCGCCGGCCACGAGCCCGCGCACGCGGGATACGTCGGGCCCGGGATGTTGACCGCCGCCGTGTCGGGGGACGTGTTCACCTCCCCGGCCACCGACACGATCCTCGCCGCGATCCGCACCGTCGCCGGCCCGGCCGGGGTGCTGCTCGTGGTCAAGTCGTACACCGGCGACCGGCTCAACTTCGGCCTCGCCGCCGAGTTGGCCCGGGCCGAGGGGATCGCGGTCGAGGTCGTGGTGGTCGCCGACGACGTGGCGCTGACCGCGGGGGAGGACACCGCCGGACGGCGCGGAATCGCCGGCACCGTGTTCGTGCACAAGGTCGCGGGAGCGGCGGCGGAGGCGGGCGCGACGCTGGCCGAGGTCCGGGCGGAGGCCGAGGCGGCGGCCGGCGCGATCGGCACGATGGGCGTCGCGCTCAGCCCGTGCACGGTGCCGGCCGCCGGGCAGCCCGGCTTCGAACTCGGCGAGGACGAGGTCGAGTTGGGCCTGGGCATCCACGGCGAGGCGGGGGTACGCCGGGCCAAGATCGCCCCCGCGGACACGTTCGTGGCCGAACTCCTGGACCGGATCGTGACCGAGACCGGCCTCGGCGCCGGCGACCGGGTCGCGCTGCTGGTCAACAACCTCGGCGGCACCCCGACCATGGAACTGGACATCGTGCTGCGCGGCGCCGTACGCGACCTGGCCGGCCGGGGGCTGATCCTGGAGCGGGCCTGGCGCGGCTCGTTCCTGACCGCCCTGGAGATGGCCGGCGTCTCGCTGTCCCTGCTCCGGGTCGACGACGCCCGGCTCGCCCGCCTCGACGCGGCGACCTCCGCGCCCGCCTGGCCGACACCGGTGGTGGGCCGGGTGGGCGAGGTCACCGTGCTGCCGGCGGCGCCCGCTCCCGGCACCGCCGACGCCGGCACCGTGCTGACCGAGCCGACCCCGCTCACCCGGGCCGTCGAGGCGGCGTGCGCGGCGCTGACCGAGGCCGAGCCGCACCTGACCGAGCTGGACCGGGTCGTCGGAGACGGCGACCTGGGCATCAGCCTGGCGCGCGGCGCCGAGGCCGTCCGGCGCGAGTTGCCCGGCTACGGCGGCGGCGACCCGGCCGCCGTGCTGCGCGGGCTCGCCGACACCGTACGACGCGCGCTCGGCGGCACCTCCGGGCCGCTGTACTCGGTGCTCCTGCTGCGCGCGGCGGGCGCGGTGGAGGCCGACCCGTCACCGCGCGGGTGGCGCGAGGCCGTGGCCGCCGGCGCCCGCGCGATCGGCGAACTCGGCGGCGCCCGGGTCGGCGACCGCACCATGCTGGACGCCCTCGTACCCGCCGGCGAGGCCCTGGTCGGCGGTGCGAGCCTGGCCGAGGCGATCGACGCGGCCGCGGCCGGCACCGAGGAGACGGCGACCCACATCGCCCGCCGGGGCCGCAGCAGCTACCTCGGCGACCGGGCGATCGGCACGGTCGACCCGGGCGCGGAGGCGGTGGTGATCTGGCTCCGCGCGGTCGCCGACGCCCTGGACGCGGAGGACGAGTAGGACACCGCCGCCGCCCGGGTGCCGCGGCCCGGATCCGGCCGCGGCACCCGGTGTGGTCAGGCCCCGTCCGCGAGCGCCCGCAGGGTGTCGTACGCGACCTGGATGAAGGGCCCCCGATCCCCCGTCGCCCGGTTCACCAGCGCGGCGAGTGCGACCCCGGCCTGCGGGCTGAAGCCCACGAACGTGGTGAACCCGCGCGTCGCGCCGCCGTGGAAGATCAGATCGTGCCCCCGACGCACCCGCAGGTTCCACACCAGACACAGCCGATCCCCGCCGCCGGGGCAGATCAGCCGAGGCCGCCGTACGTCCACCAACGCGCGGGCGAGCGAGGCGGGTCGCACCCCGGACGGATCCAGGTGCGCGGCCAGATACCGGGTCACGTCCGTCCCGCTGCTGCGCAGCGCGCCCGCCGCGGGCAGCCCCGGCATGTCCCACGGCGGCCGGGGCCGACCGCGCAGATACCCCGTCAGCTGCGGCCCGTTCGGGTCGCACGTGGTCATCGTCAACCCCAGCGGCACCCCGAGCCGGGCCACCACCAGGTCCGGATAGGGCATGCCGGCGGCGCGGGCGAGCGCGTGTCCGAGCAGTGCCACGCCCAGGTTGGAGTACAGCACCCGGGTGCCCGGGCGCGCGTGCGGTCGGGTTCGGCCGAGCAGGGCGAACAGGCGCCGCTCGGTGTAGCCCGCGTACGGGTTCGAGTACCACGCGGGCAACGCGGAGCGCACCGTGCCGGGCGGCAGCCGGGGCAGCCCGGAGGTGTGCGTGGCCAGGTGCAGCAGTGTGACGGCCGAGGACCAGCGCGGCCGGGCGCCGGGCGGCAGGTAGGTGATCAGCGGATCGTCGAGGCGGGCCTCGCCGCGCGCCACCGCGTCGGCCAGCAGCAGCGCGGTGAACGTCTTGGTCACCGAGCCCAGTTCGAACCGGGAGTCGGCGTCCACCGCGGTCCCCCGGCACACCACCGACGACTCGCCCGCCCGGACCGTGCCCACGACCAGCGCGCCGGCCGAGGGCACGGTCCGCAACAGCGGCGCCAACAACCGTGCGGGCGACTCGCTCACGCGGGCACGGGGGCCGCCGTGGTCCCCAGGGAGCGCGCCAGTGTGATGGTGCCGGCCACGATCGCCACCACGGCGGTGTGCTCGTGGTCCTTGAACGCCTGCTTCGGGTCCTCGTCGATCGGGTCCGCGTCGCGCGGCAGCAGTCCGTCCTCGTGCTGTGCCGCCGCGAGCCGGTCCCAGCCCCGCGCGTCGCAGACCGGCTCGGTCAGACACGCGTCGACCGCCAACAGTTCGCCGACGAGGTCGAACTGCGACACCTCGGCCCAGATGTCCACCCACACCGGCAACCAGAGCCGCAGATAGTCCTGGATCTCGGCGGGCAGCAGTTCGGGATGCGCCCCCCAGTCGGTGACGTGGAACACCGTGTGGGTCACGCAGTACGCGGTCATCCAGTCGATCAGCCACGGTTCGGGGGTCAGGCCCAACCAGGTGTCGGCGGCGAGCGCGGTCCAGTCGAATCGGCGGTTCGACCCGGCGACCCGGCTCGCGTTGGCCACCGCGAGTCGCCGGTTGGGCATCAGTTCGATCCCCTGTACCGAGCGCAAGTCGGCCAGGTGCTCCTGCAACAGGTCCATCGGCTCGTGCCGCAGCCCCGCCCGGGCGAAGTGCGCGTACGTCTCCAGCGGATCGGTGATCAGGGGGTGCCGGAGTTGGCGCTCGTAGAGGAAGTTCCCGCACTGGAACTGCTCCCACGCGAAGCCGATCAGGTTGCGTGCGGTGGCCAGGTCGCTCGGCCCGGCGACCCCCTCGCGCAACATCAGGGAGGTGGCCAGCGCGGTCTCGCCGAGCGGTTTGTACGCGCCGTCGCGGTCGTTGAAGTCGACGATGGTGTGCGTGGGCAGGGTGCCGAACTCGGCGTTGTCGTGCAGCCAGCGCAGCGCCCGCGAGCCGATGGTGTGCGCGGTCTTGAGCACGTCGGCGTTCATGAGCCCTCCAGCCCGGTCACGTGTTGGGCGATGCGGGTGTCGAGCACGGTACGGGTGCTGCCGCCGCCGAACAGCCGGACGTGGCGCAGCAGCGGCGCGAGGTCCAGCGGTACGGGGATGCCGTCGGCGGCCACCCAGGCGAGCCAGCGGGCGATCCGGGCGGCGGTGCGGTAGTCGCGGCGCAACATCGCCCGCACCAGTCCCCGGGACAGGGCCTCGACGCCTTCGCGGGCGGCGGTGTGGATGGGCCCGTCCAGGCCGGGCAGGGCCAGGGAGGACAGTTGGGCCATCCGTACCGACCAGGTCTGCCAGGACGTCGCGTCGGCGACCTGGGCGCCGTCGCCGGGGACGGGTACGTCCACGGTCAGGCCGAAGCGGGTCAGTGTGCGGGCGGTGGCCCAGTCGCGCCAGGTGACGATCCAGGCGGTGTCGGGCGTAGCGCCCACCGCGTCGGGCGGGAACACGGCGAACGCCCTGGCGGCGGCCTCGGCCCGATCGGTCGGGACGGGGGTGCCGCACAGGATGTGGGGGGCGAGCGCGTCGGAGCCCAGGACCCGCAGGCCGGGCAGGTCGGCGTCGGGGTCGAGGGTTTGTGCGGTGTGCAGGTCGGCGGCGGCGAATCCGGCGGGGACGACCGCGCCCCCGGCGTCCATGAGGACGCCGAGGGCCTGGCCTGCCACTCGCTCGACCGCCGCCGTGTAGTCCTCGTGAGGCGAGGTGCCGGCGAAGGGCATGGTGGTGTTCAACTTTCCGTCGGAACCGGTGGTGTCACGGACGATTCGTCCGGGTCACCGCTCCTTCGGGGGCTTCGGGGACAGGAGCAAGCCGGCCAGCAGCAGGCCGACGCTGCCGAAGTCCTCCGGCACGAACAGAGGAGCGTCGCTGATGGTCGTCTCCTGCTCGATCATGAGCGTCGCGACGGTACCGGCGTGAACCGGCGTGGACTGACGAACGTGCTGAGTAAGCATCGGGTGCTCCCTCGTGGTGACCTCATCGCCGGGCTCGGCGATGCCCCGTGTCTTCGACCATAGGCACTTTTTGTCCGGCTTTGCACCATTTGATGATTGGTGTCGGTCGCCGTTTGTTTGGGGTGCGCGGGTGCGTACGGGGGTGCGTGGGGGAGTGTCCGCCGTCGGGCCGGATTCGAGAGGCGGCGGCGGATCGGGTCGGCGAATCGGGGCCCACCAGCGGTTTTCGGGGAACTCAGGGCTCGATGCGGGCCAGGCTGCCGGTCTCCAGGGCGACCCAGATCGCGCCGTCGGGGCCCTGGGCGAGGCCGTGCGGTTCGGCGGCGGCTCCGGGCAAGTCGTACTCCGTCAGAGTGCCCTTCGCGGTGAGGCGGCCGACCCGGTTCGCGGCCCATTCGGTGAACCAGCAGTGGCCGGCGGCGTCCAGCGCCACCGCGTGCGGGCGAGACTCCCGGTCCGGCAGCGGGAATTCGGTGAACTCGCCGGACACCGTGCGGCGACCGATCGCGCCCGCGCCGATCTCGGTGAACCACACCGAGCCGTCGGGGCCGGCCGCGATTCCGACCGGGGCCGCGCCCGGGGTGGGCAGCGGGTATACGGTCACCGCGCCGGTCGTGGTGATCCGGCCGAGCGCGTTCGCGGCGTTGAGGGTGAACCACAGCGCGCCGTCGGCGCCGGGAGTGATCGCCGACGGGAACGCGGCCGGGATCGGCAGGTCGAACGTGGTGACCGCGCCGCCCGGATCGATCCGGGCGATGCGGTTCGCGGCGGTCTCGGTGAACCACATCGCCCCGTCGGGGCCGCGGGTGATCCCGTAGGGCCCGGAATCGGCGGTGGGCAGGTCGAAGTGGGTCACCGCGCCGGTCGGGTCGATCCGGCCGATGCGGTGGGCCCTGTACTGGGTGAACCACAGCGCGTCGTCGGGGCCCGTGACGAGCACGGTCGGGCCGCAGGCCGGGTCGCCGAGATCGTGGATCGTGGTCTGCCCGCCGGCGGGGTCCAGGCGGCCGATGCGACCGGCGTGCACCAGGGTGAACCACAGGGCGCCGTCCGGGCCGACGGCGATCGAGTACGGGCCGGACTCGCGGTCGGCGACCGGGAGTCCGGTGATCGCGGCGGGGGTGGTCATCCGGGCCTTCTCTCGTTCGGTGCGACGCGGGCGGGGGTGTCTTGCGAGCGGGTAAATGCAACTTGTTGCGTTAAGATGAGTATGACGGACGGAGGCTTGCTAATGCAACCGGGTTGCTTTTGGGATGTCGGGTGAGTGGTAGGGGTGAGGCGCGGCCCGGGGGGCGCACCGCGCGGACCCGGGACGCGGTGCGGCGGGCGACGCTGGCCGAGTTGGCGGACAAGGGCTTCGACGGGCTGACCGTGGAGGCGGTGGCGGTGCGCTCGGGGGTGCACAAGACGACGGTGTACCGGCGCTGGCGCAACGCGGCCGGGTTGGCCGCCGACGCGCTCGACCTCGCGGCGGAGGAGCCGTGGCCGCTGCCCGACACCGGCGTGCTCCGCGACGATCTGCGGGCGATCACCGCGATGGTGGTGTCGGGTTTCGAGGACCCCGCGCGCGGGCCGATCGCCCGGGCCCTCGTGGGGGCGGCGGTGCGGGATCCGACCACGGGCGCCGCGCTGCACGGCTTTTTGGTCGGTCGGCTCGCCCAGGCCGAGGTGGTGGTGCAACGGGCGGTCGCGCGCGGGGAGTTGCCGGTGGGCACCGATGCGGGCGAGGTGGTGCGCGCGGCCGTCGGCGCGCTGTACTACCGGCTGTTCATCACGCACGAGCCGGTCGACACCGGCCAGGCACGACGCGCGGCCGACGCAGCGGAGACAGCGGCCCGCGCCGGCGTCTTCGTCCACGACGACCCGGCCGGCGCATCCGACGACTCCACCTGATGTCGGCTCCGGCGGTCAGGGTGTCGAGGGGTCGGGCGCGCCGCGCTTCTCGGCTCGTTACCGACGACGTGGAGATGGGCCGACGGCTGCCTCGGGTTGGTGGGTTGTTTTTGGTGGGTGGTGATGGGTGAGTGGGGGTCAGCAGAATTCGTCGAGTAGGCGGTAGAACCGCAACCGTTGTGGGGCGAGGGTGTCCTCGGGGTCGTAGCGGGCCAGGAAGCGGGCCGCGTGTTCGGCGGAGTATTGGCCGTGGTCGTCGTCGAGGAGGCTGCGGGTGAGCAGGGCCGGGTCGGCGTGGCGGTCGGTGCGGCCCAGGCGGCCGAGGTCGATCAGGCCGGTCACCCGCGCGGTGTCCGGGTCGAGGAGCACATTGGGCGGGCAGTAGTCGCCGTGGCCGACCACGAGGTCTTCGGTGGGCGGGACGGTCGCGAGCAACTCGGCGAGGAGTTCGGCGCCCGTGTGGCCCGCCCGATCCTCGTCCAGGTCGTCGAGATCGACCAGGCCGGCCGCGATCGCCTGCTCGGCCGCGGGCACCGTGACCGCGAGTGTGCGGTCGAACGGGCAGTCGGCGACGGGCAGTCGGTGCAGGTCGCGGGCCAGGTCGGCGAGCGCGTCCACGACCGCGTCGCGCCGCTCGGCCGGCCACCGGTCGGCGGCCGAGCGTCCGGCCACGGCCCGGGTGAGCAGCCAGCCGCCGGCGTCGTCCACCTCGTGGTCCAGGATCTCGGCGACCGGCAGCCCCTGTTTCGCCGCCCAGATGCCCCGGGCCGCCTCGGCGGAGATGTGGAAACCGGAATCCGGGTGCTCGTTGGGTGTGCCGATCTTGAGATACAGCTCCTCGCCGCCGCGGCCGCGCAGTCGGTACACCCCCGCTCCGGACATGCCGTCGGTGACCGGTTCCCGGGTGTACGCCGCGAAGCGACGTCGAAGATCGTCCCTCATCCCGGCATCCTCACCCGGACGGCGGGTCGCCCGCCGGCGGATTTTTCCGGACGCGACGGGGTCACAGCTCGAACCAGCCGGTGCGTACATGCCAGTGTCGGCCGGCGCGCAGGTGGTCGCCGATCGCGCGTTGCAGGGACGTGTCCCGGGGCAGGGACGGGACGGGCAGGCCGGGGTCGCCGAAGACGAAGCCGATCGGCGCGGTGTCCTCCGGGCGCGGTCCGGTCGGGTCGGAGTACAGGTGGAAGCGGCGCTGGAAGCGGATGATGTTGGACTCGGGCGGCAGGTACTCGCGCAACTGCGGGTCGAGCAGCCACGAACCGCACACCGCGACCGCGTAGCGCTCCTCCGGGTAGTGGCGCGGGAAGAACGCGCGGGCGAGGTCCAGCGACTCGTCGCACGCCGCCGGTGACATCGGGCCGAGGAAATCCGGGATGTGCAACTCCAGCGCGGGGTCGTCGGGCCCGTGGTCGAGCCCGAACGCCGTGGCGCTCGCCGCCGCCCGATCGCGCATCGTCGAGCGCTGGAACTGGAGCCGGCCGAGCTGGTACAGCTCGCCGCGGAAGTGGTAGCCGGGCCAGTGCCGCGCGCTCAGCCCGCCGGAGCCGTGCCTGCGCCGATGCAGCGCCAGGTGCCGGCCCAGGTCGGCGAGGGTGCGGCGGGACACCTCGGGCGGGATGCCGAGCGCGCGGTGGTGGGCCAGTACGTGCGGGAGCGCGGCGACGTACACGTACACGTGGAACCACCGCCCCGCCCCGCCCGCCGCGGCCGGCAGCGGGGGGACGGGGCGGCGCCGCGTCGGTGTTCCCAGGTCGGCCACCAGCACCCGGACGGCCCGCTCGAACAGCTCGCGCAGCACGGGATCGGCGAGCAGCGCGGACCGGGTGGAGAGCAGTTCGTTGACGTCCTCGTGCGGGACGGACAGGTCCAGGAGCACTGCGGCGAGCCGGTCGCCGGCGGGCAATCCGACCTCGACGCGGGCGTCGGCCCCGGCCTCGGCCTCGGTCAATTCCGCCACCCAGGCCGCCACCGGCTCGTCCGCGCGCAGCAGCGCCGCGGTGTCCGGCACCGTCGTGGGCGTGGCGGTTGGGAGTTGCGGATGCGGGCGACCCGGCTCCGCGCCGCCCTCGGCCCGGCGGCCCCGCCGGCGGCCGATCACGCGACGGAGGCGCGCAGGTCGATCGAGTAGAAGTACTTGTCGTAGCGGCGCGCGCCGACCGCGACGAAGTCGTGCAGCCGGCCGTACTCGACGAAGCCGAGCGAGCGGTACAGCCGCAGCGCGCCGACGTTGTCGCCCCGGGCGTCGAGGGTGAGGATCTCCACCGCCGCGGCCCGCGCGTCGTCGAGCAACGCCTCGGTGAGCAGCCGGCCGATGCCGCGACCGTGCGCGGGCAGCGCCACCGCGAGCTTCTCCAGGTCGGCGTTGGGCCGGTGGGTCGGCCGGGTGTAGCGCCGCCAGTAGCCGAAGCCGAGCAGTTCCTCGCCCGCGTACGCGAACCGCAGCGCGGCGTCGCCCGAGCGCTGCGCCTCGGCGAGGCCGGTGAGCAGGTCGCCCACCTCGACGAGGTCCGGCGGATCCACCCAGCCGAGTGCGGCGCCGTCGCGGATCAACTCGGTCAGGATCGCCCGCAGCGGCTCGACCGCGGACGCGGCGGCCTCGGCTCCGCGCAGCACGACGGGTCGGGGGTCCGGGGCCGGGTCGGTGCGCGCGGCCTGGTTCGGTTTCGGGTTCGGCGTCACGCGGACAAGGCTATTGAGTCGGCGCCGAGTACGGGGAGCGGGCTCGGGCCGGGAATCCGGCAGACTGTGCCCGTGAGTGGAACCGTTTTGGTCCTCGGAGGCCGCAGCGAGATCGGGGTGGCGGTCGCGGAGCGGCTGATCGCCCGCGGGGCGCGAACCGTCGTGCTGGCGGCGCGGCGCAGTCACGACCTCGACGACGAGGAGGCGCGGCTGATCAAGGCCGGCGCCCGGCGGGTGGATCGGGTCGAGTTCGACGCGGACGACCTCGCCACGCATCGGCCGATGCTGGACGAGGTGATCGCCCGGCACGGGGCCCTGGACGTCGTGGTCACCGCGTTCGGCATCCTGGGCGATCAGCGGCGGGCCGAGGTCGACGCGGCGCACGCGGTCGCGGTGGTGCACACCGATTACACCGCGCATGTGAGCGTGCTGACCCATCTCGCCGCCGTGTTGCGCGCGCAGGGGCACGGCCGGCTGGTGGTCTTCTCGTCGGTGGCCGGGGTCCGGGTGCGGCGGGCGAACTACGTGTACGGCTCGGCCAAGGCCGGTCTGGACGGCTTCGCGAGCGGTCTGGCCGACGCGCTCGCGGGCAGCGGGGTACGGCTGTTGCTGGTCCGGCCGGGGTTCGTGGTGGGTCGGATGACCCGGGGCATGTCGCCGGCGCCGCTGTCCAGCACGCCGGAGCAGGTGGCGGACGCGACCGTGCGGGCGCTGGTGCGGGGCCGCGGCGAGGTGTGGGTGCCGGGCACGCTGCGGCCGGTGTTCGCCGGGATGCGGGTGCTGCCTCGGGCGCTGTGGCGGCGGTTGCCGCGCTGAGCGGTGGGCGGTGCGGTGCGCGGTGCGTCGTGGGCGGGGTCGGCGGGTGGGGTCAGAACAGGGGCGAGTCGGTTTCGATCGTGGTCACGAAGTCGTCGAGGGCCTGGAAGACTTCCCACTCCGGGCGGCCCGAGGCGCTCGCGAGGAGCGTGATCAGGTCCTGTTCCAGGGCGGCCACCCGCTTTCCCTTCCAGACCTTGTCGGACAGGCCGACCAGGAGTTCGTCCGGGTCGGTCGGGTTCCAGGCCGCGTGGGTGCGGGCGAAGCGGGCCCGGGACGGGGACACCCCGTGGGCGGTGAGCAGGTCGTAGCCGGCCTGCTCGTGGCACGAACCCGGCCCGGACAACTCCTCCGGGTGCAGGGTCTTCCCGATGTCGTGGGTGGCGGCGCCGAACAGCACCGCGTCGCGGTCGAAGGCCAGTTCCGGGAAGGCCGCCGCGACCCAGTCGCACAACCGGCACGCGACGTCGTGCACGATGCGCAGATGTTCGACCAGGCGGGGGCAGGGGGTGAGTTGATCCAGCAGGGTGATCACTTCGGCGGGCAGCGGACGGAGCTTGGCGGAGGTCACCCGGACAGGGTAAGAGCCCTGCCGCGGGGTCAGGAAGCGGGGCCGTCCTGGGCCAGCGCGGGGCCGTCGCCGAGCACCGCGACCGGGTGCGCGGCCGGGTCGAGGTCGCGCAGCAGCGACACCAGCGCCTCGGGGGGCAGGGTGACGCAGCCGTGGGTGGCGCCGCCGTGGTCGATGTGCAGCCAGATGTCGCCGCCGAACGCGTCGCCGCGCGGGCGGACCGGGTCCAGCGGCGAGGTCCCGGGCATCCGGTTGTAGTCGATGGCGATCACGTGGTCGAAGGTGCCCGCCAGGGGCTCGCCGGCGAAGCCGGTGCCGTCGATCGCGAAGTCGTCGGAGCGGTCGTAGGACAGCCGGGTGCCGGGGTCGGGGCGCAGGCCGCCGGCGTCGGTCAGGGTGTACACGCCGATCGGCGAGCGCAGGTCGTTCTCGTGGTGGTCGAAGGTCCAGCCTTCCCGGCCGTTGTGCGCGGGCCACGTGTCCCGGGCCCGCCAGCCGTCAAACTCGCGCGTCCAGAACGAGGCGGTGCCGGAGTCCGCGTTCCGGTCGTCGCCGATCACCAGCAACAACTGGGTGGTCTCGGGCGGGATTTGCCCGGCCAGGTGGGCGCCGATGGGGGCGGGGAGGGGGACGCCGGTTCGGCCGGGGGCGGTCGGGAGCGTGGCGGGGGAGCCCGGGGCGCCGGCGGATGCGTTCCGGGCCGAGGACAGGCCGGAGAGGGCAAGTGCGGCGGGGACGGCCAGGAAGAGCGAGCGGCGGGGGATGGTCATTCCTCCACGACTACCCCCTTCGCGCGAGTCATTCGGGCAGCGCGGGCGGTGTGTTCGCGGGTGCCACTCGGTCGGGTGGTGTTCGGGGCCACTCGATGGTGGGCGTGATGCGGGCCGGCCGGCCGGGCAGGGCGCGGGGCGTGGGCGTGGGGTGTGGTTGGGTTCCGGTGTTCGGGTTGGCCCGGGTGGTGTGGGTGTGGAAAGGGACGGAATGCGGGTCGGAGTGATCGGGGTCGGGCGGATCGGGGGGTTCCACGCCCGGGCGTTGAGCGGGATCGCGGCGGTCGAGCGGGTCGTGGTGGCGGATGTGGATCGGGGGCGGGCCGAGGAGTTCGCCAGGGCGGCCGGGGTCGCGGCGGTCGGGCTCGACGAGGTGTTCGCGGCGGTGGACGCCGTGGTGATCGCCGCGCCGACCTCGGCGCACGTCGAGCTGCTGCGGGCGGCGGCGGACGCGAAGTTGCCGATCCTGTGCGAGAAGCCGATCGCGCTCGACCCGATCGTCGCGCGTGAGGCGGTGGCGTATGTGGAGGCGCGCGGCGCCGGGTTGCAGGTGGGCTTCCAGCGCCGATTCGACCCGATGTACGTCGCGGCGCGGGCGGCGGTCGAGGCCGGCGCGCTCGGCACGCTGACCCGGGTGCACGCGGTGAGCGTGGATCGCCGGCCGCCGCCGGCGGCGTTCGTGCCGACCTCGGGCGGTATCTACCGGGACACGCACATCCACGACTTCGACATCGTGCCGTGGGTGACGGGTGTGCCGATCGTCGAGGTGACCGCGATCGGGGCGAACCGTGGCGCGGCGGTGTTCCGGGAGCACGACGACGTCGACGTGTCGGCGGTGTTGTTCCGGCTCGCCGACGGCACGCTCGGCACCGCGCACGCGGGTCGGCGGCACGAGCCGGGCTACGACGTGCGGCTGGAACTGGCCGGCACCGCCGGGACCCACGCGTGCGGCGGCGTCACCGAGGGCGACTTCCTGACCCGCTTCGGCGACGCCTACCGCGCGGAGCTGGCCGCGTTCGTGGCGATGGCCGCCGGCCGGATCGCCGGCCCCTGCTCGGGCGCCGACGCGCTCGCGGCGCAGGCCGTGGCCGAGGCGTGTGTGGTGTCCCGGCGCGAGGGGCGCACGGTTCGGGTGGGGTGAGGCCACCGCCTGGGCCGGAGCCCCCGGACGGGGCCGAGGGCTCCGGCGGGGCGTGGTTCAGGGCAGCGTCAGGATCTGCGGGCCGTCCTCGGTGATCGCGATGGTGTGTTCGATGTGCGCGGCGCGGGAGCCGTCGGCGGTGTGGAACGTCCAGCCGTCCCGGGCGGTGTAGCACGCGTCCTTGCCGCCGGCGAGCAACATCGGCTCCAGGGCCAAGGTTAGGCCGGGGCGCAGCGGCATGCCGCGTCCGGGGCGGCCCTCGTTCTGTACGTGCGGGTCCTCGTGCATCGTGCGGCCGATGCCGTGGCCGCCCCAGTCGCGCGGCATGCCGTAGCCGGCCCCGCGGGCGACCGCGCCGATCGCGGCGGAGATGTCGCTCAACCGGCCGCCGGGTACGGCCGCCGCGATGCCGGCTTCCAGCGCGCGCCGGGTGTCGGCGATCAGCGTCAGGTCCTTCGGGCGCGGCGTGCCGACGGTGAAGGTGATCGCGGCGTCGCCGGTCCAACCGCGCAGGGTCGCGCCGCAATCGATGCTCACCAGGTCGCCGTCGCGCAGCCGGTAGTCGGTCGGGATGCCGTGCACCACGGCGTCGTTGACCGAGGCGCAGATCACGCCCGGGAACGGGACGGGTGCGAACGACGGCCGGTAGCCCAGGAACGGGGACGTGGCCCCGGCCTCGCGCAGGATCGTGTGCGCGACCTCGTCCAGTTCCTTCAGCGACACGCCGATGGCGGCGGCCTTGCGGGTCGCCTCCAGGGCCTGCCCCACGACTGCCCCGGCCTCGCGCATCGCGGCGATTTCGGCTCGGGTCTTGATTTCGACCACGGGTCCCCTCCTCGACCAATTCTTATACCGGTATTAGTATCACGGTCATGGTGCGAACCCCACTGACCCCACTGGAACGAGCGCGCGGCCTGCAACTGGGCGCGCTCCTGCGCGGCGCGCGCGGCGAGCGCAGCATCGGCCACGTCGCCGTCGCGGCCGGACTGTCACCGGAGACGCTGCGCAAGATCGAGACCGGCCGGGCGCCGACCCCCGCGTTCTTCACGATCGCGGCGCTGGCCGCGGAGCTGGGACTGTCGCTGGACGAGGTCGCGGCGGTGTGCGCGATCCCCGATCCGGACGCGCTTTCCGCCTAGGTTTGGTCAGCGCGCCGGGCGGAGCAGCGTTTCGATGTTCTGTACGAGCAGGTCGATCGTGAAGGCGAACTGTTCGTCGACCGAGTCCACCGGGGCCGCCGCGGCGACGCGGGTGGTGGTGGGCAGGTCGGCGGGCGGGTCCGCCGGGAGCCAGGCGGCGGGGGCGGCGTCCCAGGTCGGCGGGTCGAGGCCGGCCGGCGGCGCGTCGTGCCAGGCGTCGTTGAGCCGGACGAAGGCCGCGACGCGCAGGACCAGTTCGCGGAAGATCCGGTTCGCGGTCGCCGGATCCAGGCCGATGGCGACCAGGAAGGTCAGGATCGCCTCGTTGTTGCGCAGCGTGCGGGGGTGCACGGCGGCGGTCAGGTTCTCGTCGACGGCGATGGTCACCGCGCGCGGGTGCAGGCGGTACCACGCGCGCATCGCGGCACACAGCTCGCGCACGCCGTCGGCGGGTCGGGCCGGGTCCAGGGGCGGGATCCGCCAGTCGGACTGCCAGGCCAGCGCGGCCAGTTCGAGCACGGCGCGGCGGTCGGCGGCGTAGTTGTACAGCGCGCGCGGCGACACGCCCAGGTGTGCCGCGAGTGAGCGCATGGTCAACTCGGCCCCGCCGTCGCGCGCGACCAGCTCCAGCGCGGCGCGGCCGATGCCCTCGCGGGTGAGGGTGGGCCGCCCGCCGCGATGGGTGGGGCGCTTGCGGGTGGGGCCGGTGGACATGGGGCCACAATAGGCGCCGCCGCCCGCCCGCTCCGGGCCTATCCCTCGTCGGCGGGGTGCAGATCGCGCTGCCGGACCAGGGCCAGGGCGAGGGCCGCGGTGGTCAGGGCCAGTGCGGCGACGGTGTACATCACCGTCGAGGCGCCCGCCGCGTACGCGTGGTCGATCGCCGCCGACACGGCCTCGCCGGCGTGGGCCGGCGTCGCCTCGCGGATCCGGTCCGTGTCCCCGTTGTGTGCGGCGGCCACGATCTCGGCGCGGATCGGGTCCGGTACGCCCGCCGGCGTACCGAACTCCGCGTCGAATCGAGCCGAGAACGGTACGCCCAGCACGGCGATGCCCACCGCCGCGCCGATCGGGAACAGTCCGTTCGCCGTCCCGGAGGCCATTCCGGCGCGCTCGACCGGCACCGTGTTCACCGCGATCGACATCACCGGGCTCGATGCGAGGCCACCGCCGACGCCCCAGACGAACAGGCCGGGCAGCAGTGCCGGCCAGGACGCGTCGGGGACGAACACCAGGCCCATCAGCAGCGCGCCGAGCGCGAGGCCGGCGAAGCCCGCCGCGATGACGTGTGCCGCCGCGAAGCGCTCTTGCAACCGGCCGGAGACCAGGCCCAGGGACAGCTGTGGGACGAAGATCGGCAGCAGGAGCAGCCCGGACTCCAGCGGCGACAGGTCCAGCGCGCCCTGGAAGTAGAGCAGGAAGTACACCGACGAGCCGACCGTCACGAAGCGGGACAGGAACGAGATCGACAGCGCGCCGACGAAGGTTGGGATCCGGAACAGCGTCAGGTCCAACATCGGTGCCGCCGCCCGCCGTTCGACAACGACGAAGCCGGCCAGCAGGAGCGCGACGCCGGCGAAGCCGCCCAGCGTCGCGGGTGCGGTCCAGCCCACCGCGTCGCCGCGCGTGACGGTCAGGTTCAGCAGCCCCCACATGAGCACGAGCGCCGCCGCGCCCAGCCGGTCGATCGGCCCGGCCTGCGGCGCCGGCCGGACCCGGGGCAGCCTCGCCGCGGCCAGGGCGAACGCGAGGATCCCGATCGGGACGTTGACCAGGAACATCCATCGCCAGTTCGCCACGTCCACGAGCAGCCCGCCGAGCAGCGGGGCCACCGCCGCGCAGGCGCCCAGGGTCGAGCCCCACGTCGCGATGGCCATGTTGCGGCGTTGACCCCGGTACGCCTGAGCGATCAGCGGTAGTCCGGTGGCGAGCAACATCGCCGCGCCGATGCCCTGGAGGCCGCGAAAACCGTCCAGGACCAGGATGTTCGGGGCCAGTCCGCAGGCGAGCGAGGACAGCGTGAACAGGGCGATACCGGCCAGGAATACCGGCCGCCGGCCGATCCGGTCGGACACGCTGCCGGCGGTCTGCAGGAACGCGCCGAAGGTCAGCGAGTAGGCCACGATCACCCATTGCAGGCCGGTCAGCGAGCCGTTCAGGTCGTCCTGGATGCGGGGCAGTCCGACCGAGACCATCGTGATGTCCACGACCAGGAGCACCGAGGCGACGGTGACCAGGATCAGCACGAGCCGCGCGTTCTTGTCGGCGTCGGTCGTGTCGGTCGGATGCGCGGCGAGATCCGCACGTGCGTCCTCGGCCATGCGGCCACCCCCGGGATCGTGAAGTAAGGCTTGCCTAAGTCATCTTGGCGAGGGGTGTACCTTGAAGTCAACATGTGTGAAGTTCAAGAGGGGCGGCAGTACCTGGCAGGCTTGTCGTCGGGCGACGCCGCGCCGGCGAGCGAGCCCGTCGCCGAACAGGAGCCCGATCCGTGTCCGAGTCCGAACCGATGCCGCATGCCGAAACCCTCGCCTGGTTGCGGGAGATCGTCGGTGACCTGCCGGTCGAGCCCATGGGGGTCGGCGCCGCGAACCGGCTCTACACGGTCGGCGATCTGGTCCTGCGGGTCTTCCACGACACGGAACGACTGGCCCGGGACCCGTGGTACCGCCCCGAGCGGGAGGCCCGCACGCTGCGTCTGCTTGCCGAAACCCCGGTGCCCGCACCGGAGTTGGTCGCGGCGCGATTGGTGGGGGCGGAGCCGGCGCTGTTGACCACGCGGGTGCCGGGCACGCCGGAGCCGCCGGCGGACCCGGCCGTACTGCTGAGCCGGGCGGCCGAGGTGTTGGCGGCGATCCACGCGGTCGACGCGAGCGGTGCGGATCCGGTGGAATACGCCACCTACTACGATCCGGCCGTCGACGGGGCGCGGACGGTACCGGCGTGGACCACCCGTCCGCACGTGTGGCAGCGCATGTTCGCCGCGCTCGCCGAGGAACCGCCGCGGCCGGCCGCGCCGGGGTTCATCCACCGGGACTTCCACGGCGGGCAACTGCTGTGGCTGGGCGAGGAGATCGGCGGCGTGGTCGACTGGACCACGGGCTGCGTCGGTCCGCGCGGCGTGGACCTGGCCCGGATGCGGCTCAACCTGGCGCTCACCCACGGGGTGGCGGTGGCGGAGGAGTTCCTGCCCGCATATGCGAAGGCCTCCGGTCGTGCGGTGGAGCACCATCCGTACTGGGATCTGCTGGACGCGGGGGACGCGCTCCTGGATTGGCCGGAGCCTCGCGCGGGCGCGGAACTGGTCGAATGGCAGCGGTTCGAGGCGTGGGTGGGGCGGGCGGTCAGGGCGTTGGCCCAGAGGTGAGCACGGGTTGCGGTTGCGCCTGGGTCGGGCCGGGTTTGGTGTGCCCACCCGCTCCACCCGTTGCCTCGTGCGACCACGCTGAGGTTTCGAGGCATCGCCGACGCCGACCCGGCCCCGCAGCCGAACCCCTCCGACACGCCGGCCCCCGGACGTGGGTCGCCCCGCGCGCCCCTTCGGCGTCAGCCGTGAGTGGCGCGGGTTGCGGTTGCGCTTGGGTCGGGTCGGGTTTGGTGTGCCCACCCGCTCCACCCGTTGCCTCGTGCGACCACGCTGAGGTTTCGAGGCATCGCCGACGCCGACCCGGCCCCGCAGCCGAACCCCTCCGACACGCCGGCCCCCCGGACGTGGGTCGCCCCGCGCGCCCCTTCGGCGTCAGCCGTGAGTGGCGCGGGTTGCGGTTGCGCTTGGGTCGGGTCGGGTTTGGTGTGCCCACCCGCTCCACCCGTTGCCTCGTGCGACCACGCTGAGGTTTCGAGGCATCGACAACGCCAACCGGGCCTCGCAGCCGAACCCCTCCGACACGCCGGCCCCCAGGACGCGGGTCGCCCCGAGCCCCCCTCGGCGCGTCAGCGCCCACGACCCGGGCCGCCCACGCGATCGACGCGCGAAGCGCGGAGAGCGGCGGAGCCGCCGCTTGTTTTTTGGGCTGGGCGACCCGGAGCGAAGCGGAGGGGCGCACAGCCGCGAGTGGGGTGCCGCTTTTCTGCGGAGGAGCGAAGCGGGGGAGCAGAAAAGCGGTGCCTCGCGAGCCGGCGCGAAGCGCCCAATAAAGGGCAACGCTGCGGCCACGTCTTGGGCTTCCCGTGTCGCTCGCGTCGCGTCTTGGGCTTCTCGTGTTGCTTGCGTTGTGTCTTGGGCTTCTCGTGTTGCTTGCGTTGTGTCTTGGGCTTCTCGTGTCGCTTGCGTTGCGTCTTGGGCTTCTCGTGTCGCTTGCGTTGCGTCTTGGGCTTCCCGTGTCGCTCGCGTCGCGACTGGGGCTTCCCGTCTCGCTCGCGTCGCGACTGGGGCTTCCCGTCTCGCTCGCGTCGCGACTGGGGCTTCCCGTGTCGCTCACGTTGCGTCTTGGGCTTCCCGTGTCGCTCGCGTCGCGCCTCGGGCTTCCCGTCTCGCTCCCGTCGTGCCTCGGGCTCCCGTCTCGCTCCCGTCGCGCCTCAAGCTCCCCGCTTCGGCTTGCGTTGGGGCCCCTGTCGACGACGTCGCTCGCATTGTGGCCTCGGTTGTCTGTTGCGACGGGGATTCGCCCGGAGGCTAGGCGACCGGGTGTTTTGTGGGCTCGGGGGATCGGGCTTCCTGGGCGGCTTCCTGCTCTTGGGCTTTCCCTGTGCGGTTCGGGAGGATCAGGGCGACCAGGACTGTGCCGGCTGCCAGGATGATTCCGCCGATCAGGCTGGTGTGGGCCACCGCCTGGGTGAAGGCGTGGTCGGCGGCCTGGACCAGGGCCTGGGCCTGCTGGGGGCCGGCGACGTGGCCCACCTGTTCCGCCGCGGCCAGGGCGCCACCGATCGAGTCCTGGGCCACGCTCATCGCCTCCGGCGGCAGCTTGCCGTCGACGGCCTTGGTCAGCTCCGACTCGTACGAGGTGGCCAGCACCGAGCCCAGGATCGCGATGCCGAGGGCGCCGCCGAGTTCCACCGCGGTGTCGTTCACGCCGCCACCCGCGCCCAGTTCGTTCTCCGGGAACGAGCCCATGATCGCCTCCGTGCAGGGCGACACGCTCAGCCCGATCGCGAGGCCGAGCAGGAGCAGCGGGGCGAGGAAGTCGGTGTAGCCGGAGCCGTCCGAGACCCGGGTCATCAGCAGCACCCGAGGGTGCCGAGGGCCATCCCGCCGGTCACCGTCACCCGCATGCCGAGCCGAGGGGTGAGCTGCCCGGTGGCGATCGCGCCCAGGCAGACCGCGCCGGCCAGCGGGAGCAGTCGTACGCCGGTCTCCAGCGGGGTGTAGCCGAGCACGAACTGGAGGTGCTGGGTGAGGAAGTAGATCGCGCCGAAGGTGCCCAGGAAGAACAGCAGTACGGCGAGCATCGACCCGGAGAAGACCCGCTCGCCGAACTTGCGCAGATCGAAGATCGGGCGCGGGTGCCGCAGTTCCCAGCCGATGAACGAGCCGAGCCCCAGGACGAAGAGGACCAGCGCGGTCACCGGGCCGGTGCCCCAGCCGAAGTGCGGGCCCTCGATGATCGCGTACACCAGCGAGCCGAGCGTGACGATGGACAGCGCGCCCCCGACCAGGTCGAGCCGGCCGTAGTCGTGCGCCTTCGACGGCGGGACCACGAACAGCGCGGCGACCACGGCGATCAGCGCGACGGGCACGTTGATCAGGAAGGTCGAACCCCACGCGTGGCGCTCCAGGAGCCAGCCGGCGATCAGCGGGCCGAGCGCGATCGCCAGGCCCGAGGTCGCGGTCCACGCGGTGATCGCCCTGGCCCGCTCGCTGCGCGGGAAGGAGGCGACCAGCAGGGACAGGGTCGCGGGCATGATCACCGCCGCGCCCAGGCCCATTCCCGCGCGGGCGATGATCACGCCGCTGGTCGAGTGCACCAGGGAACCGGCGACGGAGCCCGCGGCGAACACCACCAGGCCGGTGATGAGCGCGCCGCGCCGGCTGTACTTGTCGCCGATCGCGCCGAGCACGAGCATCAGCGCCGCGTACGGGACGGTGTAGGCGTCGATCACCCATTGCAGGTCGCGGCTGGACAGGCCCAGGTCGCGGGTCATGTCGGGGGCCGCCACGATCAGCGAGGTGTTGGCCATGACGATGATCAGCAGGCTCAGGCAGAGCACGCCCAGGGCCCACCAGCGGCGGGGGTACGGCCGGTCCATGCGATCGACCGGCGTGGTGGCGAAGACGGACATCGAACGCCTTTCTGGGCGGGCGGCCGGCGCAGCCGCAGTAATTGCACAACGATGTGCAACTTAGTTGATTGCACATGGCTGTGCAAATATCGTGGAACGAGTCGGGTGAATCGGGCGATTCGCTGCGTCGGAGCGGAGTGTCGGTGCCGACGGGCCCGGATCTCTGGCAGGCTCCAGGTCACCCCAGGGAGGAACGCGCGATGGAGACGAGACCGGGCGTCGGACGGATTCCGGCCGGTGCCGCAGCGATCGGTGACGCGCCCGGGGCGCCCACGGCCCCGAGTACGCCGCCGCGTCGGCGCAACGCGCAGTCGAATCGGGAACGGATCCTGGCGGTGGCCCGCGGCGAACTGATCCGCGACGCCGACGCGTCGATGGACGACATCGCACGCGCGGCGGGGGTGGTACGGCGCACCGTGTACGGGCACTTCCCGAGCCGGGAGGCGCTGATCGCCGGTCTCGCCGAGGAGGCGCGACGGGACATCCTGGCCGCGGTCGAGGGGGCGCGGCGGGCGGGCGACTCGCCCGAGGAGGCGGTGGCGCGGTTCGATCTCGCCGCGTGGGAGGGCGGGGAGCGTTATCGGCTGCTGATCAGCTTCGCCCAGCGCAACCTGGAGGACGGCGGAATCCCGGCCATGCTGGCACCGGTCCGGGAGCGCTCGATCGAGCTGATCACGGCCGGGCAGCGCAGCGGCGTGTTCGCCGACCACCTGCCCGCGTCGGTGCTCGCGCTCGCGCTGGAGGGGATGTGCGTCGCGCTCCTCCAAGCGGCCGAGACCGACATCGTGGTCACCGCCGAGGACCAGGCGGTGGCGGCCTTGGTGGCCCTCGGCGTACCGGCCCCCGAGCGGTCGAGGTGGTCGCCCGAGTGGTCGCGACCAACCAGGCCTGACCCGAATCGGCCGGCCGCCCTCACCGCCCGCCCTCACCGCCCGCCCTCACCGCCCGCCCCCGGCGGGTCGTTCGTGGTGTGGATCAGGCGTGGGTCAGCGCATGTCGGTGATCAGGGCCGGCAGGTCTCGCATCGACTTGAAGACGGTGGTGGTCGGGCCCTCCAGCAGGTGTGAGGGGACCAGGTCGCCCGCGTAGGCGAACGAGCGCATGCCTGCCGCGCGGGCGGCGCGTAGGCCGTTGAGGCTGTCCTCGACGACGACGCAGTGTTCCGGGGAGACGCCCATGCGGGCTGCGGCGTGCAGGAAGACGTCGGGGGCGGGCTTGCCGTGAGCGACCTCGGTCGCGCTGAATATCCGGCCCGCGAAGCGATCGTGGAGGCCGGTGCGGCCGAGGGTGTGGGCCATCTTGTCGTGGCTGCCGCTGGAGGCCACGCACGTGGGCAGACCCAGGTCGGCGAGGGTGTCCACGGCGTACTCGATGCCCTCGACCGGACTCAGGCCCGCGTCCACCTCGTCCCGATGCCGCGCCTCGAAGCCCCGGGTCCACTCGGCGGCCACATCCGGCCCGACCCGCTCGGCGATCTGCTCGGCGATCGCCGCCGACGAACGGCCCACGAACCGCTCGATCACGTCGGCGGGGGTCAGCGGCCAGCCGTGCTCGGCGCCCAGCGCCACGTGCACCCGGATGGCGATCGGCTCGCTGTCCACGAGGACGCCGTCACAGTCGAAGATGACAAGTCCGACAGAGTTGATCATGAACGGGAGCATAGGGCGTGCGTGCCGGCCCCGACCCCCGGCCACGACCCCGTCCCACGACCCCGTCCCCGTTCCCGTTGCGCTACGCGCCGGGGACCCGAGCGAGCAGTGGCGCCGTATCGGTGCCCGCCGGCAGGGTGCCGAAGGCGTGGCCGCCCTCGCGGGCCAACCGCGTCGCGCAGAACGCGTCGGCCGCCGGGCTCGCGTACCGCACGAGCAGCGCGCCCTGGAGCAGCACCGCCATCGACTCCACGATCCGCCGGGCCCGGAACTCCGCCTCGCTCGGATCGGCCAACTCCTTGCGCAGCGCCGCGGCCGCCGCGTCGAGCCGGCGATCCTCCCCGGCGACCGCGCCGATCTCGGCGAAGTACGCGTCCACGCACGCCGGTTCGCGCGCCATCGCGCGCAACGCGTCGAGCGCGGCGACATTGCCGGAGCCCTCCCAGACGGACACCAACGGCGCCTCCCGGTACAGCCGGGGCAGCCCCGACTCCTCGACGTAGCCGTTGCCGCCCAGGCACTCCAACGCCTCGGCCGCGTGCATCGGACCGCGCTTGCACACCCAGTACTTCGACACCGCGACCGCGATCCGGCGAAACGCCGCCTCGGCCGGATCCCCGCGCAGCGCCCGGTCGGCCGCGCCGGCGAGCCGCATCGCCACCGTGGTCGCCGCCTCGGACTCGATCACCAGGTCGGCCAGCACGTTGCGCATCAGCGGCTGGTGGATCAGCGCCGCGCCGAACGCCCACCGGTGCGCCGCGTGGTGCGCCGCGCGGACCGCGCCGACCCGCATTCCGACGGCCGCGCCGATCACGCAGTCGAGCCGGGTGGCGTTGACCATGGTGACGATGGTCCGCACCCCCTCGCCCTCGGCGCCGACGAGGCGGGCGTAGGCGCCCTCGTACTCGATCTCGGCCGACGCGTTCGACCGGTTGCCGAGCTTGTCCTTGAGTCGCATCAGCCGGAACGTGTTGCGCGTGCCGTCCGGGAGCACCCTGGGCACCAGGAAGCAGGACAACCCGCCCGGAGCCCGGGCCAGGGTCAGGAACAGGTCGGACATCGGCGCGGAGGTGAACCACTTGTGCCCGGTCAGCCGGTACGACCCGTCCGCCGTCGCGGCCGCGAGCGTGGTGTTGGTCCGTACGTCGGAGCCGCCCTGCTTCTCGGTCATCGACATGCCGGCCAGCAGCCCGCGCTTGGCGGCCGGCTCGCGCAACCCGAAGTCGTACGTCCGCTCCGCCAGCAACGGCTCGTAGCGCTCGGCCAGTTCCGGCTCGACCCGGAGCACCGGCACCGCCGCGTAGGTCATCGACAGCGGACACATGTGCCCCGCCTCGACCTGACCCCACGCGTACAGCTTCGCCGCGCGCGCGACGTGTGCGCCGACCCGGTCCTCGCGCCACGGGCTTGCGTGCAGGCCGTGTTCGATCGCGACGGTCATCAACTCGTGCCAGGCCGGGTGGAACTCGACCTCGTCGATGCGGTGCCCGGTGCGGTCGTGGCTGCGCAGGATCGGCTCGTGCTCGTTGGCCAACCGGCCCCACTCCTGCGCCGGTTCGTCCCACGCACGCAGGCCGAGTTCGCGCACCTCGGCCTCGGCCCAGCCCGCCCGCTCGCGGTGCAGGGCCTCGAACAGGGCCGGGTCGGCGGCTGCCTCCCGCGCGGTCGGAGCCGGGACCTGATTGGTGACCTCGTGCGTCGGCATGTCCGGTAGTCAAGCAGTGCTACGCGTCGGTAACAAGGGTCGCGCGGCCGCGCGGCGCACGTGTCGCAACGCGTGCGGCCGGCCGTCCCGGGGCGGCCGGCCGTCGATAGGCTCGGGCGATGATCTCCGTAGGCGAACTGATCCATTACCCCGTCAAGGGCTGCGCCGGCATCCCGGTGGAGCGGATCTCGCTCACCCCCGCCGGGCTCGCCCACGACCGGGCCTTCATGGTGACCGATCCGGACGGCGTCTTCCGCACCCAGCGACGGGATCCGCTCCTGGCGTCGATCCGACCGGAGATCGACGCCGACGGTACGCGGCTGACCCTGCACCGGCCGGACGCCGACCCGGTCGCGATCGAGGTGGACACCGACGGCCCGCGCCGGGACGTGGACCTGTTCGGCAATCCCTATCTGGGCATCGACCAGGGCGACGGCCCGGCCGCGTGGTTGTCGGACGCGCTCGGCGTGCCGAGCCGGCTGGTCCGGGTACCGCCGGAGCACGACCGGGTGACCGACGGCGCGATACCGGGCACCTGCGGCTACGCGGACAGTTCGCCCCTGCACGTGCTCTCCCGCGCCTCGCTCGCGCTGCTGAACGCGCGCCTTGCCGAGCGCGGGGAGGCGCCGCTGCCGATGAGCCGCTTCCGGCCGAACGTCGTGGTGGACGGCTGGGCCGAACCGCACACCGAGGACCGGATCCGCCGATTCACGCTCGGCGAGGCCGAACTGGGCTACGCCAAGCTCGCGATCCGGTGCGCGGTCACCCTGGTCGACCAGCGGACGGGGGCCAAGGCCGGCCCGGAACCGCTGCGCACCTTCGCCGGATACCGCCGCGCGCCGCAGGGCGGGGTGGCGTTCGGCGGCAAGTTCGCCGTGCTGCGCCCCGGCAAGGTGGCGCTGGGCGACGAACTCACGGTCACGGAGTGGGGCGAATCGGAGATGTAGCCGGATCGGCGCGGCCGGGCAGCAGGACGACACCGATGAAACGCACGGCGCTCGTGCCGTCGTTGCGGTAGGTGTGCGGGCGGTCGGCGGCGAAGCGGGCGCAGGCGTCGGCGGGCACGTCGACGCGGGTGCCCGCCACGTCCAGGGTGAGTACGCCGGCCAGGACCGTGAGCAACTCGCGGACGCCCGTACCGTGCGGTGCGCTGACGTGTGCGTCGCCCGGGGCCAGGGTCCAGCGCCACAGCTCGGCCGACACGGGCGGGTCGCTGCCGATCAACAGGTCGCCGTGGCCGCCGTGTTCGCCCCGCCACAGCCGGGTCCCGCCCGCTGCCGGCACCACCTCGACGAGGGGAGCGGGCGCCCCGTCGACCAGACCGGTGAGCGGCAGGCCGAGGGCGTCGGCGATCCGGGCCAGGGTGAGCACACCCGGGTTGCCCCGGCCCTGCTCGACGCCCACGAGCGCGCCCTTGCTCAGGCCGCTGCGGGCCGCGAGCGCCTCCAGGGACCATCCGTGCGCGGTGCGCGCGGCGCGTACGTTGGCCGCGATCGCCCGGCTGACCGCCGGTCGACCGGGATCGGCCGACTGGTCATTATTCTGCTCCATGCGGTCTACTGTAGTGGACCGCGGCCTGGCTGCGGTCGCCGTGGTGCCGGGCCCGGCCGCAGGTCGCCGTCTTCCGAGGAGAACCCGAACGTGCTCACGTCCATCACCATCGACCCCGCCGTCCACGCGCTGCGCCCCGACGCGGTGGTGCTCGCGCTGGTGGCCACGGGTCTGCCCGGCGGCCCGAGCGACGACGAATCGCGGGCGGCGCTGGCCGAGGCGACCCTGACGCTGCCCGCCGGCCCGCCCGAGGAGCACCCGAACGTGGCCGCGTGGCGGGAGGCGTACCGGGCCTTCGGCGCCAAGCCGCAACGCACCCGCTGCTCGGTGGAGGCGCTGATGCGCCGCGGCGGGCTGCCGGAGGTCAACCGCCTGGTCGACCTGTACAACGCGGTCTCGGTGCGCCACGTGCTCCCGGTCGGCGGCGAGGACCTGGCCCGCTACCGCGGTGCGGCCCGGCTGATCCGGGCCGAGGGCACCGAGCCGTTCGAGGTCCTCGAGGCGGGGGAGCCGGCGATCGACCACCCCGCGCCGGGAGAGGTGGTCTGGCGCGACGACGAGGGCGTCACGTGCCGTCGGTGGAACTGGCGCCAGTGCGTGCGCACCCGGATCACCGAGCACACCACCGAGGCGCTGTTCCTGTTCGAGCGCCTGGCGCCGATGACCCTGGACGCGCTGCAGGAGGCGGGCGAGGACCTGACCAAGCGGCTGCGCGACCTGGACCGGGCCGTCCGGGTCGAAAGCCGCCTTGTCGGAGCCTGAGCCGGTCGATGCCTCAACCGGTCGGTCCTCAACCGGTCGGAGCCGGAGCCGGTCGGAGCCGCAGCCGGCCGAGGCCCGAACCGATCGGGTCCGGAGTCGGCCGGGGCCCGACAGTCGGGACCCGACCTAGACCGACGGAGGCAGCGGGCCGACGTACACCCACGCGCCCTCGTGCCGGACGAAGCGGCTGTGCTCGCGCACCGCACCCCGGTTGCCGCGTTCGAGGTAGGTCGCGGTGAACTCGACCGTGCCCTCCTGGTGGAACGAGCCGCCGTCGGTGCTCCCGTGCACTTCCAGGCCCAGCCAGCGGGTGCGGTCGTCGAGGCCGACCCGGTCCGGCCGCGTGTCCGGGTGCCAGGTGCGCAGCAGGTAGGGCTCGTCGCCGACGACGAAGGCGCTGTAGCGCGAGCGCATCAGCGACTCGGCGGTGGGCGCGGGGGAACCCGCGTGGCGGGCGCCGCAGCACTCGCGATAGGTCGCGGACAGGCCGCAGGGGCAGGGCGAGGCGGCGGTGACGGCGTCCGGTCGGGGCCGCGGGGTGCGTCGGGGCATGACCCGATTCTGGCCCATCCGGTGGGTGCGGAAGCCGGGGGCCACGTCGCGGGCCCGGTCGGGCGCGCGTCAGGCGGGCGCCCGACAGGGACCCGGCAGCAGGTCCCGGATCATCGCCTCCCACTCGTCGGTGCTCGGCGGCGCGTCGGTGAGCAGGGCCTGGATGAGCAGCCCGTCCAGGGCGCCGACGAAGACCCGGACCCGAACCGGATCACCGCTGAAGCGCAGCGCGAAGTCGGTGACGGCGGCCGTCCAGTGGTCGGTCGACTCGCGCAACTCCGGCCGGCGGGCGGCGAGCAGGAACAACTCGTACTCGGCCACCAGTCGGCCGGGGGCGGTGCAGATGTGCCGGAGGTGCTCGGCCAGCGCGCGCCGGGGGTCGCCGGGGGTGTCGACCAGCCCCCGGATATGCGCCGCGTCCTCGGTCATACAGGTGGTGAGCGCGGCGGTGAGCAGGTCGTCGACGCCGGCGAAGTAGTACGTGGACGCGCTGGTGGGCAGGCCCGCCTCGCGCGAGACGGAGCGGTGGCTGACCCCCGCGGCGCCGTCCCGCTCGACCACCCGCAGGGTGGCCTCGATCAGCGCGCGGCGCCGGCGTTCGCCCTTGGCCCGCCGGCCGTCGACGGCTTCCCCGGTCAGTGGGACTCACCTTCTCGTACCGGTGCGGCCTGGGGCAGCGAGCCGCCGTGCGCGACGGTCGTGCCGACCACGCGCGGGGCGGTGCGCCGCAACACACGGTATCCACCGAGTGCCATCGCGACCGCCACGAGGGCCGCGCCGACCGCGACGCCGAAGCCGGCCCGGGCGCCGAAGTGGTCCACGATCAGACCGGACAGCGAGGAGCCGGTGGCCACGCCGATGCCGATGCCGGTGGTGGTCCAGGTCATGCCCTCGGTCAGCCGCGCGGGCGGGACCAGGCGCTCGACCAGGCTGACCGTGAGGATCATGGTGGGCGAGATGGACATGCCCGCGACGAACACGGTCGCCGCGAGCGCGGGCAGGTTGCCCACGAACAGCAGCGGCAGGATGGTGACCGCGGTGCCGCCCACGCTGATCAGCAGCATCCGGGGCAGCGGGGCGGCGAACTTGAACGCGCCGAACGCGATCCCGGCGATGCAGGAGCCGGCCGCGTAAGTGGCCAGCACGAAGCTCGCGTTGCTGCGCTGGCCGTGCTCCTCGGCGAAGGCGATGGTCACCACGTCGACGGTGCCGAAGATGGCGCCGATCGCGATCAGGGTGACCACGAGCACCTGCAGCCCCCGGATCCGCATGACCGACGTGGTCGGGCCGGCGGCGCGCGGGTGCGGCGGGGGTTCGGTGCCGCGCTGCACGGTGAACAGCAGCACGCCGACGGCGAAGAAGACGATCGCGGCCAGCGGTCCCGCCTCGGGGAACGCGGAGACCGAGAGTTGCACGGCGATGATCGGGCCCAGGATGAAGCACAGCTCGTCGACCACGGACTCGAACGAGAACGCCGTGTGCAGGTGCGCCGAGCCGCGGTACAGGACCAGCCAGCGGGCGCGGACCATGGCCCCCATGCTGGGCATGCAGCCGGCCGGTACCGCGCACACGAACAGGGTCCACGCGGGGGCGTCGTAGCGGGCGCACAGCAGGAGGGCGCCCATCGCGAACACGCTGACAGCGGTGGCCGGGGGAAGTATTCGGCCCTGCCCGTAGCGGTCCACGATCCGCGACACCTGCGGCGCGATCAGCGCGGTGGCCAGGGCGAAGGTGGCCGCCACCGCGCCGGCCAGACCGTATTCGCCGCGCAGTTCGGAGAGCATGGTGACGATGCCGATGCCGGTCATCGAGATGGGCATGCGGGCGATGAAGCCGGCCGCCGAGAATCCCTTGGCGCCGGGCGCGGTGAAGATGTCTCGGTAGGGGTTGCGCACGGGAGTTCCCGTCGATAGAAAAATAAAGTGGGACGTTCGTTCCAGTTTCTATCACGGGAGAGGCGGCCGGCAAAGCGGCTTTCTCGGGGTTGTCGCGCGGGAGGCGTCGAGCACGCCGAGCCGGCCCGGGCGCGGTGACCGTCGGCCGCCGCGCCCGGGATGTCGGAATCGGGTGGTCAGGCCGGGTCGACGGTCCAGTCCGGGTGACCCGGCATCGGCGGGGTCTTGGCGCCGTACAGCCACGGGTCAGGAAGGGGGCGAGGTCGCGGTGGGCGACCTGTGAGGCGAGCCTCACGTAGTCGGCGGTGCTTGCGGCGCGGCCCCTGAAGCGGGTGGTCCAGGCCCGTTCGATCCGGGCGAAGGTGTCCGCGCCGACCTCGTTGCGCAGCGCGTAGAAGACCAGCGCCGAGCCGTCGTAGCGCATGCGCTTGAACAGGTTCGGCTCGGTGGGCTCGGCCGGCGCGCCGGTGTCCCGGCGCCAGATGTCGTGTTGCCGGTACGCCTCGCGCATCAGCGCCTCCAGGTTGGCGCCGCCGTTCTCCTCGCTGTAGACGCGTTCGTAGTAGCGGGCGTGGCCCTCGCTCAGCCACAGGTCGGACCAGCGCTCGATGGCCACGCTGTCGCCGGTCCACTGGTGCACCAGCTCGTGCACCATGTTGCGTTCGGCGTTGATCCTGTCGCCGAGCAGATCGCCCTTCGGGACCAGGGACAACCCCTGGGTCTCCAGCGCGACGCCGAGGTCGGTGTGCGCGACGAGCAGGCCGTAGCTGTCGAACGGGTACGGGCCGAGCTTGTCGCTCACCCAGGCCAGGTGTCGCGGGGTCAGCGAGCGGTACTGCTCGACCCGGTCGACCAGGTCCGGCGGGATCGCGTCGCGCAACCGGGTGCCGTCGGCGGCTTCGCCGTCGATCAGGGTGTACTTGCCGACGGCGAGTTGGAAGAGCTGGCCGGCCACCGGTTGCCGGCTGTCGTAGGTCCAGCGGGTGCGGCCGGGTGCGGCGGGGCGCTTGCGGACGAGGGTGCCGTTGGAGAGCGCGGTGAGGTCGTCGGCCGCGGTGATCTCGACCGTGGTGCGGGTGCGCAGGCTCGGGTGGTCGTTGCTCGGGAAGATCATCTTGGCGCCGTCGGGCTGCGGGTAGATCACCGTGCCGTCGGGGGTGGGGATCCAGCCGAACGTCTCGATGGCGTCGTCGCGGTGGCGCTGCTGGGTGGGGTCGGCGGTGTACTCGACCCGGACGGTGAACGAGCGGCCCTTGCGCAGCGGGCGGGCCGGGGTGATCACCAACTCGTCGCCGTCGCGGCGGGTTTCGGCCGGACGGCCGTCGACGGTGACCCGGCCGAGGGTGTTGCCCGCGAAGTCGAGGTCGAACCGGGACAGCGCCTGGGTGGCGGTGGCCTCCATGGTGGTGACGGCCGGGAACGCGACGCCGGGCGCCTGCCAGTCGAAGGCGAGGGTGTAGTGGTCGGCGCGGTAGCCGCCGTTGCCGCTCAGCGGGAACAGCGGATCGCCGATGCCGGGTGCGCCCGGGGTGGGCCGGGCGTCGGCGGCGTGGGCCACGGGGGCGACGGCGGTGGTGAGGGTGAGGGCGGTCGCGAGGGCGAGAAGGGATCCGACGGTATGGGGTCGACGTCTCATGGGCACCACCCTGTGCCGGCCCGATCGCCCGCGGTAGTGCCCCGCGCCCGGTTTCACCCGGCCGGCCCGGGAGTTCGCCCGAGCGGCGTGCGCCCGCGGTCGGGCCGGGGTCGGCCCGGGGTGGGTGCGAAGCTCGGACCGCAGCCTGTAGACCTTGTCCGTAGCTGACGAGATATCGGGCAGCACGCTCGAGCGGGATCAGGCTGTCGGGCCCGGATTCCTCAGACGTACGGGAGCGGGGCGTTCGGCCGCCCAGGCCGTCTCCCATGTGGCGAGAGCGTCTCGGCTGGCACAGGCGTCCAAAGCACGTAGGAGATCAGTGATGCGCGTGGCCGGACTGCGGTGAACCTTGTTCCAATGATCGTCGGCAACAGCCGCGCCGGGTCGCGTGGTGAGCAACGCGCGGAAGTCGCCTGGGTCGTCTTCGTTCAACGGGTACCCTCACAGCACGATCACGAGCGCGGTGGCGCCGGATTCGGAATGCCCCTCAGTTTCCCAAAGCCTGCGAAGGGCTGGCAACGCGAGGGCGTGCATGACGCCTGTCTCTGCTCCCTCAAGGCCCGGCCGGGACACCACCGCCTCTGTTCAGTGCTCGGCACGCGCGGCCGACACGCTCTGCGGCATGGCCCGCCGTGTCGCTTCGGTAGAGTCGGATGGAGTGCCGAAGTCGTGCTCGATTCTGCGCAAAAGAGGGCGGATATCCGCGAAGTTCGCACATAAACAGGCTTGTTCGGAAGCGCTGAGTAGGGCGGAAGCCGTCGTGGGCGACCCGAGCCCGTCCATGTCGTTCACCTGCACGATCTGCTGTCGCCCCAGGCCCCGACACAGCGCAGCCAACCGTGGATACGTCTGTCGACATCCGGGTGAGCCGGCTGCTTCCATGACGTAGTGACGGGCCAACCGCACAGGCCGTATGCGTAGTAGGGCATGTGGGCGCCCGAAGCGGAAGGCGGCTGGCCGTTCTGCCGCGTCGAGACCGCAGGAGCGCTCCGCGGGAAGCGGTGGACGCAACCGACACGCGTTTGATGTGTGGCGGCCCCGTTCGCGCAGAGTATTTGGATCAGGCAACGGCGGAGCCGGAGGGAGGTCCATCGCCTGAAAGCAATTCGGCAGCGTTATGTGCCTGCGAGGCGCAGCCCTCGGGCAGAAAATCGCTTGCCATGCCGTTCCAGCTGACCACGAGTTCGTCGCGAGCTCGGGTCGCGGCGACGAACAGCGTGGAGCGTGCCCGTTGCCGTTCCTGACGATAGCGATCGGGATTGGTGCGCCGGAAAGTCTCGATGCTCTGATGCGGTACCTGGCCGTCGCTGATGCCGGCGAGAAAGACGCGTTGGAATTCGAGGCCCTTGAAGCGGTGCATGGTGCCGATGCGCACACCGTCCACCTGGCCCGGACCAATCTTGCCGAGCTCGACGGTGGGGAGCCGGTAAGGGGCACTCTGGAGCGCGAAACTCAGCTGCTCGACAGCCATACCGTCGGGAACGCCGACGGCCATCGCCGAGTACGGGGTGCCGTACCGCTCGTGGCGTTCCTTGATCAGAGCGGCGACGGCGCTCATCTCGGTCCGCCAGTCGGGAGCACGCCAGTACTGGGGGGCAAGGCCGGTCAGCACGGAGCGGTACCCGTCGAGCGTGTCGACGCCGGCGTCCAGGTCGTCGAACTCGTGCCCGCAGACCAGTTCTCGGGCTCCGACCAGGATCTGTTGTGTGGTCCGGTAGTTGAGGGTGAGTCGCCGGGAGGCGCGTCCTCTCGTCTCGATGCCCAGGCGGCCGAGAACCACGTGATGGGCGTAGATTCGCTGGTGGGCGTCGCCGACCAGGAAGATGTCGTTGGCGGCCTGGGGAACCATGGCGCGCAGCATCCGCCAGTGGGACGCCGACAGGTCTTGCGCCTCGTCCACGACGATGTGCCGGTAGCGGAACCGAGGCGCGACATCGATGCTCGCGTCCTGTCGCGTGCGCCCGACGTTGTGCTGCTCCGACTCGGGACGAATCCTCGGTCCGACGGTCGAGCCGTTTACGCGGGCTTCCTCGATGCGTGCCGCCTGATCGGCGACGATCGCGTATGTGGTCGTGCGCGGCTGTTGTGACAGGTGCTCGCGATAGGCCTGCATCAGCTCCCAGACTCGGATCCGCTGGGGGCGCTGCAGTTGGCCGCGTCCCCTGCGCTCGGCTCTGTAGTAGAGCTGCGGCGTGTCACACCGTTGGGCGAGGATGACGTGCTGGAATTCCGAGTCCAGGAAGGCGGCATCGAGGTCGTAGCTGCCGGCTTCCAGGCACACGGTGTGCCATAGATCGAGCGCGGCTTGGTCGTCCAGTGGACGACCCGGCGGTTCGTTCCACGCCTCCACCAAGACTTCGCGGGCGAGTTGGTCGATGGATTTCACGTCGACACGACGGATCAGCTCCGCGCCGCCGAGCAGGCGCAGCCGCTCTTTGAGGTCGGCGGCGAGGTTCGTGTTGTAGGTGGTGAGCAGGACCGGCCGGGTGTCGCCGGGTGGCAGGCGGTCGACCAGGTGTTTCACGCGATGGAGCGCAACGACCGTTTTCCCGGTTCCGGGGCCTCCGGTGATTTTCGCCGAGCCCTTGAAGTCGACGCTTGCCAGGCGACGTTGCTCGGGGTGGAGAAAAAGCCGCCATGCCTCGAAGCCTTCGCCGAGCGCGTCCAGCACTGCCGGGTCCTCTGTGTCGACCTGGGAGACGGGTCGCCGTGCGGCCCGTTCCCAGTCGCCGGGATCGACATGTTCGTCGGTCCGCCAGGCACTGGTGATGTGACGCTGCACGTCATCCGGGTCCATGCCCGATCGCAGGGCGGTCAACACATCCTTTGTCAGCATCGGCAGGTTTCCGCCGAGCAGGGCGTCCAACTGTCGATCTTCGATGACTTGTCTCAACGCGGGCAACAGGTGGGCTGCGACGCCCAGTCGCGTCAGGGTGTCGTCGTCGTGCCGTGCGAACAGCGGGACGGGAAGGTCGTGAAGCGGTGCTTGGGGGGCGGTGGTCTGCGGGGCACCTGACGAGTTGGCACGTTCCGGCAGGGCGAGCACGTTGACGCTTGCCTCGGACTGGTCGACTAGCTCGATGCCGCCGGACACAGGGCTGATGTCGATGGTGATCCGGGCAAGTTCGTCTCGCGCGAGGGTGCCTTGGCGAAGGGCGAGAACGGTAAGGCGGTTCGCCTCCGTCTCCAGGAGCAACGCCATGCGCTGTCCGCCGAGTACCGCGAGAATCAGCCGCCCGTTGTCACCGGTAGCGCGGAGGGGGGACATCCGCAGTGAGCGATTGTTGCGATCGGCCCGCAGGCGCCGCACGAAGTCGCCTACCGCATCCTTGGCAGCGGGGCCCAATCGACGAAGGTCCTCGTGGGCTTGGGGTGAGACGGTGACTTTCGTCTTCATGGCCCTGTTCACCCTCCAGCCTTCTCCGCCGTACTTGGTCCCGGCTCCGCGTTCAAGAGCGCGGCCAGTTCGTGGGGCGTCCATGCTCCGCTGGGTCGCACGAGCCAGCCAGCATGTCGACACTGTGCCATGTAGTCGCCGTCTTGGGCGTCTTCGTCGAGTACGACTCCGATCCGGTGGTCCGGCCATGCGAGTTCGATCGGGTGCGAAATGCCCGCGACGTCGTACCCGGGGGTCGCCGGATGTACGTCGCCGCGGTCGGCGAGACTCTGGGCAAGTTGCTCGATGCCTGGATCTCCCATGCGGGAGAGCTCTTCCAAAAGCGCTGCCCACAGCCGAAGTTCGACCTCGCTCGATACCTTTTCAACGGCGCCCGGGGGCTGCTCCGCGGTCGCGGTTTCCGGTACCTGATCAGTCACCAAGTGCAGGCCGCTCCCGGGAATCTCCAGGCGCAGCGCCGAAAGCAATCCACTCCCGTGTCCGGCCGTGACAGCCAACAACCGTGCGTCGAATGTGTCGAGGCCGGTGCGGGCGAGTTGCAGTCCGTCGGCGCGGCCCTCCCCCGTCGGGTCGAGGAACTGGAGAATGTTCCCCCAGCACAGCCATGCCTTCCAGCGCCGCCGGTGTTCCGGCCGGTCGCCGTGCACCGCTTCGGCACGATCGTCCAGCACGGTCAGGGCGCTCCACCGTTGTCCGTTCGACAGGTCGGCGATCAGGACCAGTGGAAGGCCCGAGGCGTCGCGAGTCGAAATGAGCCTCATGCCCTTCCCACTGACGGACGGCTGCCGCTCGCCGCGCAGTACCGCTTCGATCCAGGGCACGGCGGTGACCGGATCCGCCTCGACGTGCTCCCCCGGACGCAGGATCGGCAGGAAGGCTCCGACGCACAGCTTGGCCAGTAGCTGCCATCGAGCGAGGTCCGGATCACGCAGAAAGCCGAGTAGGGACGGAATGGCTCCGGCGTACAGCAACTCGTCGATTTCGGCGGGATCACGGCGCTTCCGGGCCCACATGGCCCGGACCCTGCCGCCGGGGGTCTGCTCGTCCGAAACCGGGTACGGCGGCCATGCGGCGTCTGCCACGGGCCCGGCAAGCAGCCCGGCCAGGGGGTTGGCCGGTGCGCCTGCGGGTTCGCGGTCGTCGTCCGCCCGCTTCCGCTGCCTCGGGCCGTCGGCGAGGCTGTGCTCCCACGCCATCACATCGTCCCAGGTGATCTGCCAGACCAGGGTCCCGTTCGCGCGCAGTCGGGCGCGCTTGCCCGCGTCGTCGGCGATGCGGTTCGTGGTTGCGGATGCGTGCCAGCGGTAGCCGTCGAGGTAGACGGCGATCGGCAGCGGCGGGGCGCCGTCACTCGCGGTGTCCCCGGCGACGGGACGCAGGAGGAGATCGGGCCGAGTGGACTGCTCCGGCAGATACTTCTGGGCGACGACCTCCCAGCGAACCGGGGAGCCGTCGGGGCGATGCACGGTGAATTGCTTGCCCTGCCGGCCGGTGGGTGTTTCCTCGTGGCCGTCCACTCCTTGGTCCGGGAGGGAGGCCAGCCAGCGGTCGAGGCAACCGATGAAGCGACGTTCCAGGTCGCTCTCCGCTTGTTCGGCAAACCGCTGTTCGGCTCCGGCCTGTTCCTTGCGCACACTCCATCCGCTCGCGCCGTCGGCACCGAGGAGGCCGTCGAGCATCCACAGGGCTTCCTGGCGGTCGACGTGGCGATAGTCGCGCTGCGGGGCATAGCCGAGCAGGCACAGGTGACAGGCGCGGCGCGACCCCGGGCCGCACGGGCAGGCCCGCAATGCCTTTTGGGCGGCGGCCAGTACGGCACGCAGTTCTGCGCCGTCGCCCTCGGCGAGGCGTTGCAGGTATCCCGTACCGCTGGGCAACGCGTCGTACAGCACGAGGTAGTTGCGGGTGAGGCCGGTGTCCCGGTCGGGCGCGGTGCTGGGCGTGGAGCGGATGTGGGCGGGGTCGCCGCCGTAGCGCAGGGCCAGGCCCAGGTGGAGTGCGGCGGAGAAGGACGCGAGGCGCTCCTCGACGAGGAACGTCGCGGCGGGCAGCAGGATGCGCAGCGCCTCCGTGTGATGCTCGGTGGCGGTGATCACGCGCTGGTCCGCCGCGTGCGTGGGCCGGTCCAGCCGCAGCGTTCTGCACCAAGGGCGATGGTGTGCCATGTCGGGCCGCTTGGCGCGGGATTCGCTCAGCGACTCCTGGACCGGGGTGTGGTTGGGCTCACGGGTGGTGGCGCCGCCGCACTGCGGGCAGACGGTGAAGCCGGTGACCGTGACCGGCGTACCTGCGAAGGCGGTGTCGGGGCGGCGACCGTGTTTGGCGGCGCCGAGGTTGAAGCGGCGGATGACCGCTTCGCGCGCGTGCTCGACGCCGAACGTGGCGGTGGAGTGCCGCCAGGTCGCCTTGATCGCGGCCGGGTCGATGTCGACGGCCGTGGCGACGGTGTACGTGCCCCGGCTGCGGTTGTCGTGGTCGTCGATGATCCGTGCGTCGTCGCGCTTGTCGCGGGCGGTGACCTTGTGCGGGACGATCACCTGATGCAGGGCGCTGTGGTCGCCGATACCTCGGCCGCCACACCGCGGGCAGGCCGACTTGTCGGCAATGGCATTGGCGGTACGGACGTGTCCGCACTCCTTGCAGACCCGCCACATACGCACCGCGGAGCCTTCGTCGGCACTGGCCGGGTCCGTGCCCTGGTTGCGGCTCCCGAGGTCGAAGCCGTCCACGACGTGGCGGTATCCCCGCACGTAATAGGCGTTTCCTGGGGCGAGTTCGGTCAGGGCCGCCTCGGCGGGCCGCTCGTAAACGCGCAGTTCGCTACGCCACCTCGATGCGGGTGCGTCGTCGGTGTCGCTGCCACGTGTCTTCGGGGCGGGTTCCTTGTGCGTGAGCATCGCCTCCAGGCGCACGCCGTCCTCGACCAGGCTGTAGTTGGGCAGCAGGCCGCATTCGACCAGGAAGCCCTGGGCGCCCGACTGGCCGAGTTCCTGGAGCCGCTTGCCGACCCCGATCGCTTCCCGACCGAGGCCGCGCTTTTCGCGGGCCTGGTCTTCGATGTTGTCCTGGAGAGCGTCGGCCGCCTCGTTGATCAGCGCACGTCGCCGCACCAGCTCGATCCGTTCGGCCTCCCACGCCTTCTCGGCGTCGCGCAGCGCACGGGCCAGGCCGCCGCCTTCCACGTGGCGCCGCAACGACTTGCGGGCGTCGTGGGAGACCCCGGAATCGGGTACGCCGTCGATCGTGGGGAACAGGTTCAGGAAGTCCTCGACGAGGTCGGTGCGTTCAGTGACCGCCTTGCCGAACACACCGAGCCAGCCGACTCGTCCGAACAGGGCGGTCGCGCGGTCGGGCAGGGGTGGCACGTCGTCGAGTCGCCCGCGCGCGGCCAGGTCGATCAGGTGGGCGGTGTACTGCCGGCGCAGCAGTTCGCCCGCGGACAGAAAACAGCCGGGCGGCAGGATCGGGCCGGCGATCAGGTGGCGTGGTTCGGCGAGGTGGTACAGGGCCCGCGGGCTGGTGTCGGCCAAGGAGACCAGGAAGGCGTTGCCGGTGGCCCGGCCCGCCCGGCCCGCCCGTTGGGTGTAGCCGGCCGTGGTCGGCGGCAGCGATGCCAGGATCACCGCCTCCAACTGGCCGATGTCGATCCCGAGTTCGAGTGTGGGGGTACAGGAGAGGACATTCGGGTCGGTGTGCAACACGCCTTGTCGAAAGCCTCGTTCGACTTCCTCGCGCTCCTTGCGCTTGAGAACGCCGGTGTGTTCGGCGGCAACCACGCTGTAGGTGTCCGACTCGCGGTACAGCCGCCGGTAGTAGTCGGAGCTGTAGTCGCGCGCGGCGCGCCCGTCCGCCGCCGACGAGGGCACGATCAGCGCGCCACCGCAGCGTTTGAGCGGACACGGAAGTCCGGTCCAGACGGGAACGCGCTCGGGAGGCACGGTCTGCGTCCAGCCGCAGTCCGGGCAGGTCAAGGCGGCGTGTGCGGTTTGGTCGTCGGCGAGTGGGCGGACGCGGATGTGGCCGGGGGTGAGCCCGTACACGCCGTGGCCTCGGTTTCGGCCCTGTTTGGCGTCCCCCGTGGCTCGATAGGCGAGTACGCCGATGTCGTCGCCCGCGAGGAGCGGGATCAGTTCGGTGAGGTACCCGGCCGCGGCCGCGGCGTCCAGGCCGAGGCAGCGCAGGGTGAAGTCGACGAACCAGCTCTCCCGGGTGTCGACGCGCTCGAAGTCCGTCTTGCCGGAGCCCGCACCGACGAGCACGAACGCCGGTGCCTCGGAGTTGCGGCCGAAGGCCGGCATGCCCTCCGGGCGTCCGCCCCAGATGGAGTAGCGGCGACGGCCTTCCGCGGTGATGAACGCGTCCAGCCACGCGTGCCGGATACCGCCGCTTTGCCGTACGTGCTCCAACAGGCCGCGAATATAGCCTTCGAAGCGCCGCAGCCGTTCCGGGCCGGCGGCAGGTAGCGCGTGGCGGGCGGGGACAGTTTCATCCGGTGCTTCACCGAGCGGAAGTTGGCCCTCCAGATGCTTGAGATACAGGGCCTCGGCCGTCTTCGCCACGCGCTCGGCGTTCGGCACGTGCACCTCGGCCGCCACCGTGCGGGTCAGCTCCAAGGTGCGCCCCATGCGCGAATTGAGGCCGAACTCCAGGATGGTGTTGAGTGCCAGCCGCTCTCCGACCAGATTCCAGGCACTGGGCGAGACGCGTTTCTTGCGTGCCAGAAGAGCCTTCACCTGGTCCACGTCGTGCAGGTCGGGCGGAACGACGGAGGAGAGCAATCGCTCTTCGGAGACCGCGGCGCGACTGACCAGCGCGGCGATGAGCTCGTTGAGCGGGATCCCCTCGGTGCCCAGTACCGGATTCTCCCGCGCGCGCGACTCCAACTGCTGGTGTACGAGGGAGCGCAGGGAGAACTTCCAGGCTCGACTGGCCACGAATCCGGCGCGGTGTGCCGCGTCCTGGACCGAGTCGTTGAAGATCAGCGTGCGCCGGTGGTCGCGCCCGTGCTTGTCGCGCTTGGGCAACTCGCCACCGGTGAACAGTTGGGTGACCACGACCGAGGCGAGCGGGGCCACTCCGGCGCCGAGGAAGCGGATGCCCTGGGCCTGGGCACACGCGGGACAGCGATCCTGTTGGGAGTTCGCGTCGGCTTCGGCGTTGTCGAACCAGGCCAGCACGTAGACGCCGTTCTCGGGGGCGTCGGCGATCCGGTGGTCGTCGAGGAGGACTTCGTCGGGGTCGATCCGACGCAGCGCCTCGCCGTTGTCTTCGAGCACGAGCACGGTCGAGTCGTGATTGGCCCCACGACGCCCGCGCCGTGTGCGCTGATGGAGGATCGCCCGTGCCTGCTCGGCCGCCTCGGTCGCGGTCGCGGCGACGAGCGCTCGCACGCGGCCCTTGCCCGCACCGCCGCCCGCGCTGAGTCGGTAGATCTCGTCCGGTGCCGTCACCAGCGAATTCGGGTTGCGCTCGGGGCAGATCGCGCTCCAGCCGGACCGTCCACAGTGTCGGCAGTACACGGCGGGCAGCCGCCCGGATCGCCGGGCCAGGCGGCGGCGTTCTTCCTGCGGTGAATCGGCTCGCGGCGGGCGGCCGTTGCCCAACGCCGCAGGGGCCACGTCGACGGCGGTGGCCGCCGCCTGGTCGGCGTCGGACCAGGAGAAGACCGGTGTCGGGGCGACGAAGCGGAGTACCCGGGACAGCGCGCGCAGCCACAGGTGTGTCTCGATCATCAGCAGGGGCCGCTCACGCCCGGCGGGGGCGGCGGGGTCGTGGGCCACCGAGATCAACGCCACGAAGCGGGCCAGCGCGGTGGCCGCGATCTCGGGCTGTCCCGCCGCGGCGGTGCGCCACGCGGAGGTGGGATCGAAGGAGGACAGGGCTTCGACGGCGGTGAGCGGCGCGTCCACCTCGGCCCGGAGCAGGGCATGGGTCAAGGGGTGCGCGAGCAGTCGACGACCCAACTCACGCGGGTCGACGGCGTCACAACCGACGGTGGCACGGGCGACCGCGTCCAAGCCGGCGGGTGTGCGGGCCGGATCGGGTAGCGCGACCAGTTCGGCGGGGCTGGGCAGCGGCAGGGTCAGATCGACGGGAGACAGGAACGCGTCCAGCTCTTGGCGGTCCTCGCCGACGACCGAGTCGTCCGGAAAGCGAACGCCGAACACCTGCGACGCGAAGGTCAGCATGGGACGCGGGCCGGCGCCGGTGGCGTCCGGTGCGGGCGCGGCCGACGCCGGCAGACCCTGCGCGGCGCCCAGCGTGGCAGAGGTCGCCACCGGGCAGATCGAGCCGAGCGGACGCCCGGGCTCGCAGACCCCGACGGTGGCGGCGAGGCGGCGCAGCAGCATCGCCACGTCGGTGCCCTGCGCGCCGTCGTAGGTGTGGAACTCGTCGATCACGATGTAGGCGAGGTCCGCGTCGCGCCACAGCGGGGCGTCCTGCTGCCGCTGGAGCAGGAGGTCGAGCATTTTGTAGTTGGTGATCAGGATGTCCGGCGGGTTACGGCGGATCTCGGCCCGGTCGACCATCACCCGCCCGTACGGCGATGCCGTGCGTGACGCTTTGGCCTCGCCGATGTACAGGCCCGCCGTGACCTCGGCGAGGCGGCTGTCTTCGAGCAGTCTCCCGAGTCGGTCGGCCTGGTCGCCGGCGAGCGCGTTCATCGGGTACATCAGGATGGCCTTGATGCCGGGCCGGCCGGCTACCCGTGCCCGACGGCAGTGGTCGAGCACCGGCGTCAGGAACGCCTCGGTCTTGCCCGAGCCGGTGCCGGTCGTCACCAGGGTCGGCTGCGGGACGTGCCCGTCCTTGGTGGTCAGTCGGGCAAACGCCTCCGCCTGGTGCGCGTATGGCCACTGGTCTCCGGGCCACCAGTCCAGGTGCCGCTGCCAGCCGTCGGCGGCCGGCCGGAACGGGCGCCGGATGCGGAGGTAGGGGCCGCGGAACAGCCCGTCGGCCGGATCGGTCAGGAAGTCGGTCAGCGCGTCCTGGGTGTCGGGCTCCGCGAGCGCGAACGTCGTCGTCAGATACTCGACTGTGGTGTCGCGCAGTGTCTGCGCGGCCAGTGTGGGTCTCATGACGCTCGCAGGCCCCCGTGGTCGGTCAGGATCATCGATATCCGCTGCGCTCGATGATCCGTCCACCTTACTGGCGGTGTCCGACGGTGAGCCTGTTGTTTCACCTGGTGCCGGTTGGGTCGGTGGTGGCTACTTGGGACGTTTCCGCCGATCCGGACCGGGCCGCGTTTTCGATGCGGTCGCGTTGGGGGCGGAGGAATCGGCGTCGGCGCGGTGGAGGCGCAAGTCGGCCCAGACCGTCTTTCCTCGTCCACCCGGCTCGGGGTACCAGCCCCATTCGGTCGCGGTGCTCGCCACGAGGAGCAGGCCACGTCCGGATTCGGCGATCGGGGCGGTGTCCTCGCGAACGCGGGCGGCGCCGGGGACGGGAAGCAATCCGGAGCGCGAGTCGGTGACCTCCACGCGGATGGTCGCATCGTTCGCGGCCAGACGGAGCCGGAAATCCCGCCTGGGGGCGTGGCCATGGCATACGGCGTTCGCGCACAGCTCCCCCACGATCAGTGTCATCGCATCGTGGGGGTCGCTGTCGTACGGCACGCCCCATTCGTGCAGTCGGTGGGCCACGAGCCGCCGCGCGAGACGGGCGCCGCGCGGCGTCGAGCTGAAACGCATGGCGAAGTGGTGGGCGGGCTCGGCGAGATCCACAGGAAACGCGGTTTCGGGAGATGTGTCGGACTTGATCGTCATGCCGCCAACGTCCCAATCGGTGGCGTAGCGTGACCAGGGGTGACGCACGGACGTTTCGGGGTTGTATGCGTCGGGGTGGGACGAGTAGGCGGTGTGCGCCGTGTAGAGGACTTCGACGGCGCGTTGGGCTGGGGAGGGTGGTGAGGCCGAGTGGGTCAGAGCGAGATGGAAACGGCGGGCGCGAGACGATCGGACAACGGCCGGAAGACGAGCCGGGGACGGGCTTGGTGGCAGCTTTCGGTCGCCAGTTGAAGCTGCTGCGGATCAGGGCCGGGGTGGAGCGCGTCGAGTTCGGCGCACAGATGGGCTACTCGACCGCGACGATCGCGGCCTACGAGCAGGGTCGGCGCATCGCGCCGCCCAAGTTCATCGACAAGGCGGACGACGCGCTGGATGCGGGCGGGGTACTCAAGGCGCTGAAGGAGGACTTGGCGCGGGCGCAGTATCCGGCGTTCTTCCGGGACGCGGCGAGGTTGGAGGGAGAAGCGGTTGCCCTGTCGGTGTATGCCACGGTCGCCGTTCCAGGTCTGCTGCAGACCGAGGACTACGCGCGTGCCGTGTTTCGCATGCAGCGCCCCCTGTTGGACGACGAAGTGATCGAACAACGACTGGCAGCGCGTTTGGCACGACAGCGGATCTTCGGCCGTCGGCCTTCTCCGTTGATGAGCTTCATCATGGAAGAGGCGGTGCTGCACAGGCCGATCGGCGGCCGGATGACGCTGCGCGGTCAGCGGGAGCAGATCCTCCTCATCGGGCAAAACCGTAACGTGGAGATCCAGGTCATGCCGACCAATCGCGAGGACCACGCCGGTCTCGGCGGCCCGTTCAACCTGATCGACACCGCGCAGGGACAGCGCGTCGCGTACACCGAGGTACAGGACGACAGCCGCTTGTACACCGGGCTGCCAAAGATCCGCGAACTTGAATCCCGCTATGGCATCCTGCGGTCTCAGGCTCTCACCCCGAGTGAGTCGTTGGCCTTTGTCGAGCAACTGCTGGGAGAACGATGACCGTTCAGCGTGCCGCGCCACCTGTCCCGGAGGGCGCATGGTTCAAGAGCAGCTACAGCAGCGGCGGCGGCGGCGAGTGCGTGGAAGCGGCGACAGGCACCGAAGTCGTTTACGTTCGGGACTCCAAGAATCACGACGGTCCGATCCTCGCGCTGTCGTCCAAGGCGTGGACAGGCTTCGTCGTCTTTACGGTTGATCGGGCCCACTGACTCGAACTTGCGCACACCAGCCGAGAGGGCCATGCCTACGGATGAGCAGTGGCATGGCCCTCGATCTGGTAGCGATCACTCCCCCACGCTCCCGGGCGCCTTCGCATCTCCAGGCTCCCAGCCAGCTGCTCGCAGACGGCGGCTGAACTCGTCGTGCGCAGCACGCATTTCTCGCCTACGGTCTGCGCGATAAAGCGGGCCGACATAACTATCGGGGACAGTGGCCTCAAGCGGAAAATTCTCATGCGAACTGAGCTGCTTCCAGGCGTCCTTCGGCTGGCCGTAGCCGTGGACCTGATGTGCTTTGGTAATGCGACGCCCGGACGCATCGAACCACATATTCTCCTCATACTGCTGAAGCACTGGGAATCGAGCTTCGTATATTGCCACCAGCTCATCGGCACTGATCCCCAACCAGACAGCTACTAGGGCGTCGATCTCCACCAATGCAAAGCGGCGCAAACGCTCGGCACGGAGCGGGGTGTCGCGAGTCCACTTCGGAGTGACACCCTGAGCTAGATGCGTGTCAAACCGACCCGCGAGATCCTCAACCCAGGCGTCTTCCTGCCAGGCGGGATCATAAAGTTCTTCCCACAAGGCTGCGTAGGCGTTCGTTTGACAGTTGAGCCGTAGAGTACGCAACAAAAGTGACGCAGCCAAGGGGTGTCCAGGCGTCGGAGCTGGCAAGACCTTCGCATCAGAAGTGTCCAAATGCCCTCGCCCGGAGATGCGCAAAGCGTAGTCCAGAGGCAGTGAGGCAAAGAAGCCCGCCACCAGCACCGTGTCCACGGCGGAAGCAAGCGCAGCGCTCCGAACCGCATGGATATGATTGGCCCCTGGCGGGATCAAACTTGCGTAAAGACTACGCTCCGTATTCGATGCAATCATCTCTCGCCATGCAACACGATAGAACTCGGAAAATGGACGCATGCTCGCCGATCGAAGAATGTCTTCGATCGCAATTTGACGCTCCATGCCGCACAATTTAGGTTCCACAATATCGACTTCAGCCTCTGCCGCGGCATTGGCTGCTGAGTCATTCCTCAATTGCAAGAACCGCGCATGATCGACCCAGCGGTCCTGCCCGCGACGTATCGAGACTGCTCGGACAACTGCCGATAGTTTGTGCAAGGCACCGCATCTTCGGCAAGGTCAACATGGTCCCAAGGATCGTAATCCCGCATTGTTTTGGAACCAGTCTTGGGCGGTTGCTTCGAATATGGCGTTGCAACACCCAGCATCGTTCCCTGGATAATGACTTGATTCCAATGCTGCGCAACGCCTGGAGACCACGAGAAATATCCGGCCGTGCGGTCGTTCTTCTCGTCAAATCCGCGGCTGATACGCGGCTCCAGGGAGCCAAGGCGGTGAGACCACCGTGCCAATGCGGCGATAGCCGACTCTTCGGATCGCATAACCGGATAGAGCAGCTTCACCTCTTCGACAGGAGAAGCAACCTCTTCACCCGCCAGCGCTCCCCACTCAGCGAGTGTACGGCGGTCGACGGTGATGATGCGATCACGATGCGGCCGCAAATCCCATTTGCCCTCGTGCTTCACAGCAGGAACGGCACCGGTCCCATCATGCCGTAGCGACCTGGCCAGCACCTGCGGGTGCAGCAGCCAGCTCATGTGCTGAAACCGAATCTCACTATCGCTGGAATAGACATTCACACTGAAGTGGCTGCTATTGCCGACAGGGTTAGCAAAGAGTAGAAGCTCATTGGCAAAGTCTGCATGGAATCGCAGATGTCGATAGGCGGCCCGCCGCAGAGCCCGCTCTTTCGCCCCAGCCAGATGTGTCGATGGGTGGATGAGCCCAGCCACGCCTTGCCTCCCCGTCGTGCGCCAGGCCAGCACCATGAAAGCTCGATACAAATCCGGCTGCGTACCGGCAAGCTCAGGGTACATATCCAGCGATGCCATGAATTCGGAAGCCGCTGCATTTTCTCCTAGTTCACCCAGAAATGCCGATCGTGCACCTGGGCGCACCAGCACCGCCCCCTTGCGTTCCGCCCAAGCCTCGTTACTCGGCTTTTCGGCGAGTTCGAACCAAGGCTCGAACTCGGCGAGAACACCACCTTCCCTCCATTCCTGCTTGACCCACGGCGGGTTCCCCACCATCAGGTCGAATCCGCCCTCAACGAAGACGTGTGCGAAGTCCAATTCCCAGTGCTGAAACCCCTGTTGCGCCGAGATGTCGTACGCTCGACCGAACCAAGGGAAGGTCCCCCCAATATCGGTGGCCTCCGCCCAGGCCGAGATCGAAACCATCTTCGCGTCGAGTTCGCGCTCCACCGCATCGAGCTGTTCGAGGTCACGTACCTCCGGAATCTCAAACAATGAATCGCCATCCGCGTCCACACGACCCACGACCGCTTCGGCGAACTCCAGCCAGTCGTCCAGGGACTTGAGCGCCACCTGACGCACATCGCCGTTCTCGTCCTTGAGCCCCCGCTTGATCTTCGTCAGGTCCTTGTCCCCCACGAAGTAGGCATCCCGATCGGTACCGTCGAGCAAGCCAACCTCTTCCAACGGCCAGAACCACAGCGCGCACCACGTGTCCATCAGCTGCTTCAGCCGCCAGTACGGGCTGCCCTCCGTGCGCAGCGCTGCCAACACCGCGTCCCGGTCCATGACCGCGCCGGCCCGCGGTTGTGCCAGATCCTCCGGCCGCGCGCCCCACACGTCGATGCTCCGCGCGATCTCCTGCTCGGAGAGCCGAAGCCGCAGAACGACGAGCCCCCACAGGTACTCCACCCGCAGCGCGAGCGCCCGCAACCTGCCGGTCTGCGACCTCAGTTCCGCCTTGTCCTGGGTGTCCTCACGCTTCTGCTCCCGCCTCACAGCGGCGAGTCCGCGACCGCTGCCGCCTCCCGCGCCGGCCCCCGTGAGATCAAGCCCAGGCTGCTCCCAGATGTCCATGCCCAGGTCGAGCGCGCCCTGCCCGGAGTCCGCGTACACCGCGGGCAATCGCGGAGACTGCGCCGGCGTCGACACCTTCCCCGCCTGCTTCTTCGCCGCAGCGGCGACCGTCTTCGGGTCCCCCTTCGGCGCCCGCCGCATCGCAGCGCGCCATCGCATCATCGCCTGGATGCGTTCCGGCTCCAGCCAGTCCGCGACGGCCCCGGCCACCACACTCTTCGGGGTCTGGTCCTCCGCGTCCTTTGCCGGCTTGCGAATCGACACCGCCTCGGCGACCGATCCCCACCCCAGCGCGGGCAGCAGGAACTGGTGCACCGCCCGTCCGGGCAGCTTCTCGGTCAGCGGCACGTGCCTCGGTCGCTGCTGATCCTTTGCGTTGAGCCAGCCGCCCTCACTGAGCGATTGCCCGCCGTAAACCTTCCGCACCGCGCCGATCAGCGAGTTCCCTCGGTGCAGGTGCAGGCCGTACCAGGGGGCCTTCATCCCCGGATACATGGTGTTCAGCCACAACGAGATTTCGGCCAGCTCCACCGCAGTGTCGTTGAGGTCGACCCCGTACGCGTTGTGTAGCGCGATGTACGCCTTCACCTTTTGCAGTTCGCGCTGATAGTCCTCCGGGTCGATCTGCTCACCGCGCTCGTGCTGGGCCAGCCGCAAATACAGCTCGGCAAGCTGGTTGACCGCCTCGTTGAGGAACGCCCCCGACCCCAGGGCCGGTTCGCATACGCGCCAGCGCAACACGTCGGCGGCCTTCACCTCGGACTTCTCCGGCTCGCGTGGGTCGACGTTCCCGTCGTCGTCGAGCCGGAAGCGCAGGGCCTGTTCGACCGTGACCTGAGTCAGCGATTCGGGGGTGTAGTACGACGCGCTGGTCTGCCGATCACGGCCCGCCAGCCGGTAGACGTACGACCCCACGGGGTGCACGCGCGATACCTTCTCACCGGAGTCGCGATCCACCTCGTCCTTCACGAAGACGCTGTTGCCCGGCTCATCCGGGTAGCGGCCGGACGCGACCTGGCCGGCGTTGATCAACCACGAACCACCCTCGGGGTCACCGCCCTTGGCTACTTCGTACAGCGCTTCGCGGGCGATGAAGCCGGTGTATGACATCAGGCCCTCGTACACCGCGCCCAGGTGGTTGATGCTCAGGTTGGCGTAGCTGATGAAGCCACCACGCCCGCCCACCTTGCCCTCCTTGAGGGTCAGGTGGCGCAAAACCTGGTGCAACACCTCGTTGCGCAACCGCAGGTCGAGCGGGGCCGGGGTGGGAGCGTCCTCGGGAAGGGCATGTTCCGGGTAGGTGATCTGCTGCCCGACCAGCTTTATGGAAGCCGGGTCGAACAGCCGGGAACGAAGGGCCTCGATGCGCACGCCCTCATACCCGTCGTCTTCGGCAACACTCGCACCCGGGCCCGAGACATCAACAACCGGCTCCGCCTGGGATACCCCCGCCGAAGCCGCCGCGCCCGCGCCCTCGCGCGTGGTGAGCGTGTCCGCCGTCGGGTGTCCCCGGAATACCCGGTCGAAGAGCAGGGCGAGCGATTCGTGGAAGTGCAGGCCGCGTCGGGAACTGCTGCCCAGCTTCTCCTGGACGACCAGCTCGCGCAGCCGGGCGACGCTGTACCCGGTGACGTACTCCTCGCTCTTCATCGGCAGGATGACGAGTTCGGGTCGTGCCTCGGCGTACAGCAGGAACAAGATGCGGTACAGGTAACGCAGCGACTCGGTGGTCAACAGCTTGGGCAGATCGCCCGGTTCCTTGAGGGTCTCGGGCAGCCACTCCTGAAGGTCATCGGGCTGCACATCCTGAGCGCGGGCGCGGTTCAGTACCTCGTTGGCGATCAGCTGGACGGACTTTTGCAGGCCGACCCGCAACTCCGCGGTCACGCCCACCGAGTGGTCGCGCGACTCGGCGAGCAGTCGGGTGATGTCGTCGTCGACGCCGTCTTCGCGCGGGCGCAGCGAGGGCGCGCCGAAGAGCGCGGCGATCAGGTCGATCTCTCCCACCGTCGCTGCCTTCGCGGCCATCCGCGGCAGGGCGGTGTCGAGGTTGACCGCGAGGTAGCGGCCCCGCGCGAAGCCCTCCCGGTCACCGAGCACCAGCACCGCTCCGAAGAGCAGTACCGCGTAGCGCGGCCCGTTGGCCGCGGCGAGCACCCAGGCGGCCAGATCCGTGACGCTGTGGACGGTCTTGCCCGGAGCGACCCGTACCGGCGCGGGCAGCCGGTTCGCGAAACCGTCGCCCCGTGCGTCGTCGACGTTCTCGGCGAAGCCGCCGGCGAGGACCACGACACCCAGCTCGCTGTGCAGGACGGGTACGGCGCTCGGACCGGTGGGGCCGTGTGCGGTGAGGTGACCGGGTGTGCAACGGAATCCGAGCGCGTGCAACAGTCGCGCGTGCCAGTCGGCCAGTCCCGTGCGCCACTGGGCCTCGGGATTGCCGTCGTCGACCGGGCGAGGCGGCTGCGGCTGGAAGTCGGGCACCTCGTGCTGCGGACCGAGCGCCTTCAGCGCCGCAGTGGCGGCCTCCTGCGCGGCGAACGCGAAGGCGTCGGGGACGCTGCCGAACTTTTCGGCATCCCGACCCAGTGCCGCGCGGGCGTCGAGGTACACGCCGGCCAGGTCGCGCAGACCCTGCCGGGGCGTGGGCCTGCCCTGGCGCTCCTGGGCCGTCCAGTCCTTCAGCGGGCCGTTCTTGAGCTGCTTGGGCAGGATCTCGTCCAGGTAGAAGGACGGGAAGTACTCACCCTCATTGATCAGGGAGTCGAACGTCACGCCTGCTGCTCCTGCCCGCTGCGGTCATCGGTGTGAATGTCGTCGTGGCCTGTCATGTGCCGGGCTCCAGTACGGCCAGCACGCGCACCATCGGTTCACCTGCGGTCCGCAGCCGCTGTGCGGCAACGCGCAAGGTGTCGCCGACCCTGTCGCGAGCGCCTCGGCCGCCCGGGAAACCCGGAAGTGATTGCTGTTGCCAGCTCTGCACCCGCGTCTCGTAGTCCCGCAACGGTGCGTCGACTTCCCGATCGGCCTTCACGCGGAGCTTGTCCAGCTCCGCGCGGGTCGCGGCCACTGCCGCGGGGATCAAGGGCGTCAACGCGGCGAGGTCACCACCGGTGAAACCGGTGCTCATCCCGGGGCCGACACCCAGTTCCGCGAGCAGGTCACGGGTGAGTTCCCGGACCGTCGGCTCACTGTCGATTCCCAGGTACACGGCGAGCCACGCGACGACGGTCGGACGGCCCTCCTCGTTGGACCACACTCCTTGGGTGAGGATCACCGGCTCGGGTACACGTTCACCGTCGACCTGGAGCACCAGGGCCTGTTGGCGGCCGAGCTGTACCAGCACCTTGTCGGTGATCCATTCCACGACCGGGTGCAACTCGCCGACGTAATGCGCGTCGGGCCACAGGGAGTGCGAGTTCGTGTCCTCGCGGGCACGTCGCAACGAGTCGGCGGCGTCGTATCGGCTGAAGGTCAGCTTCATCCGTCGGTTGATCCCTTGGTCGCGCAGATACCCGGTGGGCAAAACGTCGAGCCGGTCGACCAGGTCCTTGGGGGTGTCGAAGCTGAGGTCGGTGCCGTGATCCACGGTGTCCAGGCGGAAGGACTCCAGTTCGGCGAGCTCTGCCAGACCGGCCCGAACGTATTCCTGGCGACCGGTGAAGAACCGCAGTTCGTCGACCACCGGAATGGGCGGCAACGATGTGGAATCTGCGCGGGTGTTGCTCTGCTCCGCCGAGCTGCCGGTGCCGGCCTCGTCTTCGGCGAGTGATCCGATGTCGTCGAAGTCGAAGTCGAACGCCGAGTCGTCGTCGAATTCGGCGTCGGCCGTTGGGTCGACGCCGAATTCGCTCATGGTCTGTCGCTCGATGGGGAGTCCGACTGTGCCGACGTCGTCACCCCTGTCCGCCGAGCGGACGATCAGATCGCATACCGCGTCCGCGGGGGCGACGCCCTTGAACAGCGCCTCCATCACCCGGACTTCCTCTTTCTGCGCGTCCTTCTCCTTGGTGGCCGCCTCGACCGCGCCCAACACCTCGTGCACCGTGGCCTCGCGAGCGAGGACCTTTTCGGCGATGGCCCGGTCGTCGAGCGCGAGTTCGTGTTCCGACGTGAGGATCATGGCCCGGAACTCGGGCGGCTCGGTTTGCCCGTAGCGGTCGATGCGGCCGTTGCGCTGTTCGACCCGGATCAGGCTCCAGGGCAGGTCCCAGTGGATGAGATGGTGGCACTGGCGGTGCAGGTTGACGCCCTCGGAGGCGCCGTCGCCGGTCAGCAGGACCCGTACGTCGCTGCCCGCGCGGGCGAACTCGTCGACGTATTCCATCTGAACGGTGTCCGGAATACCGCTGTGCAGGACCTTGACCGCGGCGCGGCCGTCGGCCTGCTTCTTCCAGCCGAGCAGGGCGGGCAGGACGCTGCCAAGCCAGTCGAGGGTTTCCCGACGCTCGGAGAAGACGACGACCCGCGCGTCACTGCCCGCGCCCACTCCGATTTTCTCCAGTTCGGCGACGAGACCGGCGAGCTTGGCCGTGGCGGCGAGGTCGTGAGCGCGTGCCGTCGCCCCGCCGAAGCGCTCCTCG